>DATMJK010000049.1:0-22899 GCA_035553915.1 Candidatus Limnocylindrales bacterium | reverse complement strand
CTACCTCGTGCCGTGGACGAACTCGCTCTTCGAGAACGCGCCTGCCGACGCGCTCGGCATCCGCACCCGCTGGGACCAGGCCGGCCATGCGGGGCGCCGGCTGTGGGTCATCGGCGGCGACGGAGCGATGTACGACATCGGGTTCCAGTCGCTGTCGCGGATGGTCGCCTCTGGCGCCGACATCAAGGTTCTCGTGCTCGACACGCAGGCCTACTCGAACACCGGTGGCCAGGCGTCGACTGCCTCGTTCGGCGGCCAGGTGACCAAGCTGTCTGCCTTCGGCACGGCCCAGCGCGGCCGGTCGGAGCGACGCAAGGAGCTGGGCCGCATTCTCGTCGCCCACGGCGAGGTCTACGTGGCCCAGACCACGACTGCCCACCTGAACCACTTCTACAGGGCGGTGATCGAGGCCAATGACTACCCGGGGCCGGCGGTGATCCTCGTCTACACGCCCTGCCAGCCCGAGCACGGGATCGCCGACGACGCGTCCAGCGCGCAGTCGCGGCTGGCTGTCGATTCGCGCGCCTTCCCGCTGTTCACGTACGATTCGCGTCGCGGCGAGTCGATCGCCGAGCGTCTGTCGCTGCAGGGCAACCCGGCGCTGCGCGAGGACTGGCTGACCCAGCCGGACGGATCGGTTTTCGACTTCCTGGCCTTCGCCCGCACTGAGGGCAGGTTCGCGCCGCATTTCGCGGACGGCGAGCCGAGCCCGGAGATGATGGCGACGCAAGCCGACCGGCTGGCCAGCTGGCGCCAGCTGCAGGAGCTGGCCGGTATCGAGCGCAGCGAGGCACGCCAGGCCATCAAGGAGGTCCAATGACCGTACGCCGGGAGCGGCTCAGCTGGGGGGTCTTCCTGATCGCGCTCGCCTTTCGCCGGAGCAGCCAATGAGCGGCACGCGTCGCGACCGGCGTGAGGCCGAGCTCGCCGAGCGACGCGAGAAGCGGCAACGCCAGCGGCAGCGCCAGCGACAGTCGGCGCGCGGCCAGCTGCCGCTGCTGCCAATCACGCTCGGCGTGCTCGCCCTGGCCGTTGTCGGCGTTCTGATCTACGCCTTCGTCATCGCCCCGCCGCCGCCGCCCGTGGCCGACGTGCGCAGCCCGACCCAGCCGGCGCCGTACGAGCTGGCTGACGGCAGTGCCCTTGGCGCGCTGGACGCTCCGCTGACCATCGAGATCTGGTCGGACTACCAGTGCCCGGCCTGTGCCCAGCTGGCGCGCAGCGTCAACCCGCTGCTGATCGCTGATTACGTCGAGCCCGGCAAGGTGCGCCTGGCCTACCGCGAGTTCGCCTTCCTCGGGCCGGAGTCGATCGAGGCGGCGGCCGGCGTGCGGTGTGCTGAGCGGCAGGGCCGCTTCTGGCAGTTCCACGACTACCTGTTCGCCAACGCCGGCGCGGAGAACCAGGGCGGCTACAGCGCGGGCCGGCTGGAGCTCATGGCTCGCAACTCAGGCCTCGACGTCGACCAGTGGAGCTCGTGCATGGCCGATCCGCAGGTGCGCGGCGAGGTCGCGGCAGAGCGCGAGGAGGGCGTCAGGCTGGGCGTCAACTCAACGCCGACGTTGATCGTCGGCGATGAGATGCTGCGCGGAGTGCCGCAGAGCTACCCTGATCTGGCGGCGTTGATCGACGCCCAGCTCGAGGCGCTCGGGGAGTGATGGTCGGGATCCAAGGCGGTGGCAGGGGCTGGCTGAGCGGCGGACCGCTCGGCTGGCTGCGCGAGAGCGGCGCGTGGATGGTCACCCTCGCCCTCGCCTCGCTGCTCGTGGCGCTCTACCTGTCCTACGTCAAGCTCGCCGGCGAGGCCCCAAGCTGCGCGTTCATCGGCGGCTGTGACCGAGTCAGCGCCAGCCCGTACGCCGAGCTGCTGGGCATCCCGGTGGCCGTCTTCGGCGTCCTCGGCTCGGGCCTGATCCTGGCCGCCGCCGCCGGCTGGTGGCTGCGCGGCTCGCGCGTGGCGCTGGTCGTGGCATATCTGCTCGGGCTGGCCAGCCTGCCAGTGCTCGCCTACCTGACCTACCTCGAGCTGTTCGTCATCCATGCCATCTGCATCTGGTGCGTGGCTTACGCGATGCTGCTGATCGGCGGCTGGATCGTCGCCTCCGTGGCGCTCTTCCGCTCGCGGGCCGGGGCAATGGGCCAGGACTGAGGAGGTTCCAATGGGCCGACCAATGCGCGTCCTGCTTGCCACTGACGGCTCAGAGCCGGCCGACGTGGCGCGCCACCTGCTGACCGGCATTGACTGGCCGGCCGGCAGCACGATCCGTGTCGTGACCGCCGTCGAGGGCGCCAGCGCGCTGTTCGGCATGCCCTGGGCGATGCCGACCACGCCGCGCGTGGATCGCTACGAGGAGGACCTGGTCGCGCAGGCCGAAAGCGTCCTCGAGGCCGCCGCGCGCGGCCTCAGCCGAACGGGCATCGCCACCGAGCGCGCCGTGATGCGCGGCCGAGCGGCCAGCGCGATCGCGCACGAGGCGGCGGAGTGGGGGGCTGACCTCGTCGTCGTGGGCAGCCGGGGCCACGGCTCGATCGCGACCATGCTCCTGGGGTCGGTCAGCGCTGAGGTCGTGGACCACGCGCCATGCCCGGTGCTCGTTGCCCGCAGCCGGACGCTCAGCCGGATCGTGCTCGGCCACGACGGGTCAGAGCACGCCAGCGCAGCGGAAGAGCTGCTGCGCGAGTGGCCCATCTTCCGCCGCTGCGCCGTTGAGGTGACCAGCGTCGTCCCCACGCCGGTTGCCTGGTACTCCGGCCTCGGACCGGCGATGTCGATCGAATCAGCCGAGTTCTACCGCGAGGGCCTCGAGCAGTCGATGCGCGAGCATGAGGAGGTCGCCGCAGGCGCCGCCAAGCGCCTGATCGAGGCAGGCCTGCACGCCGCGAGCAGCGTCGTCGAGGGCTTACCCGCGGCGGAGCTGATCCGCGTCGCGGATGACCGCCAGGCCGATCTGATCATGATCGGCACGCACGGCCGGACGGGCCTGGGCAGGCTGCTGCTGGGCAGCGTGGCGCGCAACGTGCTGACCCACGCGCCTGTGTCAGTTCTCGTGGTCCGGCCGACGACTGGCGCGAACGGGACTAACCTAACCACATGACCTCGACCGCCCAGGCACCCACGCGCGCCATCTCGCTCGACGAGCTGCGCCTGTACCGTCGCGCGACGAACTACCTCTCCGCGGCACAGGTATACCTGCGCTCGAACGTGCTCCTGCGTGAGCCCCTGCGGGCGGAGCACGTCAAGCCGCGGCTGCTCGGCCACTGGGGCACCGCGCCGGGCATCAACCTCGTCTACGCTCATCTCAACCGGGCGATCGTCGAGCGTGACGTCCAGGTGATGCTGGTCACCGGGCCGGGCCACGGCGCGGCGGCCAACCTGGCCAATCACTACCTCGACGGCTCGCTGGCCGAGTTCTATCCCGAGATGACCCGCGACGACGCGGGTGTCGAGCGCTTCGTGCGCGCGTTCTCCTGGCCGGGCGGCTTCCCCAGCCACCTCGTGCCCGGCACCCCGGGCACGATCTACGAGGGCGGCGAGCTGGGCTACTCGCTCTCGACCGCCGCCGGCGCAGCCATGGACAACCCTGACCTGGTCGTCGCCTGCATCGTCGGCGACGGCGAGGCGGAGACCGGACCGCTGGCCGGCTCGTGGAACATCAACCGCTTCCTTGACCCGGCCACCTCCGGCGCCGTGCTTCCGATCCTCCACGCCAACGGTTTCAAGATCAGCTCGGCAACGATCACCGGCACGATGAGCGACGAGGAGCTGGTCGCGCTGCTCGACGGCCACGGCTGGGAGCCGCTGGTGGTGTCGGGCGATGACGACGGCATCGACGATCGGATGGCGGCGGCGATGGACGCCGCCTTCGAGCGGATCGCGGACGTGCAGCGCCGGGCGCGCGACGGCGAGCGCGCCGTGCGGCCGCGCTGGCCGGCGCTGGTGCTGCGCACGCCCAAGGGCTGGACCGGGCCGCGCGAGATCGACGGCAAGCGCGTTGAGGGCTCGTACCGCTCGCACCAGGTGCCCGCCGCCGATCTGCGCAGCAATCCCGCCCACCTGGCGATCGTCGAGCAATGGCTGCGCTCGTACCGCCCGGAGGAGCTGTTCGACGAGCACGGCCGACCGGCCGAGGCGGTGCTCTCAGTCGTGCCCCATGGCCGGGCGCGGATGGGCATGAACCCGCACGCCATCGGCGGCCGCCGCCGGCGACCGCTGAACCTGCCCGACGCGCAGATCGCGGCGGTGCGCGTGCCCAGCCCCGGCGCGGTCGAGCTGGGCGCGCTCGAGCAGACCGGGCTCTACCTGGCGGAGGTGATGCGCCGCTCCGAGGCCGAGCGCAACTTCCGCATCTTCTGCCCGGACGAGCTCGAGTCGAACAAGCTGGGCGGCGTGCTGAAGGTCACCAACAGGGCCTTCACCTGGACAGAGGACGACGCTGACTCGTACTTCGCGCCTGACGGGCGGGTGGTCGAGGTGCTGTCAGAGCACCTGTGCGAGGGATTCCTCGAGGGCTACCTCAAGACCGGCCGCCATGGCCTGTTCCCGTGCTACGAAGCGTTCATCCAGATCGTCGACTCGATGATCGCCCAGTTCGCCAAGTGGCTGAAGGTCGAGTCGGAGGTCGACTGGCGGCCGCGCATCAGCTCGCTCAACATCCTGCTGACCAGCGACGCGTGGCGCCAGGACCACAACGGCTACAGCCACCAGAACCCGGGCTTCATCAACAGCCTGCTGACCAAGAAGGGGTCGGTGCTGCGGATCACCCTGCCGCCGGACTCGAACACCCTCGTCGAGACAGTCAAGCGCTGCCTCAACAGCGTCGGCTACATCAACCTCGTCATCGCCACGAAGCAGCCGCTGCCGCAGTGGCTCGACATGGACGAGGCCAAGGCGCATGCCAGCGCCGGCGTCTCGATCTGGCGCTGGGCCTCGACCGATGAGGGCATCGACCCGGACGTGGTGCTGGCCGCGGCAGGCATGGTCCCGACCAACGAGATCCTCGCCGCGGCTGACCTGCTGCGCCAGGACCTGCCCGAGCTTCGCGTGCGGGTAGTCAACGTGATGGACCTGATGCGCCTGGACTCGCGCGGCGGCCATCCGCATGCGCTGCCCGACGACGCCTTCGAGCAGCTCTTCACTGCTGACCGGCACGTCGTATTCAGCTTCCACGGTTACCCATCGGCGATCCACCAGCTGATCTCGGCGCGCCGCGAGCCGACCCGCTTCCACGTCCGCGGCTACGTCGAGGAAGGCATCACGACCACGCCCTTCGACATGCTCATCCGCAACGGCGTCAGCCGCTATCAGCTGGCGATCGAGGCTATCAAACGCGCCGGCTCGCAGCTGCCCGGGGCGGCGGCGGCGATCGACCGCTACCTGCTCCGGCTCGAGGACCACGAGCGCCACATCGAGGAGCACGGCGAGGACCCGGAGGACATCACCGCCTGGCGGTGGCCGGCGCGCACTGCGTGAGGTGGATCGCTACCTCGTCCTGAATGCCGGCTCGAGCACGCTCAAGGCGAGCGTTGTCGAGCCCGGGCGGCGCGCGGCGCTGGCCGGCACGACCGTCGACTGGGGATCCGATGCGACGCGCGCGGCCGACCGCCGGCGATCGGTGGAGCGCGCGCTGGCTGACCTCGGCGAGCCGGCGGCGAGCCTGTCCGGCGTAGGCCATCGCGTGGTCCACGGCGGTGAGCGCTTCGTCCATCCGGTGATGCTCGATGAGGCCGTGCTGGCGGAGCTCGATGGGCTGGCCGAGCTCGCGCCGCTGCACAACCCGATCGCGCTCGAGACGGCACGGGCGGCGATGGCGCTGCTGCCCGGCGTGGCGCACGTGGCGGCCTTCGACACGGCCTTCCATGCATCGCTGCCGGAAGAGGCGGTGGTCTATCCGCTGCCCTGGGAGTGGCACGTCGAGCGGGGCATTCGGCGGTTTGGCTTCCACGGCCTGTCAGTCGAGTGGGCGCTCAGGCGGGCGACCGAGCTGCTCGGGCGGCCGGCGGCCGAGCTGGCGCTCGTGGTTGCCCACCTGGGCAGCGGCTGCTCGGTCACGGCAGTCGACGGCGGCCGCTCGGTCGCGACATCGATGGGCTATACGCCGCTCGAGGGGCTGATGATGGGCACGCGGGCGGGATCGGTCGATCCGGGCGTGCTGCTCTGGGCGCTGCGCGGCGGCGCCCTCGGCGCCGATCGGCTGGCCGAGGTGCTGGACCACGAATCTGGGCTGCTCGGCGTGTCCGGCGTGTCGGGCGACGTGCGCCAGGTCGCGGCCGCAGCCGACGCGGGCGACCGTCGGGCCGCGCTGGCGCTGGACATGTTCGTGCGCCGCACCGCGGAGGGCATCGGCGCGGCGGCGGTCGCGCTGCCGCGGCTGGACGGGCTCGTCTTCACCGGCGGCATCGGCGAGAACGCGGCTGCGCTGCGCGGGCGGATCATCGAGCGACTGCCGGTCCTGGGCGTGGCGCCCATCGCCGCCGACGAGACGGGCACGGATCGCCTGCTCTCGGAGCCTGGCTCGACCCCGGCCGTGCTGCGCGTCGAGTCGCGCGAGGACCTCGTCATCGCGGACGCGGTCGCGGCAATCGCCCCACGCGAGCCGCGCCGGGAATAGCCGCTCGCCGCTGCCTGCGAGACCTCACCCCAGCTGTGACCGATGGCCCCCCGGTTCGGGCCCCGCGGCACGGTCCTCTGACGGCACCCAGGCCGCACAGTCAGCGAGGAAACCAAACCTGCTGCGAGGTCGCTGCGCAAGATGGACGAGCAACCGCTCTCAATCGTGCTCTTCTCCGGCACTGACGATCGGCTAAACGCCGCGGCGGTGATGGTCGCCGGCGCAGCGGCCCTCGGCCGGCCGGTCCATGTCTTCCTACAGTACTGGGGGCTCGAAGCCTTCCGCGCCGGCCGGCTGACCGAGCCTCGCCCGCTCGCCCCGGAGGCGGGCAGCGATGGAGCCAGGGCGGTCGCGCACCTGCAGCAGGCCGGCCAGCAGCACTGGTCGGAGACGCTGCGCCAGGCCAAGGAGATCGGCGAGGTCGACATCCAGGCCTGCTCCCTGTCAATGGACCTGCTTCGGCTCGAGCAGGCCGACCTCGATCCACTGGTCGACGGCGTCGAGGGCGTCGCCGCGTTCTACGTCAGTGCCGCCGACGGCCAGCTGATGTTCATCTGAAGCCTTGAGGAGAGACACGATGTCCACGTCCGTCCGCCAGCCCATCAACAGCGACTCGGTGACGCTCGATGCGCGCGGCCTCAAGTGCCCGATGCCCATCGTCCGCACCGCCCAGAAGATCAAGGACCTGTCCAGCGGGCAGCTGCTCGAGGTCCTCGCCACGGACCCCGGCGCGGTCGCCGACTTCGCCGCCTGGAGCCGCGCGACGGGCAACGAGATCGTCAGCCAGAGCACGGACGACGGCGTGTACCGCTTCGTCATCCGGCACCGCTAGAGGGATGCCATGACCACCCTCACACCTGAGCTACGAGTACGCGAGCTGCTGGAGGAGCGAGCCATGTTCGAATCGGCAGTCACAGAAGTGCCCGTCGAGGAGCTCGGCGCCCTGCCGCCGCCTGAGGCCATCGTGGCGACCGACGGAGGGACGCCAGCGGAGACACCGGTCAAGCAGCTGGTGATCATCAACTGGAGCGGCGAGTACGACCGGATCATGCCCACGCTGATCATGGCGACCGCGGCCGCTGCCAGCGGCTACCGGGCCAAGGTGTTCATCACCTTCTGGGGCCTGCTGCCGTTCGTCAAGGACCAGAAGCGGATCGTTGGCGAGAACTGGATGCAGAAGATGCTGGCCTTCATGCAGCGGCCGGGCATCAGCCACCTGAAGCTGTCGAAGATGCATTTCTTCGGCATGGGGCCGTGGATGATCGGCCGGCTGTCGCGGCGCTACAACGTCGCCCAGCCACCGGAGCTGCTCGAGGCGGCCCAGGCGCTGGGCGTCGACTTCATCCCCTGCCAGATGACGATGGACATGTTCGGGCTGCGGCGCGAGGACATGATCGAGGGCCTTGGCGAGCCCGCCGGCGCGGCATCAGTCATCGAGTTGATGACCCAGCCCGACACGGCCAGCCTGTTCATCTGAGCGCAGCCAGCCCTACGGAAGGAGCACCGCCATGATCGAAAGCCCAGCCCACCAGCCCGTCGGACGGCTGATCGATGCCCGTGGCAGCTACTGCCCGGGCCCGCTGATGGAGCTGATCCGGGTCATCCGTGAAGCTCCCGTCGGCGAGTACATCACCCTGCGCTCCTCGGATCGCGGCTCGCGCGTGGACATCCCGAAGTGGCTCGAGAAGGCCGGCCATCGACTGGTCAGCATCGACCAGCTCGAGGGCTACGACGAGATCGTCATCGAGAAGCTGCACTGACGCGAAGGAAGCCCGAATGACCATGCAGCGCGTTCTGATCCTCGGCGGTGGCGTGGGCGGCACGATCGTCGCCAACCTGCTGGCGCGCCGGCTGCGCCGGCAGATCGATGCCGGCGATGTCGACATCACGCTCATCGATCGGCTCGGCGAGCACGTCTACCAGCCCGGGTTCATGTACATCGCCATGGGCGGCGAGCGTGCTGAGCGCCTGAGCCGGCCCGAGCGATCGCTGCTCGACGAGCGCGTGCAGCTGATCGTCGGCGAGGTCGTCGAGATCAAGGAGCACGAGCGATCCGTCCGGCTGGCAGATGGCCACTGGCGTGGCTACGAGCAGCTCGTGATCGCCACCGGATCTCGGATCGTGCCCGAGGAGGTGCCCCACTTCGAGCAGCAGGCGCACCACTTCTACACCGCCGAGGCGGCCAAGCGGCTGCGCCAGGCGCTCGACGGCTTCAGCGGCGGCCGGATCGTGATCGGCATCATGGGCATGCCCTACAAGTGCCCGCCGGCACCCCTCGAGGTGGCCTTCCTCATCGAGGCGGAGCTGCGCCAGCGCGGCCTGCGCGAGCAGAGCGAGATCCACTTCTGCTCGCCCATCAGCCGGGCCTTCACCATCGAGAGCGTGAGCGACATGGCCACGCCGGTGCTGGCGGAGAAGGGCATCGAGCTTCACACCTTCTTCAACGTCGAGGCGATCGACCCCGAGCGCCGGGTCGTGCAGAGCCTGGAGGGGGAGGAGCTGCCCTATGACCTGCTCATCCTCGTGCCGCCGCACCGCGGCGCGCAGGTGCTCATCGACTCAGGGCTCGCGCCGGCGCCCGGCGGCTGGCTGCCGACTGACAGGCACACCCTGCGCGTGGGCGGGCGGGCGGACATCCATGCCCTCGGCGACGCGACCGACCTGCCGCTCTCCAAGGCCGGATCTACGGCTCACTTCGAGGCGCCAGTCGTGGTGGAGCGAGTGGTGGCCGCGATCGAGGGTCGCGAGCCTGCGGGCAAGCATGCCGAGTACGAAGGCCGCGTGATGTGCTTCTTCGAGATCGGCGACGGCAAGGGCACGCTGCTTCGCTTCGACTACGACAACCCGCCGCGGCCACCGAAGCCGAACCGCATCTGGCACCTCGGCAAGATCGTCTTCAACAAGACGTACTGGCACACCGTCCCGCGCGGCCGGGTCTGAGCCTTTCCCTGCCGGCGGCGGTCGGACGCAGCACGACCGCCGCCGGCCCTTCCTCGTGGCTCAGGCGAGCGCGGCGAGGATCTCCGGCCAGCGGCGATAGAGCAGGTGATGGCCTTCGTCCGGATAGAACGTCGCGCGGCAGGAAGGCAGGATGCTGGCCATGTGGCGCGCCATCGCCACCGGCACGACCTCGTCCTGCTCGCCGTGCCAGATATGCACCGGCAGGCTGATCGAGCGCGGGTCGAAGCCCCACGGCCGGGCCAGGACGAGCGCCTCGTCGTACATGCCGCGGCCGCCCTGGCGGTACAGCTCAGCCGAGTTGTCGATCATCTGCTGGCGCAGACCCGGCGCTGACAGCACCTGCTGGTCCACGCGGCCCATCTCGGCCAGGGCCTTGTCGAAGTACAGCTCGGCATCGCGCCGCTGCGGCCGGCCCCAGTGCCACAGCGCGAGTCGGATCATCCACGGCGCTCGGCCGGCGGCGCGGGCGGCGGTGCGGTGGAAGCGGCGCAGCTCGTCTGCCTTGCCCGGACCGGAGAGCGGCGACGGCGCGCTGACGAGGCCAGCAGCCCGGACGCGCTCGGGCAGGAGATACGCGCAGGCCGCCGCGTACGGGCCGCCGCCTGACCAGCCGATGACGGCGATGTCCGCCAGCCCGAGCTGATCCGCCAGCTCGGCCACGTCAGAGGGCCAGTCGAGGAGGCGCCGCCGGGGCAGCCGATCAGACAGCCCGATGCCCGGACGGTCGACGGCGATCAGTCGTAGGCCCAGGTCATGGGCCGCGGGCTCGTCTATGGGGCAGATCACGCGGCTCGTGCCAAGGCCGTGGAAGAACAGCACCGGCCGGCCGTCGCGCGGGCCCTGATCGAGATAGCCAAGCCGACGGCCGTCGCGCAAGACGATCGTCCGGTCCCCGCGCTCGGCCATCAGCGGCACTCGCTCGGCGGGCAGGCTCTGGCGGCGCGGTGCGTGGGTGAGCGTCATCTTTCCTCTACGGCGGCCTGTTGGCCCTCGTAGTATGGCTAGCCAAAGCAACCGTCATCGTTCGTGGGAGGGTCGGATGGAGAGGTTCCGCGTGGCGGCGTGGTCAATGGCCGGCCTGCGCCTGGTGCTGGCCGAGGGCATGGGCACCTTCCTGTTCTTCTTCGTCGGCATCGGCGCCGCGCTGAGCCTGGCCGGCAACGCCGACCCGTCGTCGTCGCTGATCGTCGTCGCGCTGGCACACGGCATCGTGCTGGCCGTGCTGGTCAGCGCACTCGGTGCCGTGTCGGGCGCGCACTTCAACCCGGCGGTCACGTTCGGCGTCTGGATCGCCGGCCACATCCCGACCCAGCGGGCGATCGCCTACATCCTGGCCCAGCTGATCGGCGGCCTCCTCGCGGCGTGGAGCATGGTCACGATCTACCCCAACGTGGGCAAAGTGGGCGTGCCGGCCCTCGGTGCGAACGTCGATCCGGTGGTCGGGGTCGGGATCGAGGCCGTGCTGACGGTCGTGCTGCTCATCGCTGTCTTCGGCACGGCGGTCGACCCGCGTGGCCCCAAGGTGGGCGGCATCGCCATCGGCTTCGCGGTCGCGGCGGACATCCTGATGGGCGGCCCGCTGACCGGCGCGGCGATGAACCCGGCCCGCTGGTTCGGCCCGGCCGCGGTCAGCGGGGCGTGGGACAACGCGCTGGTGTGGATCGTCGGACCGCTGCTCGGCGCGGCAGTTGCCGCCCTCGCCTACCGCTACGTGTTCCTACCCCAGGCCGCTCCTGAGCGGCGGCCGGGCCTGCCTGACGCGGAGGGCCCCGTCGAGGCTTGACTTCCTGGCGCGCCGCAGCGCCGCAGCGCCGCTCAGCCGTCGCGCGGCGCGGGGCCGCCGGCCGCCGATTGGCCGGTCTCGGCGCGCATGCGCTGAATGGCCGTGAGGTGCTCACGGTAGTCGCGCCGGATGACGTTCAGCTGCTCGCGCGAAAGGCTTAGCTCGGCGGCTATCTGGGTCAGCTCGGCGTACTCCTCGGCGGTGATCACGTGGTCTGCGGCGACGACGGCAAAGCACGACTCGACGAGCGCCGTGCGCTGCTCCTCGGTCGAGCTGGCCGCGAACTCGCGCGTGACCAGGTAGTCCTCAGTGCCGCCGTAGAGGCTGCCCTGGTGCTTGGCGATCTCGACCACGAGCACGGCCTGAGCCTCGGGCAGCCCGCCGATGCGCTGGACGATCTGCTCCATCTGCCGCGTCTCGGCATCTGTCACGGTCAGGTCCGCGTGGGCGGCCCGGCTGAGCACGTAGGCGAAGCCGGCCAAGTAGCGCCGCTCGTCAGGGGCCAGCGCGTCCAGCTCGGCCACGATCCGCCGAACCGTGGCCGTCTCCTGCTCGTCCAATCGGGCGGGCTGCTGACCCGGACGATCGTCGCGTAGGCCAACAAGGCGCCGAAGGACCATCATTGGAGGATGCCACACCAGCGGAACCCGTCAGCCGGGCCGCGCGTTCGAAGACCAATGGCAACGCCTTCGCTAACTCGGCTGCTGCTCCCGCTGTTGCTCGTCGCCAGCATCGCGGCATGCGTCGCTGAGACCCCCGCCTCGCCGTCGCCGGCAATGACCGACGCGCCGACGGCCAGCCCGACGACGACCGAATCACCGACCGCCAGCCCGGCACCCACCGGCAGCCCGCCGGTCACGCCGCCGCCGACTACCTCCCCCTCGCCCTCACCCTCACCCAGCCCTTCTCCGCCAGACGGCGTCACGTCGCTCGCCCAGGCTGCCGCGCTGGTGCTCGACTCGAACCCGATGTTCCTTGGCATCGGGCCGGCCCGCGGCGACCTGATCGGTCAGTGCTGCTGGTACATCGCCAGCGACAACCTCGATCACTACCGGGTCGACGTTGCCGTCGGCTGGGGCGACTGCCCGTCAGGCTGCATAAACGAGCACCGCTGGGCATATCGCGTGGACCATGACCGCACGATCACGCTGCTCGACGAGTTCGGTGATTCGCCGGTCGAGGCACCGCCGCAGACGGGCAGTGGACCGGGCACGGTGACCATCCAGGCGGTCGCCGGGCCGGTCTGCCCGGTCGAGCCCTTCCCGCCCGATCCGGCCTGCAACCCGCGGCCGGTCGCCGGCGCGGAGGTCGTCGTCTACGCGGCGGGCGGCGTCGAAGCCGCGCGCGGCCTGACGAACGACGAAGGCCTGCTGGTGGTCGCGCTGGAGGCCGGCGGCTACTGGGTCGAGGGTCTTGACGTCGAGGGGTTGATGGGTGCGCCGGAGGCGGTCGCCTTCAGCGTCGGCGCGGGCGGTCGGATGGCGGCTCAGCTGACCTACGACACCGGCATCCGCTAGGCGGTCGGGCGCCGCGCATCCCCTCCGCCGTTACCATGCGCGCCATGAATAATCGACCACGGCGCCTGGTGCTGGGCGGGGCAGACGTCTTCGACGGCCGCGGCACGGATCCATCAGCGGCTGACATCGCCATCGAGGGCGATCGCATCGTCGACATCGGCAGCGGCCTCGACGGCGACGAGCGGATCGACCTCGCCGGCCGGACGCTGCTGCCCGGGCTGTTCGACTGCCACGTCCACGTCATCTTCAGCCACATCGACCAGTGGCGGCTCGTGCAGCAGCCGTTCTCGTACCAGTTCTACCTGGCCGCGGCCAACCTCGAGGCAACGCTGCGGGTGGGCATCACCTCGGCTCGCGACGCGGGCGGTGCAGACCTTGGCGTGAAGCGCGCCCAGGCGGATGGGCTGATCAAGGGCCCGCGGCTGCAGGTGTCGCTGGCGATGATCAGCCAGACCGGCGGCCACGGCGACGACTGGTACCCCTCCGGCGTGCGCGTGCCGCTGCTGGCGACCCATCCCGGAGTGCCGCCCGCGATCGTCGACGGGCCGGACGAGATGCGCCGCGTGGTTCGCCAGCTGATCAACCACGGGGCGGACGTGATCAAGGTCGCGACGTCGGGCGGGGTGCTCTCGCCGCGCGACAAGCCGACCCACGCCCACTTCCGCGACGAGGAGCTGCGCGTGCTGGTCGAGGAGGCTGAGGCCGCCGGCATCTGGGTCATGGCCCACTCCCAGGCGACGCCCGGCATCAAGGCCTCGGTCCGAGCGGGCATCCGCTCGATCGAACATGGCATCTACCTCGACGACGAGGCGATCTCGCTGATGCTCGAGCGCGGCACGTGGCTGGTACCCACGCTCATAGCGCCGCAGGGCGTGATCGAGGCGGCGGAGGCAGGCGCCTCGATTCCGGAGGCGTCGCTGGCCAAGGCGCGCGAGGTGGTCGACATCCATCGGGCGGCTTTCGCGCGGGCGGTCTCGGCCGGCGTCAGGATCGCGATGGGCACGGACTCGGGCGTGACGCCGCACGGCCAGAACCTGCGCGAGCTTGCCCTGATGCGCGACGGCGGCATGTCGCCGGCGGCCGTGCTTGCCGCCTCGACATCGTCCGCGGCCGAGCTGATGGGCGTGGTTGACGAGCTGGGCACGCTCGAGCCAGGCAAGCGCGCCGACGTGGTGGTCGTGTCCGGCGACCCGTACGCGTTCGACGATCTCGCATCGCGGGTCGAGGCGGTCTACCAAGACGGCGTCCGGGTAGTGGGCTAGGGCGGCCGTCGGGGGGCGCTGGCCGGGCCGTTGGGTGGCTCGTGATCGCCACTACCTTTCAAGCGAGGCTTGCGGGCAAGACACGACCCCTCCGACGTCTCGCAGCCGCGGGTGGCCAGGCCAAGACGGGCCGTCGACCAAGGTGCCGGGCTATGCAGGGCCGAACCCGGCCGCGCACTCAGCGTTAAGCGGTCGATAAGGGCCGCGGCGAAAGATAGGCGATATGGGACGCCGCAGCAGGGCCGCCAGGAGGACGCGCGACCAGGTCGCGGCGGACGCGCACGCGGATCAGGTAGCTCAGCGTCTCGGCAAGATGCTCCTCGACGGCCGCACGGCGAGGCGGATCCCTCAGCGCACGGCGGCGCGCAGGGCAGGCATCAGCCAGGGAGCGTGGAGTGATCTCGAACACGGCGCTTCGGCGACGCTGGGCACGTGGAGCCGGGCGGCGATGGCGGTCGACGCCAGCCTCGAGGCATACATCCGTGGCGTATCGGCCGCTGACGGTCCACGCGACGCGGCGCACCTGCGCAACCAGGAGCTCGTGCTGCGGACGGCCGCACCCGGCGGCTGGCGGGGGCTGGCGGAGGAGCTGATCGATCGCACTGCCGCAACGTCGCGCGCAGCGGACGTGCTGCTGCATCGTCCACAGTCGCGGCCGGCAGCGGACGAGTACTGCCTGGCAGAGGTCTTCGACTGGTTTGCCGACCTCGGTGGGTCGCTGCGTGATTGGCAGCGCCGGCAGGATGCGCTCGAACGCTATGCCATCGCGCGGATGCGCGACGACGTCCTGCCAAGAGTGTCCGGCGTCTGGCTGATCCGGGCAACAGCCCGCAACCGGGGGCTGGCCCGCGAGCATCCGCTTCTCTTGCGCAGCCGTTTCGCCGGATCGGGTGCGGCCTGGCTGGCGGCACTGACGCGACCGGACGCACCGATGCCCACCGCGCCGGCGCTGCTTTGGGTGTCGGTGGACGGCGCGAGGATCTACCCGGCGCGGCTCGGTTAAGCGGCGGTCGGCCGCCGCGCGTAACCTATGCCAAGGATGACTGCTGAGGCCACGATCCCGCCGCCGAGCCCCTCCCCCGCCCAGTCCGGCCAGCCGCGACCGGCAACGCCCAAGAGCCCGGCCAAACACGAGCTGGGCATGCGCGCGAAGCTGCTCTTCCCCACGCGCGAGATCGCGCAGCAGTTCTACCTGCCGCTGATCTACACCGCCTGCCGGACCTGCTACAGCGAGCTGGAGCCGCAGGACATCTTCGATCGGGCGACGAGTGGCCAGGTGGCGACCGAGAAGCAGCAGGACCTGATCCGTCGGGTGATCGAATCGGGCCATGGCTCGACGATCGAGCACATCGTCTTCACGTTCGCGATCAGCGGCGTCACCCGGACGCTCAGCCACCAGCTGGTGCGCCATCGGGCGGGCGTCGCGTTCGACCAGCAGTCGCAGCGCTACCTCAACTACAAGCAACCCTCGTACATGGTCCCGAGCTCGCTCCACGATGCGCCGCCGGAGATGCGCGAGCGCTACCAGGCCGAGATGGACGAATCGCTGGCCTTCTACGGCGAGATGCTCGAGGCCGGCATCCCCGGCGAGGACGCGCGCTTCGTGATGCCCAACGCCACGCGCACCAACCTGATCATGACCGCCAACCTGCGCGCGCTGATCCACATGAGCGGGCTGCGTCTGTGCACGATGGCCCAGTGGGAGATCCGGCGGCTGTTCCAGCTGATCCGCCACGAGGTGTTCAGCGTGTCGCCGTTCATGGGCTCGTTCCTGGCGCCCAAGTGCGTGCCGCTGGGCTACTGCGACGAGGACCGCAACCGCGACGAGCACTGCCCGATCCGGCCGCACAAGGACAACGTGCTCGCCGCTTGGGCCGAGAAGAAGGCTGCGGCCAAGGCCGCCGGCCGCGAGCTGCCGACGGTCTGAGCACCGTCCACCGACCGCAGTGAGCAATCTCCGCCTGGGCATCCTCCTCTGGTCGCAGGCCACCGATTGGCCAGCCTTCGAGCGCGCGGCGCGCAAGGTCGACGAGCTGGGCTACGACCACCTATGGACGTGGGACCACCTGCACGCCATCTTCGGCGAGCCCCAGCAGCCGATCTTCGAGGGCTGGATGTCAGTCGCCGCGTGGGCCAGGGCCACCAGTCGGACCCGGCTGGGGCTGCTCGTCGGGGCCAACACGTTCCGCAATCCGGGGCTCGTCGCCAAGCTGGCCACGACGCTCGATCACATCAGCGATGGGCGGGCCATCCTTGGCCTTGGCGGCGCATGGTTCGAGTACGAGCACACGGCGCACGGCATCGACTTCGGGGCGAGCCCCGGCCAGCGGCTGACCTGGCTCGATGAGGCGGTGGCGGCGATCCGGACCGTGCTCGACGGCGGCTCGGTGACGTCAGCGCCGGGCGGGCGCTACTCGTTCGCTAACCTGCATCAGGACCCGCTGCCCGTGCAGCGCAAGCTGCCGCTGATGATCGGCGGCTCGGGCGAGCGCAAGACGCTGCGCACGATCGCGCGCTACGCGGACATGTGGAACGGCATGGGCCGCTTCGAGACGATGCAGCGCAAGGTGCAGGTGCTGGAGCAGCACTGCGCCGATGTGGGCCGCGACCCGGCTGAGGTCGAGCGGACGATCGGGTGCAAGCCATTGATTCGCGACAGCGAGGCCGAGGCCCGGCGCGCGTTCGAGCGTCAGCTCGAGCACAACCAGACACCGACTGACCGGCTCGACACGGACCCGACGTTTTGGCCGGGCACGCCCGAGCAGATCGCCGAGCGCCTGCTCGAGATGCGCACCCTGGGCTTCAACACGGCCATCGCCGAGCTGGCGGCGCCGTTCGACGACGAGACGATCGAGCGCCTGATCGGCGAGGTCAAGCCGCTGGTCGACGCCGGCTAGGCTCCCAGGGCCGTTGCGCTCACTCAGGTACTGGCCGCTTAGCGCCGGAACCGGACCAGCTCGAGTCAGTCGCCGGCCGCCGGCTTCCTGACCTCAGCGTCGGCCCATCAAGAAGCCGACCGCGTCCTTGACTGCCGAGTCGCCGACCGAGGTGATGGTGAACAGCCGTTGCACCTGTGAGCCACGAACTGCACCGGCCAGCACCTGCACGCGTGCGCGAATGGCAAAAGTCCTGCCCGGCCCCAGCTCGGGCGTGGTGAACGTCCCGCTTTCGACGGCGGCGGTGATCTCGGCCCCAGCGGGTCGGAAGTAGCGCACGCTGTAGCCCGCCGAGCCACCGGGGGTGTTGTCAGCCGCCCCGACGGTGAAGCTGTCCGCGGCGTCGCCGTCGTTCTGGACGTAGACGTAGTACCAGCGCACGGCACCGACGCGGTAGCGCCGCGGCGCCTCGATCGACATCTGGCCAACAGCATCGAGGTTGTAGACGTTCTGGCCGTGCCTCGCGCCGCCGGAGCGGCGGATGTGGCCGTCCGGCTTGCGCACCGCGCACGCCGCCGGGACGCTCGCGTTGTTCTGGCAATCGCCGACGCTCGCCATCAGCGACTGGCAGGCGGCCGACCCGTTGCACGAGTAGTTGCCGATCGACTTCTCGGCGGCAGCGACGAACGTGAAGACATCAAGCGGCGTCGAGAAAGCGCCCTGGCAGGCTTGCGTACCGTTGCACGAGCCCGAGCCCACAGTGGGAGTCACGGCAGCAACGCTGACCACGACGGAGGCGTCGTCGTTACCGAGGCCCTGGCATGCCTGCGTGCCGTTGCACGAGTTCGCGCCAACGTCGCCGACGAGGCCCTGGCAGGCCTGCTGCCCATTGCACGAGTTCTCACCGATCGATCCCGTGACGCCTTCGCAGGCAAGCGTACCCACGCACGAGCTTGCCGGGAATGCCATGGGCCCAAGGGCCTCGGCCGCGGCTGGCGGTCCACTCATCGCTGCGGCGGCCGCCGGGACCAGCCCGGCAAGCAGGGCCAGCGCGAAGACGACAGACAGACCCCGCAGATTCCGTGGGCGTGACAACTCAGTCCTCCTCCAGATCCCTCGCCGGCGTCCCTCGCGCCGATCCCCTCTCGGCCGATGATGGAGCGGGCGCGCCGTAAAGTCCAGCCTTGGGCGTCAGACGCGCAATCGAGAGATCTCAGCCAGCCTCGGCGAGCAATCTGACGAAGCGCTTGACGAGGCGGACGAACTGCGGTCCGGCGGCCTCGCCTGCGGCGAGCACCTCCTCGTGGGTCAACGGCTCGCCGGTCACACCGGCGCCGGGATTGGTGACCAGCGACACACCAACGAGCTCGATGCCGGCCCAGCGGGCGGCGATCGCCTCGAGCACGGTCGACATGCCCACCGCATCGGCGCCGATCGTGCGCTGGAGCTGCACCTCGGCCGGGGTCTCGTAGTTCGGCCCGGTCAGGCCCAGGTACACCCCCTCCTCGACCGGGATTTCCTCATCCGTCGCCGCGCGGCGCATCAGCGCGCGCAGCTCTCGGCTCCAGGCGTTGACCATGTCTGGGAAGCGCGCCCCGATCCGGTCGTCGTTCGGTCCGATGAGCGGGTTCTGCCCGGTCAGGTTGATGTGGTCCTCGACCAGCATCAGCGTTCCCGCCGGGAAGCGGACGTTGACCCCGCCGGCGGCATTGGTCAGCAGCACACGCTTGGCACCGAGGCGGCCCATCAGCAGAACGGGCTCCACGACCAGCCGTGGGGAGTGACCTTCGTAGAGGTGCAATCGGCCCTGCTGGCACACGACAGGCAGGCCTTCCAGGTGCCCGATGAGCAGCCGGCCGGCGTGTCCCGGTGCGGTTGCCTGCGGCCAGCGCGGAAGGTCGGCGAAGGGGATCGAGGTCACGTCCGCGAGCTCGTCGGCGAGGCTGCCGAGGCCGGAGCCCAAGACGATGCCCAGCGAAGGCACGAGATCGGTACGGCGCCGAACGGCGGCCGCAAGCTCATCCAGTCGATCAGCGGTCAGTGGGGGGTGTGCGTTGCTCATCGTCGCGGAAGATAGCGCACAACGAAGTGCCCGGAGAAGCCTGCCGAGCCTCCAGATGCTTTGATGTGATCTCAGCTTCCGAGTTCTCTGCGGCCCCTCCGGGCAAGACCTAAGTTACCCGCCTGCCAGGACAGGGTCAACGGCCTTATCCACGTATTGCGCGCGCGTTGCGATTTCCATCCACCAATCCACCGTCGATGTGGACAACCCGTGGATAGACGGGTCACGCGCCTGGCGCGTGCCACAAAAAAGAAGTGGCCCCGCCTTTCGGCGGGGCCACCTCTGCGCTCGCGTGAAGTGAGGGTCAGGCGACCTTCGCGACCACCGTGTTGGCCTGCTTGTCGTGCAGCCCGCGCCGCTGCGGGTCCTGCGCAGTGGTCACCAGCAGGTAGATGTAGTAGCCCAGCACGAGGAGGCTGACGATGAAGCCGATGCCCCAGCCGTAGAACCAGTTGAGCGAAGCCGGCGCGGCAAGGAAGATCCAGCGCTGGATGGCCTGGTTCTGGCTGATCTCGCCGCCGCTGGCGGCGTCGCGGACCTGCAGCTTCAGGACGCGCATGCCCAGCGTGGCACCACCCATCTTCAGCCACATGTAGATGAAGTAGCCGGCGCTGACCGCGGCCATGATGGCGACGACGACGAGCGAGCTGACGAGTGACGGCACAGTCCCGACGATGAAGCCCGGCACGCCGAACCGGTCGCCGAGGATCGGATGGATGATCATGCCGACCACGAAGCCGATCACGCCAAGGACGATGAAGTCGATGACGATGGCGATGATCCTGTTCGGGATGTCCGCCAGCGCCACGCCGCCCGGGCCGCTGATCGTGCCCTGAGCTGTGATGTTCGATGTCCAGCTGGGCATGCCGCTGCTCGGCGGCTGGCCACCGCCCGGCGGCGGCGCCGACGGCGGTGTCGGCTGCGACTGCCAATCCTGCTGGGGTGGCTGGTCGGGTGGCTGCTGCGCCGGCGGCGTGGACGCGCCGCCCTGGTTCTCCATGCTCACTCTGCCTCCTCAGTGGTGCCTGACGCCAAGGCACGGCGCCAATCTGTGACTGCAGGCCATGCGCGCGGGACGGGCTGTCCGCAGGCCTCAGCACTCAGCATAAACACCGTCGCAAGCCGTGACGCACGAATTTCGCGATTGTCGATCTTGAATTTCGAAGATCAGCCGCCGATGCGCGACATCTCGACACGCCGCGGGTCGACCATTGGCAGCGTCTGGCGGGCGGTGGCTCGGGTGCGCAGCTCCGAGTAGCGGTCGGTGCGCGCCGCCCAGAGCGCGCATAGCAGGCCGGCCAGCTGCTCGTCAGTCGCGCCCGCTCGAAGCGGTCCGCGCACGTCGTGGCCCACCGAGCCGAAGAGGCAGGTGTATAGCTGCCCCTCGGCGGTCAGGCGAAGGCGCGTGCAGTCGCCGCAGAAGGGCTGGCTGACCGAGCTGATGATGCCCACCTCGCCTGAGCCGTCGCGGTAGCGCCAGCGCGTGGCCACCTCACCTCGATAGCGTGGGGGCAGTGGCTCGAGCGGCAGCTCGGCATCGACGAGCGCCAGGATCTCGGCCGCCGGCACGACATCGTCCATCCGCCAGCCATTGGTATGGCCCACATCCATGTACTCGATGAAGCGCAGCGCATGGCCGGCGTCACGGAAGTGGCGCGCCATGGGCAGCACGGCATGCTCGTTGAGCCCACGCCGCACGACCATGTTGACATTGACCGGCAGCTCGGCGCGGGCGGCGGCGTCGATGCCGCCAAGGACGTCGGCAACGGAGAAGTCTGCATCGCTCATCAGTCGGAAGGTCGCGTCGTCCAGTGCATCGAGGCTGACCGTCACCCGACGCAGGCCGGCGGCGGCCAGGCCGGCCGCGTGCCGGGCGAGCAGCGACCCATTCGTCGTCAGCGTCAGGTCATCAATGCCCGGCACGTCCCGCAGCATCGATACCAGCCGCGGCAGGTCGGCGCGGAGCAGCGGTTCGCCGCCGGTCAGGCGGACCTTGCGCACGCCCTGCGCGGCCAGCAGCCGCGCCAGCCGAGCGATCTCCTCGAAGGCCAGCAGCTCGGCGCGGGGCAGGAACCGGTACTCGCGGCCGTACACCTCGCGCGGCATGCAGTACGTGCAGCGGAAGTTGCAGCGGTCGGTGACCGAGATGCGCAGGTCGCGCAGCGGCCGGCCCAGGCGATCGAACAATGGCGCGCGGGCGAGGTGTCCCTCCACCAGCGCATGTTAGTCCGGGGGGAGCAAACGACGGCCGGCGCTGGGCCGGCCGTCGTGGACAGAGCGTGTCAGCGGTCTCCAGCCGCCGCGCCGATCAGGCGGTGGTGCGACGCGTGCCGGCGCCGCTCAGCTCGCTGCGCGCCCACCACCCGATCGCGATCGACCCAACGGCGAGGAGGATGTGCAGCACGTGATCGGCCATGCCCTGCGCAGATTGTCACTGACCGGACACGCGCCGGCAGTCTCACAGCAAACTCTGGATAGTCGCCATGTGTTGAGGGCGCTCGGCTATTTCATCCTTGCCCTACTGGAGTACAGGACGTGCGGCGCGTCACTCCTCGTCAGCGGCCGCGCCGGACTGCTCGCGGATCGTCTCGACGACGGTCGAGTCGGCCAGCGTGGTCGTGTCGCCCAGCGGCCGGCCCTCGCCGATGTCGCGCAGCAGCCGGCGCATGATCTTGCCCGAGCGCGTCTTGGGCAGGTCCGGCGTGAAGAGCAGGTATTTCGGTCGTGCAATGGGACCGATCACGCGAGCGACGTGCTCGCGCAGGTCATGGCCCAACTCGTCGGACGCCTCGAAACCGGAGCGCAGGATGACGAAGGCGAAGATCGCCTGGCCGCTGACCGGGTCGGCCCGGCCGATGACGGCGGCCTCCGCCACGGCGGAATGGTCGACCAGCGCCGATTCGACCTCGATCGTGCTGATCCGGTGGCCGGCGACGTTCATCACGTCGTCGACCCGACCGAGCAGCCAGAAATAGCCTTCCTCGTCGCGCTTCGCGCCATCGCCCGCGAAATACATCCCCGGAAAGCGGCTCCAGTACGTCTGCCGGTAGCGCTCGGGGTCGCGGTAGATGCCGCGCAGCATCGCCGGCCACGGCCGCGTCAGCACGAGGTAGCCACCGCCGCCCAAGGGCACGGATTTGCCGTTGCCGTCGACCACGTCTGCGCCGACGCCGGGGAACGGGAAGGTCGCGCTGCCCGGCTTGGTCGTCGTCACGCCGGGCAGCGGCGTGATCATGATCATGCCCGTCTCGGTCTGCCACCAGGTGTCGACGATCGGCGCCCGCCCGCCGCCGATGTGCTGCTGGTACCACAACCAGGCTTCGGGGTTGATCGGCTCGCCGACCGAGCCGAGCAGGCGAAGGCTGGAAAGATCGTGGCCGGCCGGGTAGTCGGCGCCCTGCTTCATGAACGCGCGGATGGCCGTCGGCGCGGTGTACAGGATGGTGACGCGGTAGTCCTCGACGATCTGCCACCAGCGGTCCCACGCCGGCGTGTCCGGCGCGCCCTCGTAGAGGATCGACGTCGTCGCGTTGGCCAGCGGGCCGTAGACGATGTACGAGTGGCCGGTGACCCAGCCGATGTCTGCCGCGCACCAGTAGACGTCATCTGGCTTGACGTCGAAGACCAGCTGGTGGGTGACCGACGCGCCGAGCAGGTAGCCGGCGGTGGTGTGCATGATGCCCTTCGGTTTGGCCGTCGTGCCCGAGGTGTAGAGCAGGTAGAGCATGTGCTCCGAATCGACCGGCACGGGCGGGCAATCGGCCGACTGGCGCTCGACGATCTCGTGCCACCAGTGGTCCCGACCCTCGACCATGGTGAGCCCCTCGGCG
>DATMJK010000048.1:0-11707 GCA_035553915.1 Candidatus Limnocylindrales bacterium | reverse complement strand
ATGTTCTTGTTGACGACTGCGCTCGTTGAGGTCGAGCTGGGCTGAACCGACGTGGAGGTCGAGTGGCTCGTCAGTCCATCCGCCTCCCTAGCTGGCACGGAGCTGACCGACGAGCTGGCCGCCAGGTGAATGATTCCGCCGCGGCGATGGGCGCGAATGCGCACGCGCTGGCCCTGACGAAGGCCGTGGGCGCGCTCGCCCTGCAGGCTGAAGCGCTCGCGGCCCGTGTCGAGCGAGACGTACTCGACCTCGCGCCGGTTCTCGAAGTCGTCACCGTGCTCGAACACGACAACGCCGGTCACGTCCACCTGGTTCGTCGCCCAGCCGGACATCGGCACGACCAGCGAGAAGGCAAGCGTTGCCGCTATGGCCAGCGTGATGCTGCCCGCGGCGTTGCGTGACGAGAGATGGCGCGCAGGCGCCGGCAAGCCGAGGCTTTCCATTCCCACCCAGTCCCTACAGATAGCTCGGCGCCCCCCTCGGGCCCGATTGCCAGACGACTGTCAGCTCTGCGCGCCGCCGCGCCTACGGCCCAATGTGCCCAGAGCGGACCGGACCGTGGTCCGGTCTGGTCAGTCCGGCTCGGCCGGTCGCCGCCAGGCCGGTTCGCGCTTCTCGAGGAAGGCGCGCAGGCCCTCCTGGCCCTCATCGCTCGTTCGCTGGGTGGCTATCCGGCGAGCGGTGTGCCAGCGCGTCGATTCGTGTGGCAGGCCGCGTACCTCGCGCACGATCGCCTTGGCTGCACGGGCGGCTGTTGGCCCGGCGGCGAGGATGTCGTCGACTGCCGTGTCTACCGCAGCGTCGAGTGCGCCCTCGCCCTCGACGACCTCGTGGACGAGCCCGATCCGCGCTGCCCGGCCGGCGTCGAAGCGCCGGCCACCGGGGAACAGCGCGCGCGCGTGGCTCTCGCCGATCTTGGCTATGACGAACGGGCTGATCACCGCCGGCAGGATGCCCAGCCGCGTCTCGGTGAAGCCGAACCGGGATCCAGATTCGGCGATGACGACGTCGCTGACCGCGCACAGGCCCATCCCGCCGCCCAGCGCGGCGCCGTGCACTCGCGTGACGAGCGGCACGGGACAGCGGTCGATCGCGTCGAGCATTTCGGCGAGGACCATCGCGTCCTGCTCGTTGGCCTCGCGCGACAGGCCAAGGCTGGCGCGCATCCAGCTGACGTCCGCGCCGGCACAGAAGGAGGGCCCGGCGCCGGCCAGGACGACCGCTCGCAAGCTTTCCGGCGGCTCGTCCTGCAGCCGGCGGAATGTGTGGCGCAGCTCGCCAATCAGGTCTGCGTTGAAGGCGTTGTGCACCTCTGGCCGGTTGAGCGTGAGGCGCAGCACGCTGCCACTTGGGCCGCTGCGCTCCGCGAGCAGCATGTCGCTCATGAGGCGGTCGCTTCCTCGCGTGCTGCCGGCTGATAGCGGTAGTGGCCACGCGTGCCGATGGGCCGCAGGCCGAGCCGCTCCAGGTTGTGCCATGAGGCGCTGCCGTCCGCGGCAGATGCGCCGACGAGCGTGCAGCCGCGCTCGCGGGCCAGCCGCACTCGCTCAGCCACGAGCACACGCTGCAGGCCCTTGCCGCGTGCTGCCGGCACGACCACCGCGCCGCGCAGCCACGCGGTCGCGTGCTGGACGTAGAGCACTGCCAGCGCCACTGCCTGCTCATCCTGCTCGGCGATCAACACACCGCCATGAGGGTGCGCGGCCAGGCCGGACAGCACGGCCGCCCATGCGCCAGCCGGCGCGCCGCTCGTGCCGGTGGAGCCGGCGGCGCTCATCAGCTGCTCCGCCAGCGGGCCTTCGGCGGGGCCGAGGGGTCGCAGCGTGACGCCTCGGGGCGCGGCCGCCGCAGCCACATCGCCAGGCGCAGCGGCGAAGACCGTCAGCTCTGCGTCCGCTTGGGCGCGCGGCCAGGGCGGCGCCTCGGCTTCGATCCAGCCGGTCACGTCGTGTCGATCGAAGAAGGCCGTCGCCATTGGCACGAGGTTGGGCAGCCGCGCGAAGCCCGAGGCGTGGTTGAATGCCGGCCCGGGCAGGGCCGGCGCGGCCGCCATCACGACCTCTCCGTCCTCGACCACGGTGATGCCCAGCCCGGCCGCCTGCGCCGCCCGCCACGCGGCCAGGTTGGCCTTGCCGAGCGCCCGGTCCAGCCGCTTCAGCATCAGCTCCGCTGACGCCCGTGAATCTGGGGCTGGCGGCAGGACCTCGATCGCGTCGCCGGGCTCGACCGGGCCCTCCTCGAGGACGCGCGCGTACATTCTGCTGTCGCTCGGGTGGAGGTCGATCGAGATCCGGCTGAAGCGGCCGTCAGTGAAGTTGCGCTTCTGGGTCGCGCACGGCGTGGTCGAGTCGGCGATCTCGAGCAGCAGCCGGCTGCCGATACGCGCCCGCGTTCCAACGGGCAGCGTCGACCACTCGACACCGAGCGTCGTCAGGTTCTCGCCCACGCCGCCCGGCTCGACCGGATGGCCCTCCGCCTGCAGGCGCTCGATGGCCTCGATGCCGTACAGGCAGACCGCCCGATGGGGTCCGCCGTGCTCTGTCGGCTCGTTGTGGCCGTCGCCTTCGACGCCGTTACGGCTGACCCACGCCGACGCGACGGGCGTCTTGGGCACGCCGCCGCGCGAGACGTTGACCTGGAGGACACGCGCCTGCTGCATCGCCGCCCGATGCTAGCAGCGCGGGCGCGCAGCATCGGCGCCAGCGCAAGCAGGGACTCGATGGCGGCACCACTGCAGGTGCCGTGAGCCACGTTGCTGACGCTACATCCGGAAGACGCCGAACCTCGTCTCCTCGATCTGCGCGTTCAGGGCGGCACTGATGGCCAGCGCCAGGACATCGCGCGTCTGGGCCGGATCGATCACGCCGTCGTCCCATAGCCGGGCCGTCGAGTGATAGGGATTGCCCTCACGCTCGTACTTGTCGCGGATCTCGTCGCGGTAGGCCTCCCGCGCGGCCTCGTCCCCGAATGTGCCGACCATCGACAGCACCATCGCCGCCTGCTCGCCGCCCATCACGCTGATCCGCGCGTTCGGCCACATCCACAGCCCGCGGCTGCCATAGGCGCGCCCGGCCATCGCGTAGTTGCCGGCGCCGTAGGAGCCGCCGATGATGACCGTGAACTTGGGCACGCTCGTGGTAGCGACCGCGGTGACCAGCTTGGCGCCGTCCTTGGCGATGCCGCCGTGCTCGTACTCGCGCCCGACCATGAAGCCGGTGATGTTCTGGAGGAACACGAGCGGGATGCGCCGCTGGCTGGCCAGCTCGATGAAGTGGGCGCCCTTCAGGGCGCTCTGGCTGAACAGCACGCCATTGTTTGCCAGGATGCCTACCGGGTAGCCGTCGATGTGGCCGAAGCCGGTCACCAGCGTCTCGCCGTAGCCTGGCTTGAACTCGTGGAAGTCAGAGCCGTCGACCAGGCGTGCGATGACCTCGCGCACGTCATAGCCGCGCCGCGCATCGACCGGCACGACGTCGTAGATAGACTCGGCGGCGTAGGCCGGTGGTCGTGGCTCGAGCCTCGGCCACGGAGGCTCGGGCTTGCGCCATGAGAGGCTGGCCACGATCTGGCGGCCAAGTGCCAGCGCGTGCTCGTCGTCGAGCGCCTCATGGTCAGCCACGCCGCTGATCCGCGCGTGGACGGCCGCGCCACCCAGCTCCTCGGCGGTGACCTCCTCGCCGGTCGCTGCCTTCACCAGCGGCGGCCCACCAAGGAAGATTGTGCCGGTGCCCTGGACGATCACCGTCTCGTCGCTCATCGCCGGCACGTACGCGCCACCGGCCGTGCACGAGCCCATCACCAGGGCCACTTGCGGGATGCCCGCCGCCGACATCTGGGCCTGGTTGTAGAAGATGCGCCCGAAGTGCTCGCGGTCAGGGAAGACCTCGTCCTGCAGCGGCAGGAACGCCCCGCCGGAGTCCACCAGGTAGATGCACGGCAGCCGGTTGGCCAGCGCGATCTCCTGCGCGCGAAGATGCTTCCTGACCGTCATCGGGTAGTAGGTGCCGCCCTTGACGGTCGCGTCATTGGCCACGATCACGCACTCGACCCCGCTGACCGTGCCGATGCCGGTGACGATGCCGGCGCCCGGCGCCTCGTCGTCGTAGATCCCCGTGCCCGCCAAGGCGCTGAGCTCGAGGAAGGGCGCGCCAGGGTCAAGGAGGCGGTCGATGCGCTCCCGGACAGGCAGCTTGCCGCGCTCCCGATGGCGCGCGATCGAGCGCTCGTCGCCCGCCGCGCCACGTTCCGTCAACGCCTGGGTTCGCGCCCGAAGGTCTTCGACCAGCGCCTGCATGGCGGCGCGGTTGGCGCGAGTCTCGTCGCTGGCCGAGTCGAGGTGGCTGGTCAGGACGGCCATCGGCAGATGGTACGCGCCCGCCAGGTGAGGGGTCGAAGCTCCTCGGCCGGCCGGAGTCGGCGCGCGCATTTTCCGCCAGCTCCTCAAACGGCCGCGCTTAGCTCGGAGCAAGGGGCTCCCGGCCGGTGGTGTCGCCCTCAGCTGAGCGTGGAATCGGGCGCCTGACCCTGCGCCGAGCGCTCGGGTTGCGCGTAAGCGCGGCCCCTTGAGGAAGTGACGGAAACCAGATGCCGGACACCGGCTGCTCGGGCCGCCGGAGCCAAGCCACGGCCATCGGCTGCCGAGCACCGCTGACGGATCCGAGCCGGAACCTGGTCGAGCGCTACGGACTCATCTCGTACGAACGCCTGCTATCTCGCACTGGCCATCCAGCTCGACGCGGAGCTGCTGACGCTCGACCGCCAACTGGCCGCCGCCGGCCCGCGGGCCGTGCCGTTGGGCGAAAACCACCGCCTCGCTGAGACGAAGATGCCCTATGAGCGAGCCGTGGCCCATCTACCGCAGCCTCGGCCTTCCTCGCCAAGCTGCGCGCCGACGCGGCGGCTACGATTCGAGACGCGGGGGACGTGGAGCGTCGCTAACCCTTGCTGGCGGCGGCAGTTCCTGCGACAGCATGCCCGGAAGGTGCAGCGCGCAGGAGGGCGCCCGGCAACCATGGTGCGATAATCCGGCCGTGAGCACTGATACCTCTACCTGGACGACTAAGAAGGGCCTGGCCCAGATGCTCAAGGGCGGCGTGATCATGGACGTTGTCACGCCCGAGCATGCGCGCATCGCCGAGGACGCCGGCGCCGTCGCGGTGATGGCGCTGGAGCGCGTCCCGTCGGACATCCGAGCGACCGGCGGAGTCGCCCGGATGAGCGACCCCGGCCTGATCACGGGGATCATGGATGCGGTCACCATCCCGGTCATGGCCAAGGCGCGGATCGGCCATTTCGTCGAGGCGCAGGTCCTCGAAGCGCTGGGCGTTGACTACATCGACGAGTCGGAGGTCCTCACCCCAGCCGACGAGGAGCACCACATCGACAAGCACCAGTTCAAGGTGCCCTTCGTGTGCGGCTGTCGCGATCTCGGCGAGGCGCTGCGCCGCATCAGCGAGGGCGCGGCGATGATCCGCACCAAGGGCGAGGCGGGCACGGGCAATATCGTCGAGGCCGTGCGCCACATCCGCGCCGTAACCTCGGGCATCCGCGCGCTGGCCGCCATGCGCGAGGACGAGCTGTACGTCGCCGCCAAGGAGCTGCGCGCGCCGGTAGAGCTGGTTCAGCAGGTCGCCCGCGACGGCCGCCTGCCGGTGGTCAACTTCGTCGCCGGCGGCATCGCCACGCCGGCCGACGCGGCCCTTGCCATGCAGCTCGGTGCCGAGGGCGTGTTCGTCGGCTCGGGCATCTTCAAGGCCGAGGATCCGGCGCGGACGGCCAACGCCATCGTCCAGGCGACGACCCACTTCGACAACCCGCAGATCATCGCCGAGGTCTCCAAGGGCCTTGGCAGCCCGATGAGGGGCTTGGAGCTGGGCACCATCCCGGAGGCTGAGCGTCTGGCCGTTCGGGGCTGGTAGCCGCTGGCACGAGCTTGGCCGTGACCACGGCAGGAATGACCGCCGCGCGCCGTAGGACGGGCGTCAGGATCGGCGTCCTCGCCGTCCAGGGCGCTTTCCGCGAGCACATCGATCGGCTGCGCGAGGTCGGCGTCGACGCCGTTCCGATCAGGCTGCCGGCTGACCTCGAGGGCGTCAGCGGGCTCGTCCTGCCCGGCGGCGAGAGCACGACGATGCGCAAGCTGATCGACCGCTGGGGGCTGCGCGAGCCGATCGAGGCCCTTCTCGACCAGGGTGCGCCGGTGCTGGGCACCTGCGCCGGCATGATCCTGCTGGCGCGCGACATCAGCGACGGCGATGAGCCAGTGTTCCCGCGCCTGGACATCACCATCAAGCGCAATGCCTTCGGCCGCCAGCTGGACTCGTTCGAGACGGCGCTGGTCGTGCCACTCCTTGGCGGGAAGCCCGTCGATGCGGTATTCATCCGTGCGCCGGTGGTGGAGCGCGTGGGAGAAGATGTCGACGTGCTCGCACGCCTCGACGACGGCCGCGTCGTGGCCGTCCGCTCAGGCTCGGTCGTCGCGACCGCTTTCCATCCCGAGCTGTCAGGTGAGACGCGCTTCCACAGACTGATCGCCACCATGGCCAGCGAGTGGGCTGAGCCGGCCGAAGGATCCGGCCGGCGGCGCCATCCGCTGCGCCGGGCGGGGGCAGCGGGAAGGTGACGGTCTCCTCGCGCAGCCCGGCGCGAGGCGGCCGCGTGCGCGCGGCACGGCTGACTGACCTGGCCGCGCTGGGTGACCTATCGCGCCGCTCGCACAGCGCCGACCGCGACCCGGGCCGCGACGGCAACAACCACGTCCGCTCGCTCGGCCTGCCCGTCAGCACGGGCCAGATCGGCGTGTTCAGCCTCTTCCGCCTGCCGCTCGGCGCGTTCCAGCCGCACGACCGGCTGTACGTCTACGAGGAGGGCAAGCGGGTCTGCGGGCTGGCCCGCGTCGAGCACGACGCGTGGCGCGGCGAATCGACCGTCGTAGAGCTCGACTCGCTCGACAAGCCCGATGCCGGCGACATCCGCTACCGGCTGGTGCAGCACCTGATGCGCGACGGCAGCAAGAGCGGGACGATCCGCTTCCACGTCGCCTGCGCCGATCGCGGCGGCAATGTCGAGCTGTTCATGCAGGCAGGCTTCGCCCGCTATGGCGAGGAGACGATCCTCTACCGGCCGCCTGAGGCCCCCCTGCCGCCTAGCTCATCGCCGGCTGACGCGTCCGCGCTGGCCATCCGGCCAACGGTGCCGCTCGACGCGCTGCGCCTCGATCAGCTCTATCGCGCGGCCACGCCGGCCCCAGTCAGCCGACTGGAGGCCTACCGGCTGCACGACTGGGAGCGGCAGGGCGGCCACTGGTGCGTTCCGCGCTCGGCGCTGACGCCGATCCTGCGCTTCGCCGACGTCGAGGCCTTCCTCCAGCTCGACGGCCACGCCGCCGACGCGCGCGCTCTGGCCTTCGTCCAGGTCGGCGTGGCCAAGGAGGACCAGCCCCACTACCTGCGCGTGGTCAGCCTGCCCGATCACGACCCAACGCCGCTGATTCGTTACGGAATGGGCATCATTGGGCAGCGAAACCAGCGCGCCGGACACGGCATCGTGTCAGCCGTCAGGACGTATGAATCGCCCCTCGACCGGAGGCTCGAAGAGCAGGGCTTCGCGCCGATCGCCAGGGTCACCCTGCTGCTGAAGGAGACCGCGGTGCGCATCGCCGAGCCGGCGCTCGTGCCCGCGACCAGCCGTTGATATGAGCCAGCACAACGAACAGCCCAGAGCCGCCGCTGACGACCTCGCCGCGTTGCTCTCGGCGCTGCCACCGGAGATTGTCGAGCGATTGCGCGGCCTGCCGCCTGAGCGCGACCTGATCGAGGTCGTGATGGACCTCGGCCGACGGCCGGAGGCGCGCTTCGGCGGTGGCGGTGAAGAGGTCCTGCTCGAGCGCGAGATCGGCGAGGAGGACATCCAGTACGTCATCGACCACATCGGCTCGTTTGGCGAGGACAATCGCGCCGGCATCGAGCGCACGCTGCACCGGATCAGCGCCATCCGCAACCGCAGCGGCAAGATCGTCGGCCTGACGGCGCGCATCGGCCGGGCCGTCTTCGGCACGATCGAGATCATCGGCGACCTGGTCGAGTCGGGCAAGTCGGTCCTGATCATGGGCCGGCCGGGCATCGGCAAGACGACGATGCTGCGCGAGGCGGCGCGCGTGCTGGCTGACGAGCTGGACAAGCGCGTCGTCGTCGTCGACACCAGCAACGAGATCGCCGGCGACGGCGACATCCCGCACCCGGGCATCGGGCGGGCGCGGCGCATGCAGGTTCGCACGCCAGACCAGCAGCATGCGGTGATGATCGAGGCCGTTGAGAACCACATGCCCGAGGTGATCGTCATCGACGAGATCGGGACGGAGCTGGAGGCGGCCGCGGCACGAACCATCGCCGAGCGCGGCGTGCAGCTGATCGGCACTGCCCACGGCAACAACCTGGATAACCTGATGCTCAACCCGACCCTGTCAGACCTGATCGGCGGCATCCAGAGCGTCACCCTCGGCGACGAGGAGGCGCGCCGCCGGCGCACGCAGAAGTCGGTCCTCGAGCGCAAGGCGCCGCCAACCTTCGACGTCGTAGTCGAGATCCAGTCGCGCGACCGGGTGATGGTCCACCCCGACGTGGCAGACACGGTCGATGCCCTGCTACGCGGCGACCCGATCGCGCCCGAGATGCGCTGGCGCGACGAGGGCGGTGTGCAGCGCTCGCAGGCGAGGCCGCGGCCCGGCCCACAGGCCCAGCTGCCCGGCGAGCGCTTCGGCGGCCTGGTCGGCATCGGCAGTGGCCCGTCATGGCGGATGGAGCCCGGCTGGCGGCCCGGCGGCCGGCGCGCTGACGCGAGCATGGCAGCGCCTGGCCTGGCCGAGGCCGAGCGCGGCTACCGGCCGGGCTACCGGCCGGGCGCGAGCGGGGGCTGGAGGCGGGGCCGGAGCGGCGGGCGCGGAGGCGGCGGCTCCGGATCTGGCGGCCCGAGCGGCAGCTGGGAGGGTGAGCCCGGTCCACCGGCTCTCACTGATTCGGGCGTCATCTTCCAGGCCGGTGAGATCGCCGATCGTGGCCCGGTCGAGCGCGCTGCCGCGCCGCTGCCGGACACGCGTGCCCGCGATGTGCGCGAGCTCGATCGCCAGCGCGCCTGGCGCGAATCGGCGGTCCGGGCCCTGGAGGCCGTGGGTGCCGAAGCGCCTGACGGCGAATCTGACGACGAGTGGCTCGACGCCGAGCCTGACGTCGCCGAGAGCGACGAGGAGCTGGCCGGCGAGCGCCAGCCGACGCCGCTGCCCGAGGCCGGCAGCGCCAGCCTCGAGACGCTGCGCGTCCTCGGCTTTGGCATCAGCCGCAAGCGGTTGGAGCAGGCCGTGCGTGAGCTGCAGCTGCCGGTGCTGGTCGTGCGCGAGGCGGATGAGGCCGATGTCGTGATCACGCTGCGCAACTGGTACAAGCAGAAGGCGCCGGCGCTGCGCGAGGCCGAGGAGCGGGGGCTGCCGATATTCGTGCTCAAGTCGAACACGATCATGCAGATGGAGGCCTGCCTGACCTCGATCTTCGCCCTCGAGGCGGACCCCAGCGACGCCGCGCTGCGCGAGGTCGAGGAGGCGATCGGGCTCGTCCAGCGCGATGCCAAGCCGGTCGAGCTGTCCCCGCAGAACGCCTATATCCGCCGACTCCAGCATCAGCGCGCTGAGGCGGCCAACCTGGTCACCCGCTCGAAGGGTCGTGAGCCCTACCGCCGGGTGCGCGTCTATCCCGACAGCGCCCGCGCCTGGCGCTGAGCCGGCGCCGATGACCGGCCAGTGCGGCCTGCTGATCACCCTCGAGGGGCCTGATGGTGCCGGCAAGAGCGTCCAATCTGGTGTCCTGGCAGAGCGCCTGGTGGCGAGCGGCCGGCGCGTGCTGCTGACGCGTGAGCCGGGCGGCACGCCCCTGGGCGAGCGCATCCGCGATCTGCTGCTCGATATCGACGCCGGCGTGCGCGACCCGCTGGGCGACGCGATGCTGTTCAACGCCGCGCGACGCCAGCTCGTGGCTGACGTGCTGCGCCCGGCGCTGGCCGAGGGCGTGGTTGTGGTCTGCGATCGGTTCGCCGATTCGACGCTCGCCTACCAGGGCTACGGCGCCGGTGCGCCGATTGATGCGCTGTCGGCCTTGGCCGAGCTGTCGACCGGTGGCCTGCGCCCGGACCGGACGGTGCTGCTCGATCTGCCGGTCGAGGCGGGGCTCGCCCGGCGGCATCGCGGCGACGCCGCCCAGTTGACCCGCTTCGAAGTAGGCGCGGCGCATGATGCCGAGTTCCACTCGCGGGTCAGGCACGGCTTCCTCGCGCTCGCCCGCGCGGACGCGGACCGCTGGCGCGTCGTAGATGCCTCACGCGACGCTGCCGCGGTCAGCGCCGATGTCTGGGCTGCGGTGACGGATCTCTTCGCCGGTCCAGCCGGCGAGCGCTGATCAGGCCGACGTCTTGGCCAGCGCAGAATCGGCGGCGCTGAGCAGCTCGGTAGTCGTGGCGCCGTCATCCGGGTAGGTGATGACCGCGGTCCGCAAGCTGAGGCTTGACCCGCCGGCCGTGGCCATCTCGGCGGCAGCCGCGCGGACGCGGCCGGCGACCACCTCGCCGCCGCCGCCCGGGGCGATGACACCGAAGTCGTCGCCACCCAGCCGGCCGATGGTGTCGACCAACCGGACCTGGTCGGCGAGCAGCGATGCCAGGCGGCGCAGCACGTCATCGCCCGCCGGCTGGCCCTCGCGCTCGTTCAGCCCGGCCATGTCATCGACGTCGAACAGCACGACGCTCAGCTGTGCGCCCTGGCGCGTGGCGCGCGCGATCTCCAGCTCGAGCATGCGCTCGAACGTCTGGCGGTTGGGCAGCCCGGTCAACGCATCGGTGCTGGCCAGCCGCTCGATCCACTCGGAGCGCTCAGTCAGGGCGTGCGTGAGGCGGGCCTTTCGGATGGCGACGGCACACAGGTCAGCCAGCGCGAACAGCGGATCTTCGGAGGAATCCGGATCGGGCGGCTCGCCGGTGAACGAGGTGAGCAGCACGCCTTCGATGTCCTCGCGACCGGTCTCGTCGCCGGTCATCAGCGGCAGGCCGATCAGCCCGCCGCCGGCCTGGCTGGTGCCGTTCAGTATCGATGCCGCCTGTGCGACGCCGGTCAGCGGTCGGCGTTCGTGGGCCACCCGCCCGACGAGCTCCCCCGATTCGCCGACTGGCACGCTCTGTGCCTCCGCCAGGCGGACATCATTGATGCCTGCTGCCGCGGCCGGGACCAGTGCCTGGCCAACCGGATCGAGCAGGTAGACCACCGCCGCTCGTGCCCCACTGGCCCCGAGCACGTGCTCGGCGAGAGCCTTCAGCTCGCTCTCCAAGTCGCCGCCGCGGGCGACGATACGCGCCGCCTCAAGCAGTGTCAGGCCGGGTGCTCTCGCGTCCATTGGACCTGATCATAGACCGGCGCGCGTGCCGTCAAACGCCGGAAACCCCGGATTGGCGGCTTAGGCGCCGAGGAGGGCGAGAAGGCGCTGCGGGTCGATGTTGCCGCCGCTCGCCACGGCCACCACCCGACCACCCGCCCGCCCGGGGACATGGGCCGCCAATCCGGGGTTTCCGGCGTTTGACGGCACGCGCGCCGGTCTATGATCAGGTCCAATGGACGCGAGAGCACCCGGCCTGACACTGCTTGAGGCGGCGCGTATCGTCGCCCGCGGCGGCGACT
>DATMJK010000047.1:0-2118 GCA_035553915.1 Candidatus Limnocylindrales bacterium | reverse complement strand
ATCGTCGCCTCGTGGACGGGCATCCCGGTCACGCGCCTGATGGAGGGCGAGCAGGCCAAGCTGGTGCGCATGGAGGACGAGCTGCATCAGCGCGTGGTCGGCCAGGACGAGGCCGTGGCGGCCGTGTCAGACGCGGTCAGGCGTGCCCGGGCGGGCCTGAAGGACCCGCGCCGGCCGATCGGCTCGTTCATCTTCCTTGGGCCGACCGGCGTGGGCAAGACCGAGCTGGCGCGTGCGCTGGCCGAGTTCCTGTTCGACGACGAGCAGGCGATGACGCGCCTCGACATGAGCGAGTACATGGAGAAGTTCTCCGTCAGCCGGCTGCTCGGTGCCCCGCCCGGCTACGTCGGCTACGAGGAGGGCGGGCAGCTGACCGAATCGGTCCGGCGGCGGCCCTACCAGGTCGTCCTGCTCGACGAGATCGAGAAGGCCCATCCCGATGTATTCAACGTGCTCTTGCAGGTTCTCGACGACGGCCGGCTGACTGACGGCCAGGGCCGGACGGTCGACTTCAAGAACACGGTCGTGATCATGACCAGCAACGTCGGCAGCCAGTTCATCAGCGCCGAGGCAGCGCGCGCCGGCGGCGCGGCGTACGACGAGATGCGCAGCCGGGTGATGGAGCAGCTGCGCGCCGTCTTCCGGCCGGAGTTCCTGAACCGCGTCGACGAGGTCATCGTTTTCCATGCGCTGACCGACCACGACCTTGAGGCCATCGTCGACCGGCTGCTCGCTGACCTCGCGCGACGGCTGGCAGACAATGACCTGCGCATCGAGCTGACGCCGGCCGCCCGGCAGCTCATCGCCGCCGAGGGCAACGACCCGGCCTTCGGCGCCCGGCCGCTGAAGCGCGCCATCCAGCGGCTGGTGGAGAACCCGCTGGCCCGCGCGCTGCTCGAGGGCCGTTTCGCGCCCGGCAGCACCATCAGCATCGACGCCGATAACGTCAGCCGGACGCTCGTCTTCAGCACCGGCGACAACACGATCGTCACATCGGCGGGCGACCGCCGGGTCGATGCGCGGGCCGACGGCCGGCGCGGCGGCGCGGGCCTTGAGATCCCCGCCGGCGCCGACGACGGCGGCCGGCCGGTCCACTGATCAACCGGCCGCGCAGCTGATGCAGGCCGGCCGGCGCCAGGTCGCCGTCCCCGTCCCGCCGGCTGACGACCCGGGCAGCCCCGAGCTGCTGGCCCTGCTGCGCGGGGAAATCGATGCCGGCGGCCCGATCACCTTTGCCCGTTACATGCAGCGCGCGCTCTACGAGCCTGGCCTCGGCTACTACGCCACCAGCGCCGAGCGGCCGACCCGGGCCGGCGACTTCCTGACCGCGCCGGAGCTGCACCCCATCTTCGGCCGCGTCCTGGCGCGCCAGATCAAGGAGATGTGGCGCCTGATGGGCGAGCCGGCGGACTTCGTCGTGCGCGAGTACGGCGCCAGCCGCGGGACGCTCGGCGCTGCGTTGCCGGCACACCTGCGATACCAGCCGATCGAGTTCGCCGACCCCGTGCCCGACGAACCGCTGGTCGGCGTGGTGCTGGCCAACGAGCTGCTCGATGCGCTGCCCGTCCACCGCGTCGTCGCCCGTGGCGGCGACTTGCACGAGCTGTACGTCAGCTGGCGCGACGGAAGGCTCGTCGAGGTCGAGGGCGAGCTATCGACGCCTGCGCTCGGCGAGTGGTTCGCGGCCGCCGGCGCGCATCTCACCGACGGACAGCGAGCGGAGGCCTGCCTGGCGATGGGCGACTGGCTGGCCGAGGTTGGCGCGACCCTCGAGCGGGGCTACGTCCTGATCATCGACTACGGCGACGACCCTGCAGCCCTGTATGGATCCGACCGCTACGAGGGCACGCTGCGCGCATTCCGGGGCCACCATGTCGGGCGCGACGTGCTCGCCGGCGTGGGCCGGCAGGATCTGACCGCCACCGTGGACCTGGGCGCGCTCGAACGCCTGTCAGCCGTGGCCGGACTGGATTGGCTGGGCCGCACGACGCAGGCCGAGTTCCTCGTTGGCGCGGGCCTGGAACAGGTCCTGGCCGAGGAACGCGAGCGCGTCGGAGAGGATTGGCAGTCTCAGCTCGAGCTCCGCGCGGCCATCGGGCGGCTGCTCGATCCGCGTGC
>DATMJK010000046.1:0-4311 GCA_035553915.1 Candidatus Limnocylindrales bacterium | reverse complement strand
ACCTTCCCTGAGGTCAAGGCCCAGCTCGACGCAGAGCGAGCGGCCAAATCCGAGCCACCGGCCGGGCCCGGGGTGTGCGAGATCGCGGAGGGCGCGGCGCCACCGGCCGGCTGATCAGGTGGCACGAGCTTCCTCCTAGCGCGCAAACCCCATGCGCTGGTATACGGCCTCGAGCGTGGGCGCGGCCGAGGCGGCAGCCTTGTGTGCCCCAAAGGCAAGCATCCGCTTGAGCTCGGCGTCGTCCGCGCGCAGCTCGCGGTAACGCGCCTGGAAGGGCGCCAGCAGCTCGACCACGGCCTCGGCGACATCCGCCTTGAACTGGCCGTAGCCGGCACCCTCGTAGCGCGCGACCACGTCGGCGATCGATTCGCCCGTCGCCACAGCCATGATCTCGATCAGGTTCGAGACGCCCGGCTTGCCGGCCGGGTCATGGACGACGTCGCGACCGGAATCAGTGACGGCAGTCTTGAACTTGCGCCGGATCTCGTCCGGCGGGTCGATCAGCCGGACCACGCCCGCCGGCGCGCCGCGCGTCGTCGACATCAGCCGCTCCGGCTCCTGCAGGTTCCGCACGCGCGCGCCCTCCTCCGGGTACACGCCGCGCGGCACGGTGAAGGTCTGCCCGAAACGCTGGTTGAAGCGCTCGGCGATGTTGCGCGTCAGCTCGAGGTGCTGCCGCTGGTCGTCGCCGATGGGCACGATGTCAGCCTGGTAGAGCAGGATGTCGCCGGCCATCAGCACCGGGTAGTTGAACAGCCCGGCCGAGACGAAGTCCTGGCCCTCTGACTTCTCCTTGAACTGGGTCATCCGGCGCAGCTCGCCATACGCCGTCACGGCGCCGAGCAGCCACGCCGCCTCGGCATGGGCCGCGACCTGGCTCTGGACGAAGACCGTCGAGCGCTGCGGGTCGAGGCCCGTGGCGAAGAGCCACGCCGCCACGGACAGCGTCGCCTCGCGCAGCGAATCGGGCTCGAAGGGGGTGGTGATCGAGTGCAGGTCGACGACGCAGAAGAAGGCCTCGCCACCATCGCGCACCGCCTGCTCCTGGGTGGCGACGTACTGGCGGAAGCCGCCGCTGTAGTTGCCCAGCGTCTTGTCGCCGGATGCCCGGATGCCTGAGAACACGCGCATGGCGCCGATTGTGACCGATCCGATCTGACAGGCCGGCGGCGCGCTTACACTCCGACGATGAGCGAGCAGCCGACGTGGCTCCCCGAATCGGAGCGGCGCTGGCTGCGCGCGTTCCTGATCTTGGGCACGCTCGTGCTGGCGTTCGTGCTGCTCGGCCAGGTGGCGACGATCCTGGTCTTCTTCACGGACATCCTGCTGATCCTGCTGCTGGCCTGGTTGCTGGCGTTCATGATCTCGCCGATCGTCGGGCTGATCCTGCGCGCCGTGCCGTGGCTGCCGCGAGTTGTGGTCGTGGCGTTCATCTACCTCGCCCTTGGTTTCGCGCTGGCGTGGGGCGCGATCGTCACCGCGGCCAGCCTCGTGCAGACGGTCAGCGGCTTCGTCGATTTCGTGCTCAGCGATCCGGAGGCGCTGCGGCGCGAGCTGGAGGCGACGCTCGCGGCCTGGCAGGTGTGGCTCAACGGCCAGGGCATCCAGGTCGACCTCATCCGCGCCGCCGAGGATGCGCTCAGCTCGCTGGCCGCCGTCGCCGACGACCTCGTCGGGCCGCTGACCGGCCTTGCCGCGGCCAGCGCCGCCGCGCTGGCGCAGCTGCTGATCGTGATCTTCCTGTCGCTGTTCATCGTGCTCGACAAGGACCGCATCGTGGCCTACCTCAACCGGCTCGTGCCGCCCCGCTGGAGCGCCGAGGCGAAGCTGTTCGAGACGAGCGTCGCCAGCTCGTTCGGCGGCTTCATCCGCGGCCAGGCCATCCAGGGCGTGATCCTGGCCGTTGTCGCCGTCGGCGTCCACATGGCGCTCGGCCTACCCTTCACCCCCGGCTCCGCGGCGCTGGTCGGGCTGCTCCAGGCGGTGCCCTTCTTCGGGCCCATCCTGTCGTGGGCGCCGCCGGTCGTGGTCGCGCTGCTCTCGCGACCCGAGGCGGTGGTGCCGGCGGTGATCGCGATGGCCGTCGGCTGGTTCTTCGTCAACAACATCGTGCTGCCGCGGGTGATGGCCTCAGCGGTGGGGATCCATCCGGTGGCGGTGCTGGTGTCGGTGCTTGTCGGGCTCAAGGTCGCCGGCATCGCCGGCGCGATCTTTGCCCTGCCGGTGGCGGCCGTGCTGGCCGCCTTCTTCCACCACTTCCTGCTGCGCAACGCGACAGGCGGCGGCGACGTGGCCACCCGCGCCGCGCGCCGGCTGGAGGTGCGCGAGGGCCGGCGCGTGCGCGTGCCCCACCCGCCATCGATCGAGGAAGGCGCGGCCGCGCCGGCTGACGACGTGCCAGCTCCCGAATCGGACCGTCCGGCGGTCGAGCCCGGTCGATAGGAAGCGAGCCTGCGCGGGCTGGCCGAGCGCCCCGCGCTCAGTTAGAGCCGCAGGTCGTATCCCAGAACCCGGCACCGCCCTGGGGCACCCAGTTCACGGTAGCAATCACGCTGGCGGCCTCGTCGACGCTCGTCTTGATGCGCCCGCTGCAGCCAGCCGCGTTGGCCTGCTCGAGAGCCTGGATGGCTGCCTTGATGCCGGCCAGGTCCAGGAACAGCCGCGTTTTCTCGACCGGCGAGGCGGACCCTGAGATCTGCTTCTCGACGAGGCCCCTCAGCTCGGCGAGGCCCTGGCGGTAGGCCTGCGTGTTCTCAGGCGTCATCACGACGCGCACGCGATAAGCGCCGCCGACGTTCGTTTCGACGCTTGCGCTCGCGCCACCGGCCAGCGTGGGATAGGACTTCACGTCGTCAGCCAGGATCGCCACGACCGCGACTTCGGTGCCGATATTGGTCACGACGATCGTGCCCGGCTTGTTGAGCAGCTCAAGGTCGATCTCGCAGTCGCCTGCGACCAGGATGCAGAAGGCCGCCGCCAGCGCGAGCAGCCGCACCGCGCGCCGGCTCACGTCTCGCCTCCGGCCTGGCAGCGCGAGGACGTGGCGACGACCAGCTCCGCCGGATCAGCCGGCTCGCCGGTGCTCGAGACAAGGGCCACGCCAGTCTCGATCACGGCGAAGTGGATCTGCTCGCCGTCGCCGACGTCGATCGTGCAGGTTCCGGCACTGCCCCCGCCGGTGAAGGCGAACTCCAGCCGGAAGCGGGTCGGGACGATCGACTGGGTCGTCACCTGCAGCGGCTCGACCTCGTATGTGCCGAGCGCGAACTCGTCGCTCGATTCGGGGTCGAGCAGCGTCACCGTCAGCGCCAGCTGCTGCTCGGCCAGGTTGACGACGGTGATCTCGGAGGTCAGGAACGGCAGGATATCGAGCGGCGTGGGCGTCGGCGTGGCGTCGGGATCGGGCGTCGGCGTCACGGCTGGTGGCGGCGATGGGCTGGCCGTCGCCGTGGGCGGCGGGGTGGTCAGCTGGGCGAATGGTGTCGGCGATGCGGCCGGCGCGAGGCTGATGACGTAGATCGCGCCGAGGATGACCGCACCGGCCAGCGCGCCGGCGAGTGCGGCGACTATTCGTGCCCCACTTGATCCCACGGTCGGACCTCGACGTGAGGGCTGCCCCCGAACCACGCGCTGCGCATGGTGCTCCTGGCAGAGGCTGCCGTCAACGGCAACGACACGCACAGACCCTACACTCGTCAGGTGAGCAGCCAGGACGGCCCGCGCGAGCTGCGCCGCATCGAGCGGCGCGATGTCGACCGCGAGTTCGGCGAGCCGCTGGCGGCCGGTGAACGGCGCCTGCAGGCGCCGCGCTCCACGCCCCGCGAGGCCCGGCCGCTGTCCGAGTGGGAGACCAAGCCGCGCATCCTGGTGACCAATGACGACGGCATCGAGTCGCGCGGCCTGCTGGCGCTCAAGCAGGCGCTCGATCCGCTCGGCGAGGTCTACGTGCTCGCGCCCGAGACCAACCAGTCGGCGGTCGGCCACACCAAGACGTTCATGCGACCGCTGCGCGTGCGCGAGCGGACGCTGGCTGACGGCAGCATCGGCTGGTCCGTCGACGGCTCGCCCACAGACGCGGTCAGCCTTGCCTTCCTGGGCTACTTCGGCTTCGGCTTCGACCTGGTCGCCTCAGGCATCAACTACGGCGCCAACCTGGGCGACGACGTGACGTACTCGGGCACGGTCAGCGCGGCCATGGAGGCCGTGCTCAGCGACTGCCCGGCGATCGCGCTGTCGCAGGAGTACTACGAGCATCCCGACTTCACGCTCGCCGCGCGGATCGCCTACGTGGCGGCGGTCAACGTGCTCGAG
>DATMJK010000045.1:0-19183 GCA_035553915.1 Candidatus Limnocylindrales bacterium | reverse complement strand
GGCTGACGGGCTGGGGTCGGCTGACGGCGAGACGCTGGGCGAAGGCGATGACGCGACGCGTACCGTCGTGACCGTGATCGCCGGCGAGAGAGCGCTGCGGCGGCCGGCCGAGTCCACCGCCCGGACCTGATACCGGAACGTCCGTGCTCGGGCACGCTGGTCGGAGTAGGTGGTTGCCGTCTGCAGCCTGCCGATGGCGACGCCGTTGCGGAAGACGCGGTAGCGCATCGTGCCTGAGGCGCTGGACACGCTCGTGCCCCATGAGAGCTTGACCACGAAGTTCGACTCTGCCTGCCCGGTCAGCCCCTGCGGCACCGAGGGCCGGCGAGTTGCCGGCGCGCTGCCGGACAGGCTCGTCGACTTGACCGACGAGATCGTGACCGCCGGCGACAGCGCGCTCCGCCGGCCGGCCGAATCGATGGCTCGGACCTGGTACTTGAAGGTGTTGGCCTTGCTGCGCTTGTCGGTGAAGGTCGTAGCCGCCTGCTTGGTGCCGATCGCGGTGCCGTTGCGGAAGACGCGGTAGCGCATCGTGCCGGAGGCACCGACGCTCGGCTTCCAGCTCAACTTGATGACGAAGTTGTCGTGGGCGGTCGCTGTCAGGCCCTGCGGGACGCTGGGCGCGCTGGCGGCGACGGTCGCTGCCGGTCGGGCGACGGGTACGCTGAACACGAGCAGTGTCATTGTGAAAACGATCAGCAGCCGGCCTGCCACGCGAACCAACACCCTTGTCCCCTCCACGAACCTTTCCCCTCGACCGCTGCCTCGCAGCGCGGCCACGGCGCTCCCCTTGACGGGTCGAGCACCAACCTAGGCAGCGCTCCGGCGGACGACCACGCCACCTTGGTAAGCGCGTACCAGTACCTCCGTGTGAGCGGAGGGAAGGTTCGATCAGCCGGTGTGTGGTGCGGGTACGGCGGATGCGCTCGTACGGCCGCCCGATTCGCCGCCCGGCCGGACGTCGACCCGGCGCAGGCGCAGCGAGTTGGCGATGACGCTGACCGAAGAGGTGGCCATCGCGGCCGCGGCCAGGATGGGGTCGAGCAGCAGGCCGAAGAACGGATACAGCGCGCCCATCGCCACGGGGATGAGCAGCACGTTGTATGCGAACGCCCAAAAGAGGTTCTGGCGAATGACGCGCATCGTCTTCTTGGACAGCCCGATGGCCGACACGACGAGCCGCGGATCGCCGCCGACGAGTGTCACGTCTGACGCCTCCAGGGCCACGTCAGTGCCGGTGCCAATGGCCACACCGAGGTCTGCCTGGGCAAGCGCCGGGGCATCGTTGATGCCGTCGCCGACCATGGCCACGACTCGACCTGCGCGCTGCAGCTCTGCCACGCGGGCGGCCTTGTCGGCGGGCAAGACGCCGGCGACGACGTTGCTCGGCTCGATGCCAACCTGTGCCGCGACCGCGTCGGCGACGCGCTGCTCGTCGCCACTGATCAGCCACACCGCGATGCCGCGCCGGCGCAGCTGCGCCACCGCCGCTGGCGATTCCGGCCGCACAGGGTCAGCGATCGCGATCAGCCCGAGCAGCCGACCGTCGTGCGCGACGTAGACCGGCGTCTGTGCCGCGCCGCCAGCTTGCTCGGCCGCAGCCGCCAGCGAGCCGGTGTCAACGCCATGATCCGCCAGTAGCTGACGCCTTCCCACGACCACGGTCCGCCCGTCGATCGTCGCGTGGACGCCGTGTCCGGTCAGCGCCTCGAAGTCGCCGACCGCCGGCAGCACGAGCCCATCGTCAGCAGCTCGCTGGACAATCGCCGCGCCCAGCGGGTGCTCGCTGCCCTGCTCGGCCGCCGCCGCCACCGCCAGCAGCTCACCGGGATCGATGCCCGGCGCGGGCACGACCTTGGCCACCTCGGGCCGGCCGCGCGTCAGCGTGCCGGTCTTGTCGAAGATGACGGTGTCCACGCGGTGCGCCTGCTCGAGCGCCTCGCCACCCCGGATCAGCACGCCAGCCTCAGCGCCGCGGCCGGTGGAGACCATGATCGCCGTCGGCGTGGCCAGGCCCATGGCGCATGGGCAGGCAATGATGAGCACGGTGATAAAGGTCACCAGCGCGTATGTCAGCCGCGGATCCGGCCCGAACGCGAGCCAGATGACGAGCGTCGCCAGGGCGATGGCCAGGACCACCGGCACGAACCAGCCGGTGACGGCGTCGGCGACGCGCTGAATGGGCGCGCGCGAGCCCTGGGCCTGCTGGACGAGGCGCACGATCTGGGCCAGAACGGTATCGCGCCCGACGCGCGTCGCCCGGAAGAGGAACGAGCCGCTGGTGTTTATGGTCGCGCCGATCACGTCGTCGCCCGGGCCCTTCATGACGGGCATCGACTCGCCGGTCAGCATCGACTCGTCGACGGCCGAGGAGCCCTCTACGACCCGCCCGTCGACGGGCACCTTCTCGCCCGGCCGGACGCGCAGCATGTCGCCCGGCTGGACGTCAGCCAGCGGCACGTCAGTCTCGCGACCGTCGCGCACGACTCGCGCCGTGCGTGCCTGCAGCCCGGCCAGCCGGCGCACGGCGCCCGCGGTCTGGGCCTTCGCCCGCAGCTCCAGCCAGCGGCCGGCGAGGACGAGGCCGATGATGATCGCTGAGGTGTCGTAGTAGGTCAGCGGCTCGACGCCGATGCCCATCAGCAGGTGTGGCGAGAAGGCGACGACGGTCGAGTAGAGCCAGGCGGCGGTGGTGCCGATCACGACCAGTGTGCTCATGTTGGCCGAGCCATGGCGCGCGGCCCTGGCGGCGGTGACGTAGAAGCGCCAGCCGGCGACGAACTGGACAAGCGTCGCCGGGACGACGAAGAGCAAGTTGAGCTGCTCCATCGGAAGCAGGCGGAGGGGCACGAGCATCAGCGCGAGGATGGCCAGGCCGACGGCGAGCGAGGCGAGCGCCTCGATGCCCAGCCGGCGAGTCTCGCGCCGACGCTGCTCGGCCAGCGCGTCGGCCTCGGCGTCGAGCGCCGCGGGGTCGGCGGCCGGTGGCGCCTCGCGAACGCCATATCCGGCCTGCTCCACTGCTCGAATCAGCTCGGTGCGGCCGACGACTGACGGGTCGAAGCGCACCGTCGCCTGCTCAGTTGCCAGGTTCACGCTCGCCTGGACAACCCCGTCGGCCTTGCGCAGGAAACGCTCTACGCGGTTGACGCACGATGCGCAGGTCATGCCCTCGATGGGCAGATCCAGCTCGATTTGAAGTTCTGGCGGCGCGCTGCCGCCCGAAAGCGTGGTTTCCATACTCCGGGGGAGTATAGCGCGAGAGCGGCGGCTCAGCTCCGGGCGACGGGCTTCATGGCGAAGACGCCGACTACGATGGGCACTTGCGGATCGCGCGACAGCTCCAGGCCGATCTCGCCGTCCCGGGCCAGCTCGCCGAGGCAGCGCGCCTCCTGCTCGGGTAGCCCAACGTAGACGGTAAGGCCGTCCGGCACGAGGATCGGGCAGACCTCGTCCATCTCTCCATTGACCTCGAAACGACGCCGCAGCTCATGCATCGGCACGTATGGCCGCGACTTGATGAAGCGCCGGAGCTGTGCGGTGGTGGGCGTCGGCCGACCGGACGCACCCGCGTCGTCCGCGCCCGTCGCGCTCGAAGCAGCTCGAGCAGTGAGGGCATCGTCGTCAGCGGAGGAAGCTGGCTCGCCGACCGGTGCAGCCGTCGAGGGCTCGCGCGCGCTGATCGGCTCCTGGCGATCGTTCATCTGGCGATGATAGGTGCTTCAGGGCGTGCCCAGCTCGATTGAGGCCACGTAGATCTGGCCCCGGCCCCACCGGGCGTCCGGCTTGGCGGCGGCGTCTCGCCCGTCACCGTAGGCGTACACGACAGTGCCGGTACCAGCCAGCTCTGCCCGGTCGCGGATGCCGGAGGCGTTCCGCGAATGGTCGAGCCAATCAGGATGCCAAACCAGGTTGGAGATCAGCGTCGGTGGCTCGAAGGTGGCTCCCTGATCGTAGGAGACCGTGTACGCGTTGCCGACGACAGCCGCCGGCGTGACCCCACTGGCAAGTGGCACGTCGGCCAGGACGTGGAAGCCGACGAAGACAGTGCGGTTCTCAACGACCAGGGCCGGCTTGTGTGCAGACTGTGATCGTCCCTCTGCGGGAGCCAGGCTGGGAAGGGTCCGCCAGGACCACGTCGTGCCAGCGTCGGAGGAGCGCCCAAGCAGGACCACGCCGCGGGTCTCGCCAGCGCCCGGCTTTGGCCTGAAATTGGCGATCGCCAGGTAGACGTCGCCGTTCGAGTCCACGTCGAGACCGTGAGTCCAGCAGGGATTGAGGCGCAGCCGATCGCGTGTGCCAGGGGCGGCGCGGCCACCGAGCGTGAAGCTGTTGACGTTCACTTTGGCGGCGAGAGCAGGCGGGGACGGCGCCAGGGTCCCCGTTGTGCGATCGAAGGTGACGCGCGAGACACCGAAGGCGAGCCTGCCAACGGCACCACTGGGCGATCTACGGTCGCGCTGGCAGAAAGTCGCATACAGGGCGCCATCAGGCGCAGCGCGGAGCCTGTAGCCGATGCGGTAGCGGAAGCGGTAGCCGCTCCGCGCAGGCAGGGCGCCTACCTCGGCGGCAGACCAGGTCGTCCCGAAATCAGCCGACGCGATCAGTCGGAAGCCCGGCTCATCCGCGCTGCGCGCGAACCAGTTGATGGCCGCGTAGACGACGCCGTAGTTCGGGCTGGCCGGATTGCGATCGACGGAGATGTCGGGGTAGCCACCAAAGGGCGTGGCAGCACTGCCCTGGTAGACGAACAGCTTGGACCAGGTTGCACCAAGGTCGTCGCTGTACGCGATGCTCAGACGGTGATCAGAGAAAGTGCAGTCGCGGACCGTCGTGTCCGCCCAGTAAAGACGGCTCTTGCCCTGCTCCGGGCCGGGCCCCCAGGCCAGTGTCGCGTGCCAATTGGGGAAACGGCCGCTGCCCGCCCACGGCTTTCGCGCCGCATCCTTCCATGTCGCCCCGCCGTCCAGGCTGACTCGCACCCCCGGGCTGATGCCGCAGCGAGCGCCGCGCGTGTTGTAGGTCAGCGCCATCCTGGTCGCGTCGGTCGGGTCGACGGCGATGACTGGCTCGGTGGCGTTGTTGCCGGGGAAGCGTTTGGCCAGCAGGTTGGCGCTGGCGTTGATCTCCTGGACGATGCGCGACGCGCCGAGAGTCGTGGACGAACCGGCGACGACGCCGACCAGCGCGAGCACAACCGCAGCCACGGTGATGTGGCGGCGCGGCATGGCAGGACGCGGAGCGCCCCGGTGCCCGAGATGCATGCCCTTGATCCCCTCTCTCCGCGAGCGCCCGGCGTTCAGGCGCGTCGCAACGGTCGGGGTACGGTATCACCACTCAAGAGCCTGGGAAGCCACGCAACGCGCGCCACATAGCTGCTGCCCAAAGCGGACGCGGGCTTCCGCTCGCTGTTGGCGCGGCGAATCCAGCGCGTGTGCCAGTCAGGTGCCGCGAATGACCCGCAGGGCGCGCGACGCGCGGTTGAGTGAATCGGCGCCGGCTGCCGAGCAGACGACGATGTCTTCCAGCCGCGCACCGTGGCGGCCGTCGAGGTAGATGCCCGGCTCGACGCTGAAGGCGTGACCCGCGGCCAGCGGCTCGTCGTTGCCGGCGACGATGTACGGGTCCTCGTGGCCTTCGAGGCCGATGCCGTGGCCGGTGCGATGGATGAAGTGCTCGCCCAGCCCGGCCTCGTCGATGACTGCGCGCGCCGCGGCATCAACCTCCTGCGCGGCGACGCCGACAGCCACCCGCTCGCGGCCGGCCGCCTGGGCAGACTCCAGCACCTCGTACAGCCGCGCGAAGTCCTCCGTCGGGCCGACGCCCTCGTCGCCGGTCACCCACAGCGTGCGCGTGATGTCCGAGTAGTAGCCGCCGAGCCGCCCGCCGATGTCGAGCACGATCGGCTCACCGGCCGCGATGATCCGGTCCGATGCCTCGTGGTGCGGCGAGGCCGAGCTCGGGCCGCTGGCGACGATGGCGAAGGCTGCGCTGTCGTGGCCTTCGCCGACTAGCCGCTCACTGACCTCGCGCGCGACATCGACCTCTGTGCGCCCAACGAGGCGGCCGCTGCAGATCTGCTCGACCACCCGGTCGGCGGCCTCGGCGGCCTGCCGGAGGAGCGCCACCTCCTCGGCGTCCTTGATCGCGCGGAGCGGGCCGAGCACCGGCGACGCGATACCGAAGGCTGCATCGGGCACGGCCGCCTGGAGGTTCAGCAAGAAGGCAGCGCGGAGGCTGTCAGACACGAGCAGCGCGCCCAGCCTGCCCCACGCCCCGCCGAGCGGCCCGAGCTGGATCTCCGGCCGGCTCTTGCTGGCGGCAAGCAGGTCAGCGACGAGCTCGAACGGGCTCTCCGTCTCGCGCCACGTGGCCACCTCCAGGAGGCCGCCGCGGACAGCCGGCGCGGTCTGGGCGGCGGCCAGCTCGAGCCGCGGCACGACCAGCGTGGGACGGCCCTCAGGTGCCAGCACGAGCATCGTCAGCCGCTCAAGCGGCATCGCCGCGTAGCCGGTCAGCCAGACCAGGTCAGCACCGACGCCGATCAGCAGCGCCGCCGCGTCATGCGCCGGCAGGAGCGCCTGCGTGCGCGCCAGCCGCTCGGCATAGCGCTCGCCTGAGATCACCGAGCGGCTCACCGCGCCAGCCTGGCCATCTCTTCGAGCAGCCGCTGGACCAGGACAGGTCCCTCGCGGTAGAAGCGGTTGTACGAGTAAACCTGGCGCGCACCGGCGGCGATCGCCTGGCGCCGCAGCTCGACGTCCTCGTGCTGGCCGACAGCCACCACCGGCCGGCCCGTGGCCGCCGCCTGCTCGACCGCCGCCAGGCCGTGGTAGGCGCGACCGTTGAGGTCGACGATCGCGGCGCCGGCGTCGCCAGAGGCCAGGCCCCGCCCGAGGCCGTCGACGCTCGACTCGCGGACCGGCCGAGCGCCGGCGTTCTCGACCGCCGCCACGAGGCGCGAGGACCAGATGAGGTCATCCGCCAACACGGCGATGGCGGGCAGGGGCTCGGACATCGTGCCCAAGGTAGCATCGGCGGCATGAGGCTGGTCTCGTACCGCACCCCCGCCGCCTTCAGCGACGAGCCCGGCCGTGCCGAGCGGCTGGGCGTGCTGCTCGGCGAGCGCGTGCTGCCGGCCGATGTCCTGACTGACGGCGCGATCGTGACCATGGCCGACCTGCTGGCCGGCGCCCCGGACAGCATCGAGCGGCTGCGCCAGACCATCTCCCTCGCGCTGGTCGGCCCGACGACCGGCCTAGCGATTGGCGACCTCGAGCTGTTGGCGCCCGTTCCAAGACCGGGCAAGATCGTCGCCGTCGGCGTCAATTACCGCAGCCACGCCGACGAGCAGGGCCGCGAGCCGCCGGAGGCGCCGGTCATCTTCGCCAAGTTCGCCTCCTCGGTCATCGGCAGCGGGGCGACGGTCGAGTGGGATCCGCGGCTGACCCAGGCGGTCGATGCAGAGGCTGAGCTGGCGGTCGTGATCGGGCGCACGTGCCGGCGCGTCGCGCGGAGGCAGGCGTTGGAGCACGTGCTCGGCTACACCTGCCTGAACGATGTCAGCGCGCGCGACCTGCAGTACGCCGATCGCCAGTTCACGCGCGCCAAGTCGCTCGACACCTTCACCCCGATGGGGCCCGCGCTCGTAACGGCCGACGAGGTCGGCGACCCGCAGGTGCTGGCCATCCGTGGCTACGTCAACGGCGAGCTGCGCCAGTCGGCGTCGACGGCCGAGATGGTCTTCGGCGTGGCCGACCTGATCGAGTTCTGCTCACGGGCCTTCACCCTCGAGCCGGGCGACGTCATCGCCACAGGCACTCCGGCCGGCGTGGGCTGGTTCCGCGAGCCCCGGCAGATGCTCGCCGATGGCGACGAGGTCGTGGTCGAGGTGGATGGCATCGGCCGCCTGGCCAATACCTGCCGCGAGCTGCGCTACGCCGACTGATCAGCTGGCAGATAGTCGCGGCCGGGAATGCCGCGCCGAGCCAGCTCGCTGGTGAACCCCTCGGGATCGTCGAGCGTGAGGTAGACCTCGCGCAGGTCTCTAATCCACCACCAGCGCGCTATCGGCCGATGCAGGAAGAGGGCCACGCCGCCCCGGCCGCTGCCGCCAAAGGTGATCTCGGGCCGGCCGAGCGTGCCGCGCACTCCGACTGACAACAACGAGCGCCATGGTCCCTGGAGCTCCCAGCGCTCGACATCGGCAAGCGGGAAACGCAGCGAGAAGAAGCCGAAGCGCACGACCAGGCGCTCGTCGTCGAGGCGAACCCAGGCGTTGCGTCGCAGGACGCCAAAGGCCAGCAGCGGGATGCGGAAGCGCCGCTCAAGCCGGATCTGCCAGGTCAGAGCGATTCCAGCACCCGACCGAAAATCGCCAGGCCCTCATCGATCTCGTCCGCCGTCACGTTGAGCGGTGGGATCCAGCGCACGACGTTGTGCGCCGCGCCGCAGGTCAGCAGCAACAGTCCTTCGTCCGCTGCGCGCGCGATGAGCGCGTTGCCCAGATTGCCGTCCGGCTCGCGGGTGGCGCGATCGATCACGCACTCGACGCCGATCATCAACCCCCGGCCGCGCACCTCGGCGACACGCGGGTGGCCGTCGGTCAGCCGGCGCAGGCCGGCCATCAGCTGCTCGCCGCGGGCGGCGGCATTGGCCACCAGGCCCTCGCGCTCGATCGTCTCGAGCACCGCCGCGGCGGCGGCACAGGCGACCGGGTTGCCACCGAACGTCGTGCCGTGCGCGCCCAGGCCCCAGCGCTCGTGCAGCTCGCGCCGGGCGACGATGGCTGCCAGCGGCAGGCCGTTGGCGATCGCCTTGGCGACGGTCACGACGTCGGGCACGATGCCGGCCTGCTCGAAGGCCCACATCCGGCCTGTCCGGCCGTAGCCAGACTGGATCTCGTCGGCGATGAGCAGCATGCCGTGCTCGTCGCACAGCCCGCGCAGCCGGCGCAGGAACTCGTCTGGCGCAGGCACGTAGCCCCCCTCGCCAAGGACGGGCTCGATCAACACGGCCGCCACGTCCGCCGGCTGGATCGTGTCGCCGAGCAGCCGATCGAGCGCGGCCAGCGAGGCGGCACTGGCCGCGTGCTCGTCGCCGCCGTGCAGGTTGGGCTGCGGGAAGGGCACGAGGTGCACACCCGGCAGCAGCGGGCCATGGCCGGCCTGGTAGTTGGGATTCGAAGTGGTGACGCTCAGCGCACCAAACGTCCGGCCGTGGAATGCGCCCTCGAAGGCGATGATCCCCGGCCGGCCGGTGGCGCGGCGAGCCAGCTTGAGCGCGCCATCGATCGCCTCCGCGCCGGAGTTGCCGAAGAAGACCGTGTCGAGTGGGTCGGGCAGCGTGGCCGCCAGCATCCGCGCCAGGCGCGAGATCGGCGCGCTGTAGCCCAGGCCCTGCATCAGGTGCAGCAGCCGGTCGGTCTGCTCGTGGATGGCCGCGCTGACCGCCGGGTGGCGGTGGCCCAGCACGGTCACCGCGATGCCGGTCGCGAAGTCAAGGTACGCCCGGCCGTCTGCGTCGTACAGCCGGTGCCCCTCGCCGTGACTCCAGTCGCGCTCGAAGTAGCGCGCCAGCACAGGCGACAGGTGGGCGCGACCGTCGCCGTCCAGCGTGGTCTCGCCACCGGGCTCGACAGTGTTCGGATCGGAGGTCGACAGCTCGAGCATCTGCTCAGTATCTACGGCCGCGCTGCCGAGCGAGGTTGAAGCGCGCCGTGTCGGCGATGGCCATGACCGCCATCGTTCCCGCCTGGACCGGATCGCTGACCACGAGGTCGGCGGCGTTCACGACCGAGCCAACCATGTTGAGCGCGATGACCGGGATGCCCACCGCCTGCAGCTCGCGCACCGCGGTCGTGATCTCGCCGCCCATGATCGAGCCGGCCAGGACGAGGATGTGGGCGCGCGGCAGGTCGGCCACGGCGCGGACCGCGTCGGCGATCTGCTGCTCGCCGACGAGCGCAATGGTGTCGACGCTGATGCGCTCACCGCGCAGGTTGTGGCGGTCAGCCTCAGAGACCGCGCCGAGAGTCACCTGCGCGACCTGGGCGCCGCCGCCAACGACGATCACGCGCTTGCCGAAGATCTGGCCCAGCGTCGCGCGCGGCTCGGCACGGACGACTCCACGCACCCGGCGAACGAGCTCAGCCGCGCCGGCGCTGTCGACGTTGCGCGTCTCGATGTCGAAGACGCGAGCGACGTCCGGCTCGCCCCTGGTGGCCGGAAACGTGTTGATCGCGACGATCTCGGCGCCGCCGTCGCGCAGCGCGCTGATCAGCTCGACGAGGTCAACCTCGGCGCTGACTCGGATGCTGGTCGCGCCGAGCTTGTGGCCCGGTTCTGGCAGCGCGAGGTCGGGCAGGTCGCCCGGCGCCGGCGTTTGGCCGCTCATCGGCGCACTATATTCGGCAGCCATGGCTGACGGGCGAATTCGAGTCGGCATCATCGGCGCCACCGGCTACGGCGGCGGCGAGCTGGTGCGCCTGCTGGAGCGACACCCGAGCGTCGAGATCGCGGGCCTGGCCGCGCGCGGGCGCGACGCCGAGCCCCTCTCGGTGAGCCACCCGCACCTGGCATCGACCGGCCGGCTGGTCGAGGCCGAGCTCGGCGCCGGCCTGGATGCGGTCTTCCTGGGCCTGCCACACGGCGCCGCGGCCGAGCTCGTGCCCGGGCTCATCGAGCCTGGCACGACGGTCATTGACCTTGGGCCTGATTTCCGGCTGCGCAACGTCGACGACTACCCGCGCTGGTACCGCTTCGCCCATCCGCGGCCGGAGCTGCTCGATGAGGCGGTCTACGGCCTGCCTGAGCTGCACCGGCCGGAACTCGAGCGGCTGCTGACGGCGGCTCGCGGCGGGAGCGCGATCGTGGCGTCGCCGGGCTGCTATGCGACGACCGCCATCCTGGCGCTGGCGCCGCTGGCCCGGGCCGGGCTGCTGGCAGACGTCGTCGTCGACGCCAAGAGCGGTGTCTCGGGCGCCGGCCGCGAGCCCAGGGGCGAGATGATGTTCAGCGAGGTCAACGAGAGCGTCCGCGCCTATGGCATCGGCGGCCACCGCCACATCGCGGAGATCGAGCAGGAGCTGGCCCTGCTGCATGGCGAGCCGATCGAGCCCGTCGCCTTCCTGCCCCATCTCGTGCCAATGACGCGCGGCATCCTGTCGGCCTGCCACGTCAGGCCGACCCGCCCGCTGTCGCAGCCTGAGCTCGATGACCTTTACGCCGCCGCGTACGCCGACGAACGGTTCGTGCGCGTGGTCAGTGAGCCGCCGGCGACCAAGCATGTGCTGGGCAGCAACAGCTGCCACATCCACGTCCGCTGGGACGAGCGCACGGCGCGGGTGCTCGTCATCAGCGTGCTGGACAACCTGGTCAAGGGCGCGGCCGGCCAGGCCGTGCAGGCGTTCAACGTCACATTCGGCCTGCCAGAGGCGGCCGGCCTCGAGCAGTTGCCGCTGGCCCCGTGATCGACGAGCCGCTGCCTGGCGACCTGCAGGCGTGGGAGGAGCTGGTCGTCGTCAAGCTCGGCGGCACGACCCTCGACGCCGGCGCCGCCCTGCTGGCCGACATCGCCCGCGCCGCCGAGCGGCGCAGCCTGGTCCTCGTCCACGGTGGCGGCAAGCGCCTGACCGAGTGGCTCGAGCGGCTGGGCATCGAGAGCCGCTTCGAGGACGGCCGGCGGGTGACGGACGATGATGCCCTTGACGCGGCGCTGGCCATTCTCGGCGGGCTGGTCAACGGCGAGCTCGTGGCCACGCTCAACCGCGCCGGCCTGCGTGCCGTCGGCCTGACGGGCATCGACGGCGGCCTGCTGGCGGCGATGCGCGTCGAGCGGCTTGGACGCGTCGCCCGCGTCAGCGGCGCCAACCCTTCGGTCCTGTACGCGCTCATTGCCGGCGGGCTGCTGCCGGTCGTGGCGCCGCTGGCACTCGACGAGGATGGAGTGATCTGCAATGTCAACGCCGATGAGGCGGCGGCTGGGCTGGCCGGCGCGCTCGGGGTGCGGCTCGTGCTGCTGACCGACACGCACGGCGTGCTCGACGGCCGCGGCGGCACGCTGCCCGAGCTCGACGAGCTGTCCGCCGAGCAGCTGGTCACGGAGGGCGTCATCAGCGGCGGGATGGTGCCCAAGGTGGAAGGCGCGTTGGCCGCACTGCGCTCGGGCGCGCCCGAGGTGGTGATCGCCGACGGCCGCCAGCCGGGGGCGCTCGGCCGCGCGCTCGACGATCCGGCGTTCGGCACCCGACTGCGCGGCGCCGGCGCCGACGGCGTGGCCGGTGTGACGACGTGACCGCCTCTGCCGGCGAGCCGCGCGGCACGACGGTGCTGGTCGTCGATGACGAGCCGGCGATGGTCGGGGCGCTGGGCGCGTTGCTCGGTCAGGCCGGCCACCGCATCGTGGCCGCCTATGACGGCGAGGAGGCGCTCCGCCGCTTCCGCGAATCCCCGATCGATGTCGTGCTGCTCGATCTGGCCATGCCCGGCGTCGACGGCGCCGAGGTCTGCCGCCGGCTGCGCGCGACCTCGGACGTGCCGATCATTGTCGTCTCCGGAGAGCGCGATCGCGGCGCGCCGGTGGAGCTGCTCGACCTTGGCGCTGACGACTACGTACGCAAGCCGTTCCGCGGCGACGAGCTGCTAGCCCGCGTTCGGGCAGCGCTGCGCCGGCGTGGCGCGACCGGCGAGTCGGCGGATCGCTCAACCGGCTGGGAGCTCGACCTGCGGCGCCATGAGATCCGCTGGCAGGCGCAGGCACTGCCGCTGACGCCGATCGAGTTCCGGCTGCTGCGCGCACTGCTCGAACGGCGCGGTGAGCTGGTCCGTCACGCCGAGCTGCTCGCCGCCGGCTGGCCTGGCACGCCCGATCCTGACCCGCTCTGGATGAAGCCCCACCTGGCCCGACTGCGCGACAAGCTCGCCAGCGCCGGGGCTCGCCAGCCGGTGGCGGTGCGCGGCGTCGGCTATCGGCTCGAGGACTAGACCGGCCCGGGCAGCCGATGCCCGCGCAACCAAGCCGCTACCGAAGCGGCACCCGCCGGACCGCTGACCGGCGGCGACCTTCGCCGTAGCTTTGCCTGATGAGCGACTCGTCGGTCACCAGATTCCTGCCGCCCCGCGAGCCGGGAGGCCCGGTCAGCTGCGCCGTGTGCGGCTGTCGTTTGATGGCCGCCACGGGCAGCGAAGATGGCGCCTACCGCCACTTCCCCTCACTCAGCCCCCAGCAGGATGCGCGCGGCTGCCGCCCGCACTGCCTGGAGGCGCTGCACGACTCGGAAGGTCGCATCCTCGCGCCGCTCGGCGCGAGCGGCGGCGACTCGACAGCCGAGGCTGCCGCGGCCTGACGCTCGGCCCTCCCGGGCCGACCTCGGCACCGCTTCTCCAGCTGGAGATTTCCTGTGATCGAGCTACTGCTTCTTGGAGTCGTCCTCTGCTGCGCCGTGCTGGTCGCCGGCTGGTGGTCCGGGCCTGAGATCCCGCGCTGATCGGCTGACTGACGGCAGCTCCAGCACGAACTGGCTGCCCTGCGGCTGGCGCTGCTCAGCGCGCAGCTCGCCGCCCATCGAGCGTGCCAGGTGGCGCGCCGCAAACAGCCCGATGCCGGCGCCGCGCGGCGAGTCGTCGAGCCTGACGAATGGCTCGAAGATGCGCTCGCGCCACGCGGCCGGGATGCCTGGACCGTCGTCGGTGATGGCCACTGACACCTTCCCGCCGCCCTGCCAGCCGTAGATGTCAATCGTGCCGTCCTGTGGCGCGTACTTGGCCGCGTTCTCGAGCAGGTAGCCGAGCAGCCGGCGCAGAGCGTCGTCAGCGGCCATCGCGACCAGCGGCCGCTCCAAGAAATCGGTCGCCAGGCGGTGGCGGCGGAATAGGGGAGCCAGCTCTCGCGCCGTCTCCTCGACGACGCTGCAGACGTCGAGCGGCGCCGCGGCCGATGTCTCCGGCCGCAGCACGCGCAGGCTGCCCAGGATCGAGTCGACCGTCTGGTCGAGCCGTTCGACCTGCTCGAGCGCGAGCCGTTCCCACTCGGCGGCGTCAGGCTCGGTCGAGCCTCGAGCCGCCCCGCCGAGCAGCTCGACATAGGCGCGCACGACGGCCAGCGGTGTGCGCAGCGCGTGGGTCACGACCGCCACCAGGTGGGCACGCGCCTCGTCGATGGCGCGCATGCTCTCGATCTGAGCCTGCGCCTCGCGCTGCAGGCGGTTGCGCTCGACGGTGCCCGCGAGCAGCGCGGCAAGCGTCTCGAGGAAGCTCACATCGCGCTGGGTGAAACGCCGACGACGAACGGTCTGGACGTTGAGCACGCCCACGACCTGGTCGTTCCACACGAGCGGCACGGAGCACATCGAGGTGAAGCGCAGCTCGTCGACGCCGCGAATCCAATGGAAGCGCTCGTCCGATCGCACGTCGAGGCTGGTCAGCGGCTGGCGCGTCTCGGCCGCCCGGCCGGTGATACCGACACCCAGCGGCAGTCGGGCGTGGCCGACCTGCTCAGGGTCGAGGCCGTTGGTCGCGGCCAGGGTCACGCCGCTGCCGTCGCGATCCATCAGGTAGAGCGAGCAGACCTCAGCCCGGGCGGCAGCCGTGGCCCGATCGACGATCGTCGCCATCAGCTCATCCCACGTCCGGGCCGAGCCGACGAGCCGGGCCACCTCGGCCAGGAACTCGAGCTCGGCCAGGCGACGGTCGGCGCGCGTGGTGATGGTGGTGCTCACCTGCCGAACGATAGCCCGGCAGGCGTAGGATTAGCGCCCAGCGCAAGGGAGACGAGCCGATGACCGAGACCCTGACCCGCGGCGCGCTCAACCAAACGGGCGCGCGCATCAACAAGGACGCCTATGCCGAGGCGCAGGACTTTCTGCCGCTGAAGGGCATCGACCATGTCGAGTTCTGGGTCGGCAACGCGCGCCAGGCATCGGCCTACTACCGCGCCCTGTGGGGCTTCACGCCGGTCGCCTTCTCCGGCCTCGAGACGAAGGTCCGCGACCGCGCCTCGTACGTGATAGCCCAGAACGACATCCGCTTCGTGATCACCGCGCCACTGACGCCCGATGGCGAGATCGCCGAGCACGTGCACCGTCACGGCGACGGCGTGAAGGACATCGCCTTTGCCGTCGACGATGTCGAGAGCGCTTGGCGCGAGACGACCTCGCGCGGGGCGGAGAGCGTGCTGGAGCCGACCGAGATCGACGGTGGCGAGGACGGTGTGCTGCGCAAGTCCGCGGTGCGCACCTACGGCGAGGTGATCCACTCGTTCGTCGATCGCTCCGACTACCACGGCGCCTTCGCCCCCGGCTACCGGCAGATCAAGAAGCCCGCGCGCGCCGCGCAGGGCCTGTCGCTGCTGGAGGTCGACCACTGCGTGGGCAACGTCGAGCTCGGCGACATGAACCGCTACGTCGACTACTACAGGAACGTCTTCGGCTTCAGCCAGCTGATCCACTACGACGACAAGGTCATCCACACCGACTACTCGGCGCTGATGAGCAAGGTCATGACCAACGGCAACGGCCGGATCAAGTTCCCGATCAACGAGCCGGCAACGGGCAAGAAGAAGAGCCAGATCCAGGAGTACCTCGACTGGTACCTCTCGCCCGGCGTCCAGCACATCGCGCTGCGCACAGAGGACATCGTCGGTACCGTTCGCCACCTGCGCGACAACGGCATCGAGTTCCTGGGCCTGCCGCACGAGTACTATGCCTCGCTGCCCGACCGCGTCGGCGACGTCGGCGTGCCGATGGACACACTGGAGGAGCTGGGCATCGAGGCTGACCGGGACGAGGAAGGCTACCTGCTCCAGATCTTCACCCGCCCGGTCCAGGATCGGCCGACCTTCTTCTTCGAGATCATCGAACGCCACGGCTCGCGCGGCTTTGGCGTCGGCAACTTCAAGGCACTGTTCGAGGCGATCGAGCGCGAGCAGGCCAAGCGCGGCAACCTGTAGCGCCAGGCGACGCGCCGATGTCTTCCGCTCGCTGGGCACGGATCGGCTTCACCCTCGTTGCCTGGCTGTTCGCAGCCGGCATGGTCATTGAGTTCTACCTGGCCGGCCAGGGCCTCTGGGCAACGCCGGGCAACTACGAGCTGCACCGGAATGTCGGCTACCTGTTTGGCGTGCTGCCTTTGGTGCTGGTCGTGCTCAGCCTCGCTGGCGGCATGCCGCGCCTGCTCGTCGGCGCCAGCGCGCTGCTCCTCGGGCTGACCGTCGTGCAGGTGCTGCTGGTGGTCTGGCCCGACCTCGATCCGAACGTCGCGGCGCTGCATCCCGTCGTGGGGCTGTTCATCGTGGTGCTGGCGGTGTGGACCAGCTGGTCGTCGCTGCGCCAGATCCGTGCGCCGATGTCCCGGCCGGCCCAGGGTGCCCAGCCCGCCGATGACGCGCGCCGGTTGGCACCACCGACCGCGCTCGACGACGCCGACTAACAGCTGCCGCTCCTGTGACTGAGTGGCGGCGTCAGCCCTTGAAGCGCGCCGCCTCCTCAGAGCCTTGCGTGGCGTCGCCCGCCGAGTACGACTTGGCGCCGGTGCCGGCCAGGCCGCCGCCTTCGACGATCAGGTACTCCTCGCGGATGGGCCGATCCTCCAGCCAGCACTCGAGGATCTCGCGCGTCCCCGCGGCGTAGCGCGCCTGGGCGGAGAGCGACGTGCCCGACGTGTGTGGCGTCATGCCGTGCCACGGCATCGTCCGCCAGGGGTGGTCCTGCGGTGCGGGCTGCGGGAACCAGACGTCACCGGCATAGCCGGCAAGCTGGCCACTCTCGAGCGCACGGACGACGGCATCGCGATCGCAGATCTTGCCGCGAGCCGTGTTGACCAGGTAGGTCCCGCGCTTCATACGGCCGAACATCGCGTCACCGAACAGGTGCTCGGTCTGCGGATGGAGGGGGGTGTTGATCGTGACCACATCGCACACGGGCACCATCGAGGCGGCGTCCGGATGCCATGTCGCGCCGAGCTCCTCCTCCAGCGCCGGCATGCGCTGCCGATCGGTGTAGTGGAGGCCCACGTCGAACGGCTTCAGTCGCCGCAGCACGGCCGAGCCGATGCGCCCGGCGCCCACGGTGCCCACCTGCATGCCCTCCAGGTCGTACTCGCGGCCGGCGGCGTCGGCGATGTTCCAGCCGCCGTCAACAACGATCTTGTAGGACGGGATGTAGTTGCGCACCAGGCCGAGGATCATCATCACCACGTGCTCTGACACGCTGATGCTGTTGCAGTAGGTCACCTCGGCCACGGTCACGCCGTTGTCCATCGCTGCCTGCAGGTTGGTGTGATCTGAGCCGATGCCGGCGGTGATGACGAGCCTCAGGTTGGGCGCCTTGGCGAAGCGCTCGGCGGTCATGTAGGCCGGCCAGAAGGGCTGGCTGATGACCACGTCGGCGTTGGGCAGCTGGCGCTCGAACTCCGAGTCCGGCCCGTCCTTGTCGGAGGTCACGATCAAGGTGTGGCCGGCGTCCTCCAGGAAGCGCCGCAGGCCCAGCCCGCCTGACACGCTGCCGAGCAGCTCACCCGGCGTGAAGTCGATCGACTTCGGCGTGGGCGTGCTCATCCCATCCGGATAACGCTCGATGCGCGGTATGTCGTCGCGTGGGTAGGTGGGTGGGTAGCCGTCCACCGGGTCGTCGTACAGAACGCACAACACAGTCGCCATGGCGCCACCTACGTGCACTTCTTGGGAGAAGAGCGTACTCCGCTCGTTATCCTTTGCTTCCGAGTTGTCACCAGAGGGAGGGATGATGCCCAGCGTTGAGGGGCTCCTGATCTTCGTGCATGTCCTGACGTCGTTCGTGTTCGTCGCCGGGCATGGCGTCTCGGTGCATGTCGCGTTTCGCCTCAGGCGCGAGCGCGACCGCGCGCGCATCGCATCGCTGCTCGACATCTCCGAGCTGTCAGGCTGGGTGGCCCTGGTCGGCGTGCTCGGGCTGCTGGCAACCGGCATCGTAGCCGGCATCTTGCTCGGCTCGTTCGGGCGCGGATGGATCTGGGTCTCGCTTGTCTTGCTCATCGCCATCGGTGTCGCGATGACACCGCTGGGCGCCGGCTACTTCAACAAGGTTCGCCACGCCATCGGCCAGCGGACGCGCGCGATCAAGAAGGACCAGCCGGATCCGCCACCTGCCTCGGACGAGGAGCTGGCTGCGCTGCTCGACAATCGCCGGCCCGAGCTGCTGCTGCTGATCGGTGGCGGCGGCTTCGCGTTCATCCTCTGGCTGATGATGTTCCGGCCCTTCTAGGGCGCAATCAGCCAGCGGCAGCCCAGCAGCTCCAGCTCGCGCTCGGCGCGGCCACCACCGATCGCGATCAGCGGCCGGGAACCCACACGCAGCAGGCGCAGCACCTGCCGCCCAATGGAGCCATCACGCGCTCCGCCACCGCTCAGCGAGGGCCGAAAGGCCACCCCCAGGCCCCGGTGGATGCGCATCTGAGCCGCGCGCACGTCTGACACGGGCACCTCCATGCGCAGCAAGCGGGCAGCCGTACCCATCGGGTGGATCTCCGTCGCCCGCGCCGATCGCTCGTCCGGCGTCCACTCGGCCGCTGACGTGTCGTGCTCGATCAGGAAAGCCAGGCCCAGGTCCGAGTCGGGACGCTCCGGCAGCGCCGCCTGCCAGCGCACGAGCCGGCCGTCCGGCCGTGACCGCTGGCCGGGCTGTGGCTCGCCCAGCGACGAGCCGCCCGCGCGCAGCCCAGCCACGTCGGCGACAAGGTCGTCCGAGGCGAGCACGACTCCGGCCAGCCCGGCGCCTCGATCAGCGAGCAGCTGCCGCACGTACGAGCCCCACCAGGAACGCGCGGCAAGGTCGTCGTCGAAGACGCCCATCAGCTCGAGGTACGAGTCGCCAAGCCAGATCAGCCGGTTGTGCGTGCCGTGGGCGTCGTGGCGTCCGCCGCCAGTCGAGCGCAGGCCGAGCTGCTTCTCCACCTCGGCCGCCGCAGCATCCGGGCTGTCGACGGCGAGAATGACGTGGTCGATGCCGGTCAACATCCGCTACCGAGGATAGTCTGCACGTGGCATGAAGATCGCCCACGTCCGTGAGCTGCACGCTCCCGCCGGCACAGGCTTTCGCCTGGCCGCGGCGCTTGACGCCGAAGGCACGCGCTGGCTCGACCTAGAGGTCGCCCGCCGGCGAGCGGCCCGACGCGACGAGCGGCTGGCGCACAACAGCATCCTGTTCCGCCAT
>DATMJK010000044.1:0-7879 GCA_035553915.1 Candidatus Limnocylindrales bacterium | reverse complement strand
TACTCGGGCACGGTCAGCGCGGCCATGGAGGCCGTGCTCAGCGACTGCCCGGCGATCGCGCTGTCGCAGGAGTACTACGAGCATCCCGACTTCACGCTCGCCGCGCGGATCGCCTACGTGGCGGCGGTCAACGTGCTCGAGAACGGTCTCGCGCCGGGCGAGCTGATCAACATCAACGTGCCGGCCATCGCCGCCGACGAGTGCGAAGGCGTCGAGGTCACACGCATGGGCAAGCGCATCTACCAGGACGAGCTGATCGAGCGGCTCGACCCGCGCGGCATCCCCTACTACTGGATCGGCGGGCCGCCACCATCAGGTCTGGCCGAGCCGGGCACGGACTTCCATGCCGTCGTCAACCGGCGCATCGCGATCACGCCGATCCAGCTCGACCTGACCGCGCAGCGACTGCTCGGTCGGCTCAACTCGTGGACCTGGGAGCTGCCCTCCGCGCCGGCCGAGGTGCCAGCAGCCGCCGAGCCGCAGACCCGCGAGGACGTCATCGCCGACGAGATCGTCGTCGCCCAGGTGGACCCAGAGCAGGAGCGGCGCTAGGCCGTCGGCTCGATCGAGGCTCGTCCCCGCCGGCGGAACGAGGCCCACCAGCAGCCAAGGCCGGCGAGCATGCAACCGACGGCCGCTACCAGCAGCCAGCCGATCAGCGCCAGCAGCCCGAGCTGGGCCTCGTCGACCGAGCCGGTGATGGCCGACAGGTCCGGGCTGTCAGCGACAGCGACGCGCAGGCGGTCGATCGAGCGGCCCAGCTCGTCGAGGCCATTGGCGATGGCGATCGTGTCGTTGCGGTTCTGCTCGAGCGCCGCCGCGATCGCAGCGACGTCGTCCGCCAGCAGGTCGAACTGCAACGCCGTCGCGTCGAAGCCCGGCGCCAGCCCGATCAGCGGCTGGATCCCGAGCACGGTCAGCTGCATCTGGAAGGCCAGCTCGCGCATCGTCTGGGCCATGCCGCGCGAGATGCCGGCGGCGCGAGCGGTGGCCTGGTTCGCCTGGGCCAGGCTGGTGTCCATGTTGCGCACCGCGGCCGACGTGTCGACGATCGTCGTCGACGACTGCTCCAGCGCCGCCAGCGCGGCGTCGCGCTGGCCGCCCAGCGACGAGCCAAGGCTGGTGATGTCGTCCAGCGGGCGGGCGATGCTGACGCCGATGACCCCGAGCAGCAGCGTGCCGGCGAGGCCGTAGACGAGCAGCGCCGTGCCCACCAGGCGCAGCATGCCGCGGCTCATGTGGCGCGCAGGGTCCGCCGCAGCAGGATCGTCGTGATCACGAAGAGCACGATACCGATTCCGGCCAAGGTGCTGAGCTGCCACCAGGCGTGCGTCCCGCCACGCAGCATCACGTCCTGCAGCAGGTTGATGCCGTGCGTCACCGGCAACGAGTAGGAGACGAGCTGCACGGCCGGGCTGAACTCCTCGACCGCCAGCACGAAGCCACTGAAGAAGACCGACGCCAGCAGCACCAGCAGCGACAGCTGGACGGCCTGGCGTTCCGAGTCGGCGATGACCGAGATGAGCAAGCCGAGGCCGAGGCTGGCAAACGTCAGCAGGGCGATGATCGCCGCCACCAGCAGCGGGCTGCCGAGCATCGGCACGCCGAGCACGAGGATCAGCAGCAGCGTCGTGATCGTCGCGACCAGCGCGCCCACGACGCCCAGGCCAAGGTACTTGCCCAGGACCAGCTCGACCGACGTCACGGGCGAGACCTTGAAGACCTCCATCACGCCCGACATCCGCTCGCGCACGAACGACAGCGCGGTCAGCGTGACGGCCATGTGCTGGAGCACCAGCGCGAGCACGGCCGGCCCGAAGAACGTCACGACCTGCGGCTGGATGCTCGCGACGTTGGTCACCGTCATCTCGGTCGGGGCTGCGATCACCTCCGGCGGCACTGCCAGCGGCTCGCCGTCGAGCTGGGTGACGGAGTAGCTTTCGCCTTCGCGTATCAGCCGGGTCAGGATCTCGCGGTTGATCTGCGAGCTGATGATGTCTGCCACGAAGCCGGTGTAGGCGACGTTGACCGGGTCAACCTCGTTGACCACGACCTCGATCTGTGCCCGCTCGCCGGCGCGGATGCGCTGTGTCGCGTCAGCCGGCAGGATCACGATCGCGCTGACCTGGCCTGCGCCGAGCCTCGTCCGTGCCCAGTTCTCGTCGTCAGTCAGGTCGACGATGCGCAGCGCCGGGCCGGCCATCTGCTGGTAGAACTGCGCCTCACGCGGCAGCTCCTCGGCCACGCCCTCGCCGCCGGCGGGTAGGACGATGATCGTCTGGATCGGGCTGCGCACGCCGGTGTAGCCCAAGCCGAATATGGCCATCACCAGGAACGGCCCGAGGACCAGGCTGATGAACGCGCCGGGCCGACGGCGCACCTGGATGAGCTCCTTGCGCACCTGGGCCAGCAGCCGCGACAGGCCCTTGATGATGCCCACCCCTCAGCGCTCCAGCCGGAACGCTGTAGCGCCCATGCCCAGCGAGCCGGCGGCGCCGATGGCACGCCCCTGGTGGCGGTTGACCAGCTCGGCGAAGACCTCGTCGAAGCTTGGACGGTACTCGCGGCTCCAGTCGACCTCAGCGCCAGCGGTGACGATCGCGTCGACCACATCGGGCAGAGCCTGCGCGCCGTTGGTCGAGATGACCAGCAGCTCGCGCGGGCCGACCTGACGGATCTCGGTCACGCCCTCGATCTGGGGCAGGGTGGCAGCGTCAAAGGCGCGCGTTGTGCCGACCTGCACGACGTCGCCGCCGAGAGCCTCGCGGCGCACCTCCTCCGGCTGGTCATAGGCGATCAGCTCGCCGGCAGAGATGAGCGCCACGGTGTCGCAGTACTCGGCCTCGCCGACGTACTGGGTCGTGACCAGCAGCGTCACGCCGCCGTCGCGCAGCCGGCGCAGCTCCTCCCAGATCTCCTGGCGCAGGATGGGGTCGATGCCGGCGGTCGGCTCGTCGAGGATCAGCAGCCGCGGCTGATGGACGAGCGCGCAGGCGAGAGCCACGCGACGCTGCATGCCGCCCGAGAGGTGAGCCACGCGCCTGTCGCGCGCCTCCCACAGCTCGACCAGGCGCAGCACCTCCTCCGTCCGCTTCACGCGCCGCGGCCGCAGCATGCCGAACATCGCGCCGATGAAGTCGACGTTCTCGCGCGCCGTCAGGTCCGGGTAGAGCACGAACTGCTGGGGCATGTAGCCGATCCGCTCGCGCGTCGCGCGGTGGAAGTGCCGCGGCTCCTCGCCGAGGACGCGGACGCTGCCCTTGTCAGGCCGGATCGCGCCGGTCATCACCCGAATGGCCGTCGTCTTGCCCGAGCCGGACGGCCCGATCACGCCCAGGATCGTGCCCTGCCGCACGGACAGCGTCATGTCGACGACGGCGTGAACCTCGCCGAAGCTCCGGCTGACCGAGCGCATGTCGACGATTGGCGGGCCTTCGACTGGCGACCCGACCGAGCCGGGTGACGGCTGCGCGGAGGCGGACATCAGGCGGCGGACATCAGGTATCAACCCTCCGGGGCGTGCGGGATGCGGGGCCCAATCTGCCCAGCGGCCAATTGCACGGCCACGCGGCGCTCGTCGGCGGCTATCCAAAATCCATCCCAAACGGGGTGCTGATATTCGGCCGCAACGACGCCGCCACTCCGTGCTGCGAGGCGCGTGGCGGCCGCGCGCTACCGTCGGCAGCGAATGGGGACCTCACCATCTGCCAGCGGCCGGCGGCGCCTGCGCGCCATGCCCGGGCGTGCCTCCGGCAAGGATGCTCGCGCTGCCGGCACTGACGGCTCGACGGCCGAGCTGCCCGCCGGCCTGCGCTACGCCAATGACGACGACCCGGGCATCAACCGCCGCCGGAGCGGCAAGGGCTTCGCCTACCGCGGCCCTGACGGCGAGCGGCTGACCGACGAGCGGATGCTCGAGCGCATCCGCTCGCTGGCGATTCCGCCGGCCTGGACCGATGTCTGGATCTGCCCCTCGTCGCGCGGCCACATCCAGGCCACCGGCCGCGATGCGCGCGGCCGCAAGCAGTACCGCTATCACCCGCTCTGGCGGCAGGTTCGCGACGAGAGTAAGTACGAGCGCACGATCGCCTTCGGCGAGGGCCTGCCGCGCCTGCGCCGGCAGGTGGAGCGCGACCTCGCGCGGCGCGGCCTTGACCGGACCAAGGTCGTGGCGGCGGTGGTCAGGCTGCTCGACACGACGCTGCTGCGGGTGGGCAACGAGGCGTACGCGCGCCAGAACCGGACGTACGGCCTGACCACGCTGCGCGACCAGCACGGCCGCATCCGCGGCAGCCACGTCCGCTTCTCCTTCCGCGGCAAGTCCGGCAAACGCCACGAGGTCAGCCTGCGCGACCTGCGGCTGGCGCGCATCGTCCGCCGCTGCCAGGAGCTGCCCGGCCAGAGGCTGTTCCAGTACCTCGACGAGGAAGGCCAGCCGCAGCCCATCGATTCGGACGACGTCAACGAGTACCTCCGCGCGGCTCTGGGCGACGACTTCTCGGCGCGTGACTTCCGCACATGGGCCGGCACCGTGCTGGCCTTCCGCTGCCTGCGCGCGGCAGATGCCCCGGCCGCGGCCCGGGAGGAGGCAGTCGCCGCTGTCGCGGCGCAGGGCCGGCGCAGCAGCCCGGCGGTGACGAGCGCCATCAGCGAGGTGGCGCGCTGGCTGGGCAACACGCCGGCCGTCTGCCGCTCGGCGTACATCCACCCTGCAGTCATAGGCGCCTTCGAGAACGGCGGCTTCAGCCCGAGTCGCCGCCGGCCGGCGAACGGTGATGTCGAGACACGCGTCCTCAAACCGCCCGTCCGGCGCGGCCTGGGCGCGGACGAGCGCGAGGTGCTCCACCTGCTGCGCCGGTTGCAGCGCCAGCAGCGGCGTCAGGCTGCGGCAGCCTGAGCATGGCGGAGCATCGCGGCCGGGACGCACGAGTGCGCCCGGCGGCTGAAAGCAGGACAATCGCCGGGTGAGCTTCCGTCCCGTCCACCGCGCGCCCAACGGCAATGGCAACGGCCATGGCCGCGGCAATGGCCGCGGATCGAACGGCCATGGCACGCGCGGCAGCGGCAGCGGCCGCATGTCGTACGGGCGGTCGAACGCCAACCTGCGTCGCATCGCGCTGATGCGCCTGCGCTCCCGACCGCGCAAGAAGAGCGGCGCCAGCGGTGTCGTCCCGCTGACCCTGCTGCTCGTCGTGCTGCTCGTCTTCGGCGGCGTCGCGGGCACGACCTTCGCCGGCGGCGCGGCGGCAATGGCGACCCTTGACGAGATGGGCCAGAACCTGCCTGACGTGGCCCGCTTCGAGGAGCTCGACCTTGCCCAGCCATCAGCCGTCTACGATCGCAGCGGCACCGTCCAGCTGGCGCGCTTCCAGAGCGAGCGGCGGCGCGTGGTGGCGTTCGACGACATCCCGCCGCTGGTGCTCGACGCCACGATCGCCACCGAGGACCGGACCTTCTGGACGAACGAGGGCTATGACCTGGGAAGCATCATGTCGGCCGGGCTGGAGAGCCTCGCCGGCGGGCGCGATCGCGGCGCATCGACGATCACCCAGCAGTTCGTGCGCGAGGCAGGCCTCCTTCCGCCCGAGGTGCTGGATCCAAACCAGACCGACGTCTACACGCGCAAGATCAAGGAGATCATCCAGGCCGACCGGCTGACGCGCGCGTTCCCCGGCCGCGACGGCAAGAAGCGGATTATCACTGCCTACCTGAACAAGATCTACTACGGCCACGGGGCCTATGGCATCGCCGCCGCGGCCGAGATCTACTTCGGCATTCGCGACCTCGCGCGGCTGACCCCGGCCCAGGCGGCCGTGCTCGCCGGCCTGCCCCAGTCGCCGTCGAACTACGACCTTTACAAGTGGGCAGCGGCTGATGCGCAGGGCCGCCTCGTCGTGCCGGTCAGCTCACGCAACGGCGCGCGGCTGCCAACGCCGGTCGAACGGCGCAACTTCATCCTGCGCAACCTGCACGCCGGCCACGGCGCGTTCATCAAGCTGTCCGACTTCGAGCTGCAGCAGGCGTTGCAGGAACCGATCGTCCTCCAGCCAGAACCGCCGCTCGTCTACCAGGCGCCGCACTTCGTGTGGCACATGAAGCAGGAGCTCGATCAGCTGCTGATCGACCGCGCACCGGCCGAGCGGGGCGGCTACACGGTCATCACGACGCTCGACTGGGACGCCCAGCAGCTGGCCCAGAAGTACATCACCGCGGCCACGATCTACACCCAGGAGTCAGAGGCGCAGCTCGACCAGCTGATCGAGGAGAACGGCCTCCAGCAGGACCGCGAGTGGCTGGGCTTCCTGCGCGGCAAGGGCATCCACAACGGCGCGCTGGTCGCGCTCGATGCGCGCACGGGCAACATCCTGGCCTATGTTGGCAGCGCCGGCTACTACCGCGACGACCTCGAGTCGCCCAAGCTGAACACCAAGTACGACGTCGTGGGCCAGGGCTACCGCCAGCCCGGATCAGCGTGGAAGCCAATGATCTACGCCGCCGGCTTCGACAACGAGACGCTCACGCCGGGCACACTGCTCTTCGACGTGACCACGGAGTTTGGCCGCAATTCCGACGGAACACCGTGGGTGCCACGCAACGCGACCCTGCGCGACTACGGGCCGGTGCTCGCCCGCGAGGCGCTCCAGTTCTCGCTCAACACGACCGCCATCCGCGCGCTGGACATGGTCGGCGTCGACGCCGTCGCCCAGCTCGCCGAGCGGATGGAGCTGACCTTCCCGCGCGGTACTCGCCGTATCTACACCGCCGGCCTCGCCGGGGCGATCGGCACGGTCGAGGTCAATATGCTCGAGTACGCGTCCGGCTTCAGCACCTTCGGCACGGGTGGGCTCCAGGCGCCCACGCGGACCATCCTCGAGATCCGCGACAAGGACGGTGCGGTCATCCATCGGGCTGGCGATCCCGAGCGACGACAGGTGATGTCGCCGCAGGCTGCCTGGATGGTCGGCGATATCCTGAAGGGCAACACCAACCCGCAGGTCAACCCGGTCTTTGGCCCCGGCGCCCAGGTCGTGAACGGCCCGGACGGCGAGCGGCGCGAGGCGGCGGTCAAGACGGGCACGACCAACGACCTGAAGGACCTCTCCGCCTACGGCTTCCTCGCGCCGCCGGACGATCCGAGCGCGCCACAGCTGATGGTCGGCGTGTGGATGGGCAACAGCGACAACAGCCCGCCGCAGGGCGGCGACCAGCCGGCCTATGCGGCAACCGGCCCCGGCCGCATCTGGCGCGCCTTCATGCGCGAGTACACCCGCGGCCAGCCGTTGGCGCGCTTCCCCGACGCGCCCGATGGTCTCGTCCGTGCCGAGATCGATGCCTGGTCGGGCGGCCGGCCCGGACCATACTCGGCCGACCGGCGCGACGAGTGGTTCATCCGCGGCACCCAGCCCGGCGGCGACGGCGAGATCGATCCGGCCGGCGTGCTGTACACCGAGATGTGCGACACCTGGTACATCGACCCGGCCAAGCTGTACCCCGATGCGCCGCCGACGTGGCGTGAGGCGCTCGAGGACTGGGCGGATCGGGCGCGCCAGGGCATCAACCAGCGCGGCGAGCACGGCACATCGACCGCCCACCTGCCAGGCAAGGACAGCTGGGGACGCGAGGTCGTGCCTCTGACCTGTGCGCCGCCCAGCCCGTCGCCCGAGCCGACACCAGACCCGAACGCCACGCCGACGCCGGAACCTGAGCCGACGCCCGAGCCCGAGCCGACCGAACGCCCGGAGCCGACACGTCCACCCCAGCCGACGCCGGAACCGCCGCCCACACCTGACCCGCCCACGCCTCCACCTCCGCCCGACCCATCGCCGCCGGGCGATAACGACGCCGGCGGCGATGGGTCGGGCGGAGGTGGAGGCGTGGG
>DATMJK010000043.1:0-7664 GCA_035553915.1 Candidatus Limnocylindrales bacterium | reverse complement strand
GGCCGTTCCGGTCAACCGGGCGACGCTTGCCGAGGAGCTGCAGCCAGGTGATCGGGTGCTGCTGGCGGACGGCGCGGCCGAGCTGCGCGTGGTCGCGATAACCGATGGCATGATCTCCACCGAGGTCGTCCGCGGCGGCAGCGTTCGCTCGCGATCGGGCGTCAACGTGCCTGTCGAGCGCCTCTCGGGACCCGCCCTCACGTCGGCCGACGAGGAGGCCCTGCCACGTGCGCTGGAGCTTCGCGCGGACCTGATCGCGCAGTCCTTCGTGCGCAGCGCCGCCGACGTCCGGGCCCTGCGCGAGAGGCTGCCCGCCGACGGCCCGCTGGTCGTGGCCAAGATCGAGACCCGCGCGGGCGTCGATGCCTTCGATGAGGTGGCGGCGGCAAGTGACGGCGTGATGATCGCCCGCGGCGACTTGGGCGTCGACATTGCGTACGAGGAGGTGCCGTTGGTCCAGAAGGACCTCCTCAGCCGGGCCGCCTCGGCCGGCCGTTTCACGATCGTCGCCACCCAGATGCTGGAGTCGATGACCGATTCGTCGCGCCCGACCAGGGCGGAGGCGAGCGACGTCGCCAATGCGGTCCTCGACGGCGCCGACGGCGTGATGCTCAGTGCCGAGACGGCCATCGGCCGCTTCCCGCTGGAGGCGGCACGGGCGATGATTGCGATCTGCCGCATGACCGAGGAGAAGGCGCCGCCGCCGGCGGTCCGTTCGACGAGGCGTCCACACGACGGCCCGTCGGCGATCGTCCATGGTGCCGCCGCGATGGCCCACGACTACCCGGCGGTGAGCGCCGTCTGGTGCTTCACGCGCTCTGGCCGCACCGCTGAGCTGCTATCCGTCCTTCGACCGCGCGTGGCGGTGCTTGCCTTCACGGTAAGCGCCATCGTGGCGCGCAGGCTCGCCGTCCGCTGGGGAGTGCTGCCCATGGTCATCCCGGCGGGGCGGACGGGCGAGCCGCTGATCGAGCGGATGCGAAACGCGGCGCAGGCGCGTCAGGTGGTGGCGGGCTCCAGCCAGGTGCTGCTCCTGACGACCTCGGCCCAGGCCGGCGGCGTCAATCGCCTCGAGCTCCACGAGGTCGAATGAGAAACGGCCCGGGCATCCGCCCGGGCCGTTCAACTGTGTGCCGGATCAGCGGCTCACCGCCAGTCGCTAGCCTTGAAATCGAGCTTGCCAACGATCGACCGGTAGAACGCGCTGGGCTTGCGTGGGTCCATGACCACGTGCCCGGTTGACCGCTTGGCATTGAAGTTGATGCGGTGCTTGCGCGTAGCGCTCGGCGCGCTCCAGAAGATCTCGGACATGGTCTTGTTAGAGCGGAAGAGTCCCTGGAAGACGTACTTCGAGTGGCCCATGCCTTCGGCGAGGACCACACTGGCGCCGCCCCGGAGGAAGCCCGCCGCGTAGTGGTCGACACGCTGCATGGCGACCGACTTCGACGGATTGGCCTTGCCGGGCTCGCTGTTGCCTGACGCATAGCACAGCCGCAGCAGCAGCACGACGGCGTTCTTGGCAAGGTTCAGCTCAGACGCCATCAGGCGCTCGCCGTAGTACTTGTGGTTGCTGTTCCCGCGACCGGCCTTTGAGTTGAGGCCCAAGCCGTTCTTGGTGCGGGTCTGGAACGGCTTGTACGGGCTGGGCCAGCCATTGCCGTGGCCTAGGTACACGAACACGTGTGCACCCCTGGCGGCCTGCTTGACCCGCGCCCAGGTGGCGTTCGGGCTGTAGATCTTGATGACCTTCGCGCCCTGCGCGCGAGCTGCTGCGGCGGCCTGGTCAGCAGTCCTCTTGAAGCTGGCGGTGTTCGAGCCGACGGGACCGACCACGATCACGACCTTCTTCTGCGCAGCCTCTGCCGGCTGCGGACCGAAAGCCAGCCCGCCCACGGCGAGCGAGGTGGCCAGCATGGCCAGTCCGAGCACGCGCAGTGCTCGTCCCCGATAGGCCCCACTCGGGCCCATTTGCTCATCAGGCAACTACTTGCCTCCTCTCTACCAGACGCCACGCTGGGGCGCAGCGACGGAAGGATGGGTTCACCGCGGCAGTTGGCAGGCACGACACGGCTCGGCCGGCCAGGTGACGGTCAGTGACGTGCTGGGGCACGAGGCTGACGGTTGGGCGCCGGTTGAGGCGGGCAGCGGTGCTGGGGCACCCCTGCCGGGACGGGTTCCACGGTGAACGGTGTCTTATTTGATTGTGGCTCGGCGGCAACTTCCGCCGGGCCATCTCAACCGGTGCACAGAGTATGCCAAACGCATGCAACCCCCCGCAGCACTGCCATCTTCGCTACCGCTGAGCCGTACTTTCAGTAGCCTCGCTGGCGCCGCCCGGAGGAGTCGAGCCGCAGTCTCGGATACGCTTGGCAGCGTGTCGCGCAGCAATGCCAAACAGATCATCCGTTCTATACTTCCTAAGTGCGTGAGCGGACGCCAGTGACCCAGGAGCTGCTGGTCGTGCGCGGCGCGCGCGAGCACAACCTGAAGAACATCACGGTCGAGCTGCCGCGCGATCGGCTGGTGGTGATCACCGGCCTCTCGGGCAGCGGTAAGTCCAGCCTCGCCTTCGACACCATCTACGCCGAGGGGCAGCGGCGCTACGTCGAGAGCCTGTCCGCTTACGCGCGCCAGTTCCTGGGTCAGATGGAGAAGCCGGATGTCGACCAGATCGACGGGCTGAGCCCGGCCATCTCGATCGACCAGAAGGGCGCGAGCCGCAATCCGCGCTCGACTGTCGGCACGGTGACGGAGGTATACGACCATCTGCGCCTGCTCTTCGCCCGCGTCGGCCACCCGCACTGCCCGACCTGCGGTCGCGAGATCGCACGCCAGACCGTGCCCCAGATCGTCGACCGCATCCTGACACTGCCGGATGGCGCGCGGCTGCTGATCCTGGGCCCGCTGGTGCGGGACCGCAAGACGGAGGGCGACCGGGTCTTCGAGGCGGCACGCCGGCAGGGCTTTACCCGGGTGCGCGTTGATGGCGAGCAGTACGACCTGGAAGAGGCGCCGACGCTCGACAAGTACAAGCGCCACACGATCGAGGTCGTGGTCGACCGGCTCGTCGTGCGCCACTCGGACGACGAGGGCCGGCCGTACGGCCCTGACAACCCCAATCCTGAGCTTGCCCGCTTCGCCGACTCGGTGGAGACCGCGCTGCGGCTGGGCGAAGGCCTCATGGTCGTTGCTCCGGCAGACACGGCCTCGTTCGAGGAGCAGCGGTACAGCGAGCGCTATTCGTGTCCATTTGATGGCACGACGATCGACGAGCTCGAGCCACGCTCGTTCTCGTTCAACTCGCCGCATGGCGCCTGCCCGGACTGCACAGGCCTCGGCGTGCGCATGGAGTTCGAAGCCGAGCGGGTGCTCAACCGTGAGCTGTCGATTGATGCCGGCGCGCTGGTGCCCTGGTCGCGGATGCCCATGGCCGACTCGTGGTACGGCCGCGTCGTCGCCGGCGTGGCGAAGCGCCACGGCTTCCAGACCGACGTGCCGCTGCGCGACCTGCCCCAGCAGGCGATCGACTACCTGCTCCACACGCCGCGTGGCGAGAAGGTCCGGATCAGCTATCGCCACAACGGACGGACGAGCTCCTATGACGCCACGTTCGAGGGCGTGCTGCCCAACCTCGAGAGGCGATATCGCGAGACTGATTCCGAGTGGGTCAAGTCAGAGCTCGAGAAGTTCATGGTCGCGCGCCCGTGCCCGACGTGTCACGGCACCCGCCTCAAGCCGGCGGCCCTGGCGGTCACCGTCGACGGCCGCACGATCGCCGACGTGTCGGCGCTGTCCATCACCGCCGCCCTGCGCTGGGCCCAGCATCTGCCTGACCGGCTGTCTGATCGCGAGCAGCAGATCGCTCGGCAGATCCTGAAGGAGATCGGGGCCCGCCTAGGCTTCCTCGTCGACGTCGGGCTGGATTACCTGACCATCGACCGCACCTCGTCGACGCTCTCCGGCGGCGAGGCGCAGCGCATCCGACTGGCGACGCAGATCGGATCGTCACTGATGGGCGTGCTCTACATCCTGGACGAGCCGACCATCGGCCTGCACCAGAAGGACAACGCCAAGCTCATCGCCACGCTGGTGCGGCTGCGCGACCTGGGCAACACGCTGATCGTCGTGGAGCACGACGAGGAGACGATCCGGACCGCCGACTGGCTGCTAGACATTGGTCCCGGCGCCGGCGAGCACGGCGGCGAGGTCATCGCCTCAGGGCCGCTCGAGGCGATCATGGCCGAGCCACGGTCCTTGACCGGCGCCTACTTGCGTGGCGAGCAGATGGTCCCCATCCCGCAGCAGCGGCGCAAGGGCAACGGAGCCGCGCTCACCGTCCGCGGCGCGCGTGCGTTCAACCTCAAGGATATCGACGTCGGCTTCCCGCTCGGCACGCTGACCTGCGTGACCGGCGTATCGGGCTCGGGCAAGAGCACGCTGGTGACCGAGATCCTGTACCGCGCCCTCGCCCGCAAGATCAGCCGCGCGCGCGAGGAGCCGGCGGCCCACGATGCGCTGGAGGGCACGGAGGCGGTCGACAAGGTGATCGAGATCGACCAGAGCCCGATCGGGCGGACGCCGAGGTCCAATCCGGCGACCTACGTCGGGCTGTTCACGCCGATTCGCGAGCTGTTCGCCGGCGTGCCTGAGGCGCGCGTCCGCGGCTACGCTCCGGGCCGCTTCTCGTTCAACGTCAAGGGCGGCCGCTGCGAGAGCTGCAAGGGCGACGGGATCATCAAGATCGAGATGCAGTTCCTGTCCGACGTGTACGTGCCGTGCGAGGTCTGTGGCGGCAAGCGCTACAACCGCGAGGCGCTGGAGATCCACTACAAGGGCCGCTCCATCGCCGACGTCCTGGAGATGACGATCGAGGAGGCGCACGAGTTCTTCTTCGCCGTGCCCCAGATCCGCAACAAGCTGGGCACGCTGGTCGACGTTGGCCTTGGCTACATGCGCCTCGGCCAGCCGGCCACTACTCTCTCGGGCGGCGAGGCCCAGCGGGTCAAGCTGGCCACCGAGCTTTCGCGCAGGGCCACCGGCAGGACCGTCTACCTGCTCGACGAGCCCACCACCGGCCTGCACTTCGCCGACGTCGAGAAGCTGCTGCAGGTGCTCCATCGGCTGGTCGACCAAGGCAATACGGTGATCGTCATCGAGCACAACCTCGACGTCATCAAGACCGCTGACTGGATCATCGACCTTGGACCCGAGGGCGGCGAGCGAGGGGGCCGAGTCGTGGTCGCGGGTACGCCGGAGAAGGTTGCCGCAACGCGCAGCTCGGCGACCGGTGAGTACCTCTCGCGCGTGCTCCGCGGTGAGCCCCTCATCCCGCTCAGCGATGTCTCCTTCGCCGACTCGGCTGGCCGCCGTCGCGGCAATGGCAACGGCCGCGCCGCTCGCCGGGCCAAGGCGGTCGCGGCCTCAGGCTGACCTAACGGCAGCCAGGCCTCCGCAGCGGCGAGGACTAGACTGTCAGCGTGCCGGACATCGAATACGCCTTCCTGGCTGACGCGGCGGATGCCCGCCCGGGGCAGAAGTTCGCCGTGATCGGCGGCGGCGTGTCTCGGCTGGGGGGACCGCAGTTCCCGCTGCGCCATCCACACCTGGCGCTGGTGTGTGGCCTGCTGGTCACTTCGCCGGAGCTCGGCACGGAGCACGAGCTGCAGTTCGTGCTGCTCACGCCCGACGGCAATCGGCTGTCCAACGCGACGGCCAAGATCGTGGCCGGTGGGTCCAGTGACGGCCGCGACACCGTCCTGACGTTCAGCCTCGACATGTGGAACCTAGCGTTCCCCTCGCCCGGCGACTACTCGATCCGCATCCTGATCGACGGCTCGGAGCGGAAGCGGCTGCCGCTCGTCGTCGAGCAGCGCAGCGCACCGCCGGGCATCCAGCCGCAGGCATCCGACGCTCCCGCCCCGCCCTTCCCGCCACCGACGGGAAAGGCCTGATTCGGATGCCGACGCGCGACGAGGCCTGGGCGCTGCTGTGCGAGTGGACGCAGTCGTATGCGCTGCGCAAGCACGGGCGGGCCGTCGAGGGCGCGGTCGGCTGGTATGCGGCGAACCACTTTGGCATTGCCGGCGATGCGCTCGAGACGTGGCGCTCGGCGGGGCTGCTGCACGACTTCGACTACGAGCGTTTCCCGGAGACACATCCGCTCGAAGGCGCGGCCGAGCTGCGCCGGCGCGGCTATCCGGACGAGCTGGTTGAGGCGGTGCTCGGCCACGGCGACCACACCGGCATCCCGCGCACGACGCCGCTGGCGCGGACGGTCTACGCCTGCGACGAGATGAGCGGCTTCGTGGTCGCCGTCGCGCTGGTGCGGCCCAATCGCAGCCTCGATGAGGTCGACGTCCGGTCAGTTGCCAAGAAGATGAAGGACAAGGGCTTTGCCCGGCAGGTGCCGCGCGACCAGCTGGTCAGGGGCGCCGACGAGATCGGAGTGCTGTTCGAGCAGCACGTTGCCAACGTCGTCGAGGGGCTGAAGACGGTCCGCGGGGACCTGGGCCTGTGAGCCCGACACGCAAGGCCGCGGCGGGCGCGCCGGCGGAGGCGCGGATCGAGATCGCCGATCCGGTGCGAACGGTGCACATGACCAAGCGCCTCGACGCGCCGCCGTACCGCGTCTACCGTGCCTGGACCTCGCCCGAGGCTCTGTCCGAGTGGTTCCCGGAATCGGTCGAGGGGTCGCTCGCGCCGGGCACGCGCAGCACGCTCGTCTTTCCGGAGCAGCGCGTCTGGTGGGAGATGCTCGAGGCCGAGCCATACAGCCGGGTCCGCTTCCGCTGGCCGTGGCTGCCGGGCGACGAGTGGGTGACAGAGGTGACGGTCACGATCGAGCCGCGCGGATACGGCAGCATGGTGACACTCGAAGACGGCCCGTTCGACCTGACCGTGCCTGGCGTGTTGGAGGCCTACGCCGAGTGCCTGGAGGGCTGGGGCGAGGCGCTGGCGCACATGCGCGCCGTCGTCGACTACTCGGTCGACCTGCGCCGCTACCGCTGAGCCGGAGACGGCGCCAGCTCTTCCCCGCTGAAGGCCTCGCGCAGGAAGGGCGACGGCGCGTAGGGGTCATACACCAGGACCAGCGTCCGGCGGGCGCGGGTCCAGGCGACGTAGGCCAGGCGGCGCTCCTCCTCCATCGCGCGCAGCGGGTCGGCGTGCTCTTCGATCGTCCGCCGGCTGGGGAAGACGTTCTCGTCCATGCCGATGACCGCCACGTGGTCGAACTCGAGGCCCTTGGTGCCGTGGGCGGTGGCCAGTACGAGCTGGGCATCGTCGCGGCGCAGCTCGGCGCGGCGTCGGCGCGCGTCCAGTACAGCGTCACGCAGCTCGCCGGCGGTCGAGTAGGGCAGCGACCAGCCGAGCAGCGAGCGAGAAAGCCGGCTCCGACTACCCGCGCGCGCCAGCGCGACCGACGGTCGTTCTTCGTCGGGCAGCGCGCCCAGCAGATCGTCCAGGTCAGGCTCGTCGAGCAGCAGCCCATCCTCGGCGGCGCGGTAGGGGATGCCCGTCTCGAGTGCCACCGCGGCAAAGGGCGACAGCTCGGCGTTCGTCCGGGCCAGCACGGCGTAGGTGCCTGTGTCGCCGTGGCGGCCGTACCATTCGCGCAGCAGCCGCCGCGCCCGGGCCAGCTCGTCGCCGGCGTCGGGCAGCAGGAA
>DATMJK010000042.1:0-19433 GCA_035553915.1 Candidatus Limnocylindrales bacterium | reverse complement strand
GCGGCCCAGGCGACGCTGATCTTGCCGGCAAGGTTGGGCAGCGGCAGCCCCGCTGCCTCCGCCTCGACGGCCTGGCGCTCGTGAGCGGACAGCGGCCGCCAGGTCTCGATCGAGACGCGACCCTGGTCGCGCCGCCATGTGCCAACGATCTCGCCCCCCACGAGTAGTGCGCCGGGCCAGACGCGCGGCGTCCACAGCCGCTCGCGGTTCGGCGCCTCAGGCACCAGCATTGACCGATCGTCGCCCTTGAGCGAGGTGTATGCATCGCCACTGGGCAGCAGCCGGGCCGCGGCGGCGGGGGAGGGCCCGGCCCGAAACGATGGCTCGTCGGCGGCCAGGATCCAGGCATCGCCGATGGGCGTGCGCACCGCGGCCAGCTCGGACGCCAGGGCGTCGTAGGCGGCGCGCGCCGCCGCCGGTCTGATGCCCGCCCAGTCGCCGAACGCTCGCGCCGTGGTCGGCCCGAACACGTGCAGGTGCCGGCGAGCGAGCTCGTTCCGAGCGTCACGCGGGTCCACGTCCGGCCGCGGCACGGTCCACATGGTGGGTGCCCGCGCGCCGTCCCAGCGGATCAGCACCGTGCCCGTTGGCGCGGCGTAGCGCAACGCGTTCGTGTGAACTCCCAGCGCGCGGCCGATCTCGGAGTCGAAGCGCGCGCTGCCCTCGAGCAGCTGGCCAAGCCGGGCCGCAAGGTCCTCTGCGAACGCGCGTCGCGCGCCGTCCTCGGGCAGCCTGCCCAGCGAGAAGAGCGCGCGATCGCGCTCGGGCACGACGTAGACGCTGAAGCGCGGCCCCCACAGCTGGACCAGTGCCGGATCCGCCCAGATGGCCGGATGGGCTCCCTCGACGCGGGCGTGAATCGACAGCAGCGCCGCGCGCGGCATGCTGTCCTGCAGGCCCGCCCAGGCTGCCCGCTCGAGTGAAGCCCGGCCGGCGGGCAGGCGTGCATCGAGCGAGCCGGCCCGCCGCCGATGACCCAGCACCTGCCCGCGGGTCACCTCGAGTGGAGCGCTCAACCGTCGCTCCAGCTCCACAGGTCGATCAGCGGCAGGCCGTTGGCCGTGAAGACCTCGTTGAGCTCGGTCATGTGCGAGACATCGTGGCTGAACAGGCGCTGGATGACCGAGCCGCGGGTGTGCATCCAGTCCGGCCCGAAGTCAGGCCTGCGGATCTCCTGCGCCAGCATGCCGATCGTCCAGCGGTCGAGGCATGCCTCCACGATGGCGAACGTCGAATCGAGCGCCGCCGCCAGCTGCCAGCCGCTCATGTGTGGCTCCAGGTAGTCGTCGCCCGGGCACTCGTGGCCCGAGTTCGGGAAGGGCGTCGCCTCTTCGCCCGGCTCACCGGCGAAGACGCACAGCCAGAAGACGCGCTGGCAGGCCGCGTGGCCAACGGTCGCCCAGATCGGCCAGCGCTCAGGCGACGGCCGGAGGGCCAGCTGCTCTTCGGTGAGCGCAGCGACGGACTCGCGCAGGCGGCGGTTGTAGTCTGGCCAGCGGCTGAAGGCAGGCCGAATGACATCTCCACTCATACGGATGGAATCCTAGACTGGTCTCAACCGCATCGAGGAGCCACATGGAAACGGGACCCGCGCCGATCATCCTCGTGCCTGGTTTCTGGCTGGGTGCCTGGGCATGGGATGAGGTGGCGGATCTGCTCCGCGCCGACGGTCACGACGTGACTGCTCTGACGTTGCCCGGGCTGGAGTCGAAGGATGCCGATCGCTCGACGATCACCCTCAACGACCACGTCGACGCGATCGTCAAGGCCATCCGGGCCGCGGACCGGCCGGCCGTGCTGGCAGTCCACAGCGCGGCCGGCTTCTCCGGCTACGCCGCCAGCGACCGGCTGCCGGACCAGATCGCGGCGATGGTCTACGTCGACACCGCGCCCGGCATCGGCGCGCTGGACCACGAGTTCGAGGACGCCGAGAAGCCGATGGACTGGGAGGACATCGAGGCGGAGGAGAACCTCGAAGGCCTGAGCGAGGAGCAGAAGGAGACGTTCCGCCAGCGCGCCGTGCCAGTGCCCGGCGGCGTCGTGCGCGGGCAGGTCGAGCTGACCAACGATGCCCGGCGCGATATCCCGAGCACGTTCATCTGCACCGGCTTCTCTGCGGCCGACTATCAGAAGTACGCCGCGGAGCACCCAGAGTGGGCGTTCCTGGCCGGCATCCCCGAGCTGCGCAACACGACCTGGATCGACCTGCCGACCAGCCACTGGCCGATGTGGTCAGAGCCCAGAGAGCTGGCACGGATCATTGGCGAGGTCGCGCATCAGGCAGTGCGGTAGGCGCCGCGCGGCGGGCTCTTCGACACGCATACTCGCGTGGTGAAGCCAGAGGGGGCTGCGTGACTGCGGCCAACAAGGACGCGCTGCGCCGGCGGTCGGTGGGCGTGCTCTTCGCGGGAGTGGCCCTGGGCAGCACCGGCCACATCGCGGCGATCACGGTGACGGCGATCGTCGGCCTGGAGCTCGGCGGCGACCGGACGCTGGCCGGCGTGCCGGCGGCGGCAGTCGTGTTCGGAGCGGCGGTCGGGGCGACGATCCTGGGCTGGGTGATGGGCCGCTGGGGTCGGCGCCTGGGGCTGGCCGGCGGCTACTTCATCGGCGTGATCGGCGCGCTCATCGCCGTTGCCGGCGTCGTCATTCACTCCTTCCCGGTGCTGCTGCTCGGCTCGCTGGCGATCGGCTTTGGCAACAGCTCGAACCAGCTGTCGCGCTACGCCGCCGCGGACATGTACCCGGCGGCAAGGCGCGCCTCGGCCATCGGCATCGTCGTCTGGGCGGCGACGGTGGGTGCCGTCATCGGCCCGAACCTGGTCGGGGTCAGCGGTGACTTCGCCCTCTCGGTCGGGCTGCCGCGGCTAAGCGGGCCGTATCTCGTGCCGCTGGTGCTAGTCGCGATCGCGGCGCTGCTCTCATTCGCGCTGCTGCGGCCGGACCCGCGTGACCTGGCCGACGAATCGCATGCCGGCCAGGTTGAGACCCCGCCCGGCCGCGTCGGCGCGCTGCTGCGCCGACCGACCGTGGCGCTGGCCATCGTGGCACTCATCGCCGGCCAGTTCGTGATGGTGCTGATCATGACCATGACGCCGCTGCACATGACCGACCACGGCCACCACCTCTCAGCGGTTGGCATCGTGATCTCGGCCCACGTGTTTGGCATGTTCGCGCTGGCGCCAATCTCCGGCAGGCTGACCGACCGGTTCGGCGCCCTGCCGATCATCTTCGGCGGCCTGGCGATGGTGCTGCTGTCGGCGCTGCTGGCAGCCGTCGCGCCGCCGGCAGAGGAGCTGGTGCTGCTGGTCGCGCTGTTCCTCCTCGGCTGGGGCTGGAACCTGGGCTTCGTTGCCGGCAGCTCGCTGCTCACCGGCGCGGTCGCGCGCAACGAGCGCGCGCGCGTGCAGGGCGTGTCGGACGCGCTGATCTGGAGCACCTCGGCCATCGCCAGCATCGGGTCCGGCGTCGTCGTGGGCGCGTGGGGCTTCGCCACGCTGGGCATCATTGGCGCGGTCATCGTGGGCGTCGTCGGCGGCATCGTGCTGCTGGGCAGGGGCGCGGCCGCCGCGCCGCCACGCCCAGGGCCCCCGCTCGAGCCGGCCGTGGAGTGAAGAGTCAGGCGGCTTCCAGGCCGTCAAGCCAAGCGGATGTACCGCAGGTCGAACCGGCCGCGCACCGACTGCTGCAATATCTCGACAGGAAGGCTTCCTAGACCTCCGGCCGGTTGCGGCATCAGGGCGTGATAGCGTCGGGACATGTACCAGCCTGGTCACGGCAGGTTCGAGGTAGCCGACGCGACGGCCCTGTTGGCCGAGCTGTCTGCCGAGCACCCGGCAACGCTGGTGTCTGTCGGGCCCGATGGCTTCCGCACCACCATCCTGCCCATGCTGCTCTACCCCGCCGAGGGCGAGAGCGGCATCCTGCGCGGCCACTTCGCGCGCGGCAATCCGCACTGGCGCGAGCTCGGCACCGACGGCCGGGCGGTGGCCATCTTCAGCGGTCCTGACGCGTACATCTCGCCGGCCTGGTACGAGGAGAAGCGCCTGACCGGCAAGGTCGTGCCCACCTGGAACTACGTCACGGTCGCGGTCCACGGCACGGTCGTCCTGCACCCTGAGCCCGACTGGCTGCTGGCCCACGTCCGCCGGCTGGTCGAGCGCCACGAGGCCGGCCAAGCCGAGCCCTGGTCGATCGACGACGCGCCTGACGGCTACGTTGAGACGCAGGCCAGGGCGATCGTTGGTCTCGAGCTGCACATCGCTCGCATCGAGGCCAAGCGCAAGCTCAACCAGAACCGCAGCGCGGCCGACATAGAGGGCGTGATCGAGGCGCTAGGGGAGGGCACGCCGCGGGAGCAGGCGGTGGCGGCCGAGATGCGCCGTGAGGACGCTAGGTGAAGGCGGCCTGGCGCGATCGGTATGGGCCGCCCCATGTGGTCAGCGTGCGCGAGGTGGAGACGCCCGCGGCCAGCGGCAGCCAGGTGCTCGTGCGCGTCAAGGTCGCCGGCGCCAACCGCGCCGACATTGACGGCCTGCGCCCGCGCTGGCAGTTCATTCGCCTGTTTCTGGGCCTGCGCCGGCCGCGCCGCCCGGGTCTGGGCATCGACCTGGCCGGCGTGGTCGAGGCAGTCGGTCCGGAGCAGGCCAGGTTCAAGGTCGGCGAACGCGTCTTCGGCGAGCTGTTCGGCATTGGCGGGCGAACCTTCGCCGAGTACGCCCTTGCGCGCGAGCGCGAGCTGGCGCCCATACCCGACTGGCTGACCAACGAGATGGCTGCCGCGCTGCCCCACTCAGGATTGCTGGCGCTCCAATCGTTGCGCTGGCGCGACGGCAGCACGGTAGGGGCAGGGGAGCGGCTGCTGGTGGTCGGCGCGTCGGGCAATGTGGGCCCCTACGTCGTCCAGATCGCCACGGCGCGCGGCGTGCACGTCACCGCGGTGGCGAGTGGCGACAAGCTTGACTTCGTGCGCTCCCTCGGCGCCGACGAGCTGGTCGACTACCGCACGACTGACTACACGCGCCCCGCCGAGCCGTACCATTGGATCGTCGACGTCGACGCCCACCAGCCCATGCGCCGCTGGTGGCGGGCACTACGACCGGGCGGCTCGTACGTCACCCTGGGCGGCCCGCTCGGGCTGATGCTGAGCGGCGCGTGGCAGCGGCCGTTGCTCAGGCTGCTGACTGGACGCCGCCTGGCGATGATGCTGTGGTGGAAGCCGTTCCACCCGCCCGACGTGGAGGAGCTGCTGCGGCTGGTCCAGGCGGGCCAGGTCGTGCCGCAGGTCGACAAGGTCTACCCGCTCGAGCAGGTGGCCCAGGCGCTGGCCTGGCTCGACGAAGGAAAGTCGCGCGGCAAGGTGCTGGTCGTGCCCTAGTCCACGTGGGCGGGCGAATTGCCTGGCCGAGCTACGGCAAAAGACTCGCTGGCTCATCGGCGGTAGCATCAAGGTCTAACGGTGTTGCAGGCCGCCGACGATCGTTGACGGGGGGTGGAGCCTCGCCGGAAGAGGGTGTACAACGCGTGTACCCACAGTCGCAAGGAAGGTACTCGTTGACTGTCGCCGCCCCCGTCACCCAGGACCTCGCACGCCGGCCGATCGCCGACGAACGAGCCAGCAGCCTCTTCCGCTGGAACGCCGTTCTCGCCCTGCTGCACGGCATCCAAGGGTTGGCCATCCTGGCCCTGTCGTTCGCTCGGGATCCGATCGTCAGTGCGCCGGTGGTCAGCAGCTATCTGACCTTCGACGCCGCCTCGCAGTCCCTCGTCCAGGCTCAGCGCACCCTCTTCGAGCTGCCTATTGGACCGGCCGTGGCGACGTTCTTCTTCCTCAGTGCAATCGCCCACGCCCTGCTGGCCTGGCCGCTGAGGCGCTGGTATGAGGAACGCCTCGCAGCACATATCCAGCCGATGCGCTGGATCGAGTACGCGCTCAGCTCCAGCGTCATGATCGTCGTGATCGCTGCCCTGGCCGGCATCCAGGAGATCGGCACCCTGGTGGCCATCTTCGGCATCAACGCGGCGATGAACCTGTTCGGCTGGTCGATGGAGGCAGCCAACCAGGGCCGCGCACGAACGCAGTGGAACCACTACGTCTTTGGAGTCATCGCTGGCATCGTCCCGTGGGTTGTCATTGGCGTTGCGCTGGTCTCGGCCTCCACCGCCCCCGGCGCGGCGCCCATCCCGGGCTTTGTCTTCGCGATCTTCGGGTCGCTGTTCGTCGCCTTCAATGTCTTCGCCATCACGATGATCCTCCAGTACCGGAAGATCGGGCGGTGGAGGGACTACCTCGTCGGCGAGAAGACGTACATGTTCCTGAGCCTGTTCGCCAAGACGCTGCTGGCCTGGCAGGTGTTCGCAGGAACTCTTCGGCCTTGATTGCGATCGGCCGGCCGGCTGGCTAGCCGGCGCGGTCGTACGCCTCGCGCAGCCAGTCGCGGAGCTCGTCGTCCAGGCCGGCAGCGTCGCTGATGCGCAGCTTATGGGTGGCCATGCCGGTGGTGGGCTTGAGCCGATCGGCTGCGGGCTTGCCGGGCAGGTTGAGGCACACCTCCAGCTGGCCGGCGGCGGGCCCGACAGTGGCGAACTGCTTCTTGCGGCGCAGGCTGACATATGTCTTCTTGGGTGCCAGCTCCACATCGGGGCCAAACCCGTTGACCGTGGAGATGACGCGGTCGTAGAGCGGCCGCAGGTCGGCGTTGCGGCCCGCGTAGTGCGAGTCGACCAGCTCTTCGTCGGCGGGTGCTCCGCCGACCGCGGCTTCGCGCGCCTTGACGGCGAGCAGGTTGGCGTTGCCGTGGGTGATGCCATGCTCCGACTTGAGCCAGGCCACGACCTGGCCGTGCTTCTCGAGCCCCGACGAGCTGATCAGCGCCGTCCACTGAGCCAGCGTGCGACCGGTCGACCGCTCGATGTTTGCGATCTGGTTGGCGATCTGCTGGTCAATGGAGCTCACTGCTCGACCACCTTGCGCAGCGCGTCGGCGAAGCGATCGAGGTCGCCGTAGGTGCGGATGCCGGCGGCCTGCTCGTCGGTCATCGGGCCCACCGCCACCTTGGTTGCCTGGAGCACGGTCTCCTCGCCATCGGATTCGAGCACGTAGGCGGAGTCGAGCATCGTGCCGGCGTGGAGGCGGCCGCGGGTTGCGAAACGGTGCGGCGGATCCCACACCGTCACCTGGCCGTACAAGTGCCCGGCATCGTGGCCCCAGTCCTCGTAGATGAGCCCGCCCACGCGCGGCTCGACGACGATGCGCTGGGTGCGCTCACCGCCGTACGTGTGCGGGAACCAGGCCAGCGTGTCGCTGGTGAGCGCCGCGAACAGGCGTTCGGCGGAGCAGCGGAAACGAAGCTCGTTCTCGACGCGCACGAAGCGCAGCTGCTCCTCGGTGGGCGTGGCCATGGACGGCTCTCCTTGCTGCCTGGGGTTGAGGTGACGGTGGAGCGCGAGCAGCTCGGCTGAGCCCTCGTTGGCGAGCGGCACGACCCAGCGCTCATACCAGCGCCGCAACGGAACCGCGTTGAGGTAGTTGAAGCGGTGCCGGCCGCGCCGCCTGACGATGACCAGCCCGGCACTGTTCAGCACGCCGAGGTGCTGCATGACCGCGAAGCGGCTCAGCTCAGGCGCCGCCGCAGCCAGCTCACCGGTGGTGCGCGCGCCCCTGCTCAGCTCGTCGAGCAGCTGCCGGCGCAGCGGGTTCGCCAGGGCGCGCCAGACGGCGTCATTATCCGCTGCCACGGGGGGACCCGTGGCCACGTCCACCTCCGCCGTCGACAACATGTGAGAAGAGTATCACATGTGGGCCCTGAGAACGGAGTCCGCCGGCCACCAGGGTTGACTAACCAGGACTAACATCCTACACTACCCGTAATGAGCAAGAGACAGGTCAACGTGCATGCCGCCAAGACTCACCTGTCGCGGCTGCTCGAGGAGGTCGAGGCGGGGGAGGAGATCGTGCTCGCTCGGTCGGGGCGGCCGGTGGCGCGGCTCATTCCCTTCAAGCCGCGCCGCGAGCCGCGCGTGCCCGGAGCGTGGCGTGGACGGATCCGCATGGCGCCTGACTTCGACGCCACTCCTGACGAGCTGACAGCGTCGTTCGGGACGTGATCCTGCTGCTCGACGCGCATGCGCTGCTGTGGTGGCTCGACGACAGCCCGGAGCTCGATGGCCAGGCACGGGCGACCATCGCCGATCCGCTCAACGAGGTGCTCGTATCGGCGGCGACGGTCTGGGAGATCGAGATCAAGCGAGCGCTGGGCAAGCTCGAGGCGCCGTTGGGCCTCGTCGACGCGCTCGAGCCGGCCGGCCTCGGCTCGCTGCCGATCACCCTGCGTGACGCGGAAGCCGCGGCGTACCTGCCCGATCACCATCGCGATCCGTTCGACCGGATGCTCGTGGCGCAGGCACAGCGCCTGGACGCCGTCGTCGTCACCCGCGACGAAGTCTTCAGCGCCTATGGGGTTGACGCGCTGCGCACGTAGGCGGGGGGCACCGGTTCGATTGGGCGACGGGCGCCGCTGTTCGCGCGCGACACCCGTCACGTGTGTCGCTCTGGGCACGTTACGCCGGTCGAACCGGGCTGGACGCCGCTGCTGGCGCGGCGTTCGTGCTCAGCGAGGCGTCAGTCAGTGCTCGGCGCAGCGCCCTGACCCGCGTAAGGAGCTCCCAGCGACACAAACGACGAGTCGCACACCCCGGGTGGTGCGCGCATGTGGGTGCCCGCCAAGCGCCTGCTCCGGCGGATGGCGTAGCCTTCGTAGCGCAATGCCGTACTACATGGATCGCCATGAGCTGGACGGCGTGAGCTCGTTCGACCTCGCGGCGGCTCACGCTCGCGACCTGGCTCTCCAGGAACGCTACGCCGTCGATTACCTGACCTACTGGTTCGACTACGAGCGCCAGCACGCCTTCTGCCTCGCCCGCGGGCCCAGCCGCGAGGCGGTCGACGCCGTGCATCGCGAGGCCCACGGCCAGCTCGCCAGCGAGATCATCGAGGTCGACGCGGCCGAGGTGAAGCGCTTCATGGGCGGCCTCGTGGATCACGAACCGGGTGAGGCCTACACCGACAGCGCCTTCCGGGCGATCCTGTTCACCGACCTTGAGGGGTCGACCGACCTGACCCAGCGCCTGGGTGACGCGGGGGCGATGGAGGTCCTGCGCCGCCACGACAGGATCGTGCGCCATGCACTGACCGGCACTGGCGGGACCGAGGTCAAGCACACCGGCGACGGGATCATGGCCTCGTTCCGCTCGGCCGCAGCGGCGATCGAGGCTGCCATCCTGATCCAGCGCGGCCTGCACGAGGCCGAGGCCCGCGGCGAGATGCCGGCCGGCGTGCGCATCGGGATCTCGGTCGGCGAGCCGGTCAGCGAGGGCAACGACCTCTTCGGCACGGCTGTCCAGCTGGCCGCTCGGCTGTGCGCACGTGCCGACCCACGCACGATCCTGGTCGCGGCGGCGGTGCGCGACCTCGCCCAGGGCAAGGGCTTCGGCTTCGGGGCGGCGACGACGCTGCGCTTGAAGGGCTTCGCCGAGCCGGTCAGGACGGCCCGCGTGCAGTGGTCAGCCGGCGCGGACGCACCTCCAGAAGGAGCCACACGATGACCAGCCAGCCAGAGACCAAGGCGACCCGTCCCGCGCGCCTTCCACCGCGCTGGGTCGTGCGCAGCGCGTGGGCAATTCACCGCGCGATCTACTCGCTGCGCCGCCACACCTGACGAGCGGCCGCGCCTGTGGGCGCGCTGGTGCGAGTACGACGGTGAGGAAGCGCTCCTGAGGGCCGTGGCCACGCTGTGCTGTCGCGGGCAGGGTTCGCGGTAGTTCCAAGAAAGCGGAACGATCACCGGACGTCACGACCGATCGTTCCGCTAGCGCGAAACGATCCCGAACCATGGCACAGAGCGCGACTTGCGCGCAGCCGGTGTCACCCCGCCTGAGCGGCCGGTCAATAGGGTCAGCTTCATGGTCGGGCCCGTGCATGGTCGAGGCTCAGCGCCAGCCGAGCTCCGGCGCGACGTAGCGCAGGATCGACTCGATGGCGTGGGCGTTGTAGTCCACGCCGAGCTGGTTGGGCACCGTCAGCAGCAGCGTGTCCGCCGCGGCGATGGCGCTGTCCTCCTTCAGCTGCTCGACCAGCACCTCGGGCTCGGCGGCGTAGGAACGACCGAACACCGCCAGCTTGTTGGGCTCGATGTAGCCGAACTGGTCGCGGCCCTGCTGTGGACCGCCGAAGTACGCGCGGTCGCGGTCGTCGACGAGGGCAAAGATGCTGCGGCTGACCGAGACGCGCGGCTCGCGCGCATGGCCGGCCTCCTTCCACGCCTGTCGATACGCCTCGATCTGCTTGCGCTGCTGGACGTGCAGCGGCTCGCCGCTCTCGTCGAACACGAGCGTCGAGCTCATCAGGTTCATGCCCATCTGAGCCGTCCAGATCGCGGTGGCCGTTGACGCGGCACCCCACCAGATCCGCTCGCGCAGGCCAGGGGAGTGAGGCTCCAGGCGCAGCAGTCCGGGCGGGTTGGGGAACATCGGCCGCGGGTTGGGCGTGGCGAAGCCCTCGCCCTTGAGCAGCTCGAGCAAGACCACGGCCCGCTTACGGGCCATGTCAGCGTCGTCCTTGCCGGGCTCCGGGACGTATCCAAAGTAGTGATAGCCCTCGATCACCTGCTCGGGTGAGCCGCGGCTGATGCCCAGCTGCAGCCGGCCGCCGGCAATGAGGTCGGCCGCGCCCGCGTCCTCGACCATGTAATAAGGGTTCTCGTAGCGCATGTCGATCACGCCCGTGCCGATCTCGATCCGGCTGGTCCGCGCGCCCACCGCCGCCAGGAGCGGGAAAGGGGAGGCGAGCTGTCGGGCGAAGTGGTGGACGCGGAAGTACGCGCCGTCGGCGCCCAGCTCCTCCGCCGCGACAGCCAGCTCGATCGACTGGAGCAGGGCGTCCGACCCCGAGCGCACCTGCGAGTGCGGCGAGTCTGACCAGTGGCCGAACGACAGGAACCCGATGCGCTTCATCAGTGCAGGTTAACGAGGGTCGGCGGCAACGACACAGGCAGATGCCGTGTGCCGGCGAACTATGGTCAGGATTGACTTTGGCGCGCTGGCGGCCATAGTCAGACCACGGGCCCCGCCGCTGAATCCATTGGCTCCGACGCTCGACTCCTACTGGTGTCGCAATGCGTCGCCCCCTTTACCTGCTATTGGCAGGGCTGTTCGCGTTTGCAGTGGTCACCCCCGCGCTGTTGATCGGCGACTCGCCGGCATCCGCTGCGCCGATCGCCGGCGCCCCCACCACCTACTGTGCCGATCCGGACACCGATCCCTCGATGGACACCGGTGCCGGCACGATGATCACCTGTGACACGCGCGTCGAGAACACCATCACGGGCTTCGATCCGATCTCCCTCGTGGCCACTGGAACGTCAGTCGTGTCGGTCACCGAGTGCACCGGTCCGGCGAACGGTCGCCTCGATCCGAGTGACCTGACCTGCGCCGTCGACGAGCAGATCCTTGTCAACCTGGTCACGCACGTCGACCAGTGCAATGAGGTCGGTTACGGCGGCGGCAACGTCCTCGAGTGCCATGTCGAAGTGATCAATCGCTTCGTCGGGGTCACACCGCAGGCCATCCTGGATGCGACGGTCAACCAGTGCAACGTTCCGCAGGACGCCGGCTTGGACAAGACCGGCTGTGATCCATTCCCGGCGACGACCCCGAATGCCACCGTGACCCAGTGCAACGACTCCAGCTACGGCGGCGGCCAGGAAGACTTCAACTGCATCGCCACGGGCAACACGACCACCGCCTCGCTGAGCGTGACCGTCAACCAGTGCAACAACTCGAACTACGGCGGGGGCTCGTGGCTGAACTGCTCGGCCAGCATCTCCAACGAAATCATCCCCGGCGAGACCTCGCCACCGACCAACGGGCCGACCAACGGGCCGACCCAGGCGCCGACCCAGGCGCCGACCGACGGGCCGACCAATGCGCCGACCAACGGGCCGACCAATGCGCCGACCAATGCGCCGACCCAGGCGCCGACCAACGGGCCGACCAATGCGCCGACCCAGGCACCGACCCAGGCGCCGACCAACGGGCCGACCCTGGCCCCGTCCGATGCGCGGACCATCGCGCCGGACAGCGCGCCGACCGCTGCGCCGTTCGCCCTGCCGGATACGAACACGGGGGCTGGGCCCAGCGCTCAGCAGCGGGGTTCGGGCACTCCGCTCTTCATGATCGGGCTGCTCGCGCTCGCCGTGGTCGCGTGGATGATCGGTCTCGACCGGCGCCGCGCCGCCAAGACATGAGCTCGATGCCGATCTGGCCTCGATCTACGGCCGGATGTTCTGGTTGCTCTTGAACAGGTTGTCCGGGTCGTAGCGACGCTTGATCTCGAGGAGACGCTGCCAGGCCTGTGCGCCGTACGCACGCTGGACTGCTTCCTGGCCGACGAAGGCCAGGAAGTTCACGTAGACCTGGCGCGGGCCGGGGACGACCCGGTCGATGGCCGCCTCCGTGAAGGCGTCCCACTCGGCGTACGCAGTGGGGTCCTCGAACGTCGTGCCCAGCGCGACCAGCGCCGGCCAGTGACGGCCGGAGTAGGCGGTCGCATCGGCCGGCACGCGGCTGGCCGCGCCGCCAAGGTTGCGAAGCTGGAAGAGCGAGCCGATCGGCGCCTGGTCGATGAAGGCGACCAGCTCGTCGAGCGCGGCCTCGCTCAGCTCATTCACGTAGGCGGAGCGCACCGCCAGCGGCGCCGATGCCTCCGCCTCTGCCATCAGCTGGTAGATCGCGGGATACGGCATCGGCTCGATCATGTCCATGAATGGCGTTCCCGCCGCGCGGATGCGGTCGACGAACGCTGACCCCTCGTCAGGGTCGCCGTCCCACACGAGCATCGTCATCGCCACTGGGGCGAAGTGCATCTGCTCGGGGACCATGGGCATCGGCGGCATCCGCATCGCGGTGATGATCACCGTCAGCTCATCGGGAGCGTCGAGGGCGACTTCCATCACGCCGCGCAGCACGTCACGAGTGAGCGGCTGAAGGGCCATGCCGCCAAGGACGGTGCCGATCGGCTCGAGACGATACGTGAAGCGAGTCGCCACGCCGAAGTTGCCCCCGCCGCCGCGCAGCGCCCAGAAGAGGTCCTTGTTCTGCTCCTCACTGGCGGTCAGGCGGCGGCCGTCAGCCATCACCAGGTCGACCGACACGAGGTGGTCGATCGTGAGACCCCGCTTGCGAACGAGCCAGCCGATCCCGCCGCCCAGCGTGAGCCCGGCGAGGCCCACGGAGCCGGTGTCGCCGAATGGCGTGGCAAGACCGTGCTCGAACGCGGCCACGGAGTAGGCCGCCGCCGTCACGCCCGCTCCGGCATGTCCCAGCCGCTGCTGCGCGTCGATCTCGATCTCGTCGAGGCCCGCGAGGTCGAGCAGGATCCCACCCTCGATGGCGCTGTGGCCGGGGAACGAGTGGCCGCCGGACCGGATGGCGAGCTCGACGCCGTTCTCCCGGGCGAAGCTCACTGTACGGGCTACGTCCTCGTCGTTGGCCGCCCGGACGATGACAGCGGGATGGCGATCGAACGCCAGGTTCTTGATGAGGCGTGCGTCGTCATAGCCCTCGTCGCCGGGCCGGAGCGCGTCGCCCCTGAGCGAGCTCGTCAGCTCCTCCAGGCGCTGAGGATCGATGGACTGTGTGACGGGCAGGATGGCCATTGAGCAGCTCCCTCGCGTGTAGTTGACTCGAGGATATAGATGAACATCAAGGGGTTGCCGCCCGGCGCTAGCCTGCGTGCGCCGCCGGGTCGCTCAGCCGGTCAGCCAGCCCTCCAGCTGTGCTCTCGTCGGGACGCGCCCGACTAGCACCAGGGTGCCGTCGATGGCCAGCCCGGGTGTCGACATGACACCGCGCGCGGCGATGTCGCGATAGTCGACGACCTTGCGGATCTCGGCCTCGATGCCCAGGCGCTCGACGACTTCACGGACGGTCGCCTCGACGTGCTTGCACTTGGCGCAGCCCGGACCCAGAACCTCGATGACGCGCATGGAACGGCCTCCTTTCAGGCGAAGAGCACGTTGAACAGGTAGCCCACGCCGACGATGCCGCTGGCCACGATCAGCACGAAGGTCGCGAGCAGGCGGGGCTTCATCACGCGGCGCAGGATGACCATCTCGGGCAGCGACAGCGCGGCGACGGCCATCATGAAAGCCATCGCCGACCCCAGCGGCAGGCCCTTGCCGACGAGCGCCTGGACGACGGGCATCACGCCTGCCGCGTCGAGGTACAGCGGAACGCCGAAGAGCACCAGCAGTGGCACCGCCAGCGGGTTCTGCTGGCCGCCGACGGCGACCACGAGATCGGTCGGGACGTAGCCATGGATGACGGCTCCTATCCCGATGCCGATGATGACGAAGGGCAGGACGCGGCGGACGATGCTGCGGGTGGAAGCCCACGCATCCTCGACTCGCTCGGCCAGCGTCATCGGCGCTTCGGCAACGTCGCCGGCGGCCCGGATCTGCCAGACGTAGTCCTCGACGTGGCGCTCCAGGCCGAGCCGGCCGATGATCAGCCCGGCGGCGACCGCGATGGTCAGCCCGGTGAGCAGGTAGGCGAGCGCGACGAGCGGTCCGAACAGGCCGGCGATGAGGATCAGTGGCACCGGCCCGACCATCGGCGACGCGACCAGGAAGGCAAACGTCACGCCCAGTGGGACGCCGGCCTCGACAAAGCCGATGAACAGCGGCACTGACGAGCACGAGCAGAAGGGCGTGACCGCCCCCAGGCCGGCGGCACCGATCGTGCCCGGCACTGCCCCGCGACCGGCGAGACGGCGGCGGACCTGTTCGGGCGAGACGAACGAACGCAGGAAGGAGACGATCGTGACCGCCGCGGTCAGCAGCAGCAGCACCTTGGGCGCGCCGTAGAGGAAGAACGCCACGGCCTCCCCGAATTGGCTACCGTGCTCGAGCCGCAGCAGCTCGAACGTGAACCAGGTAGCCGCCGGCAGGTTGAGCACCCAGGCCGCGAGCCAGGCCGCGACGACCAGGACCGCCAACAGGGCCAGTGGCGGACGCTGTAGGACGGGCGCGCGCAGGGCGGTCACGCCAGGACTCGCCGCAGCTGCTCGAACGCCGCTTCACAGGCCGCCTCGTCGCGCTCGTAGTAGACCCAGCGCGCATCCGCCCGGTGGCGGCTGGCACGCACGAGGCCGGCACCGCGCAGCCTGGCCAGGTGGTTGCTGACGTTGTTCCCGCGCTCGCCGATGGCGGCCGCCATCTCGCACACGCAGTGCGGGCCGGAGCGCAGCAGGGCCAGGATCGATGCCCGAGTCGGGTCGGCGAGCAGGGCCGCTGTAGACACCGCCGAACCGACGGCCGGCACCTCAAGGTCTGTCCGCGGGGCCGGCACGATCGGTAAGTCAGCTCTGGTGGCAGGCATCTCAGTGAGCAATGTGTCATGCGCGGCTGAGCCTTCCGAGTGCCGAACGGACTCCGCGCCGGGGCCGTCAGGACCGAACCGCACCGCGCTTCGTCCAGCTGGCCGCGCTCAGGAGCCGCAGAGCCGGAGGCCAGACGATGGAACCCATGATCGTGCGCGCTGCGGAAGGATGACTGGACGACGAGATCCAGACCCGTTAGGGCGTGGGCCTCTGATCGTGCGCGTTGTTGTCCGGCCGTTGTCGCAACGGCCGCGCTGCGATGTCAGCCGGCGCGCATACGGTCGTTGACGAGGGCGAAGATGCTGCGGCTGACCGAGGTAAGCCAGAGCCGCTGGCGGCACACGTGCGGCTCACCACCGAGCGGCCTCGGAAAAGTCGGTCCTCTACTCCTCGATGACCGGCATGCGGAACGTGGCGACCGTCCCGACGTCCGGCGCCGGCTCGAGCCAGATCCGCCCACCCATGGCATCGAGCAGTCGGCGACAGACGTAAAGACCGATGCCCGCTCCCGGGGCATGGCGGACAGCCGCATCACCCCGCTCCATCAGCCCAAAGAGCTTGTCGTGGCCTTCGCTGGGCAGACCGATGCCACGGTCGCGGACGCGGACCTCCACCTCGCCGTCGATGGCGCTCGCAGAAATCTCCACCGCTTTGTCGGTGGCGCTGTACTTGAGCGCGTTCGACACCAGGTTGCGCACAACCTGTTCGAGGTACAGCTGGTCACCCACCACCGGCGGCAAATTCGGCTGAACATCCAAGCGTAGCGACCGCTCCGGCCAGCGCCTCGACTCATGCTCGACGATCGCAGAGAGCAGGCGCTGCATGAGTACCGGCTCGCGAGCCGCCTTTATCGTCCCGCCCTGTTCCAGGCGGGTCAGCACGAGCAGGTCCTCGATCAGGCGCAACAGCCGCTCCGACTCAGAGATGATGTCTGGAAAGAGCTCGGCCATGCGGTCGTGGGAAGCTTCCGTTGGCTTGCGGGAAAGCAGCTGCGCCGCACCGAAGATTGTCGTGACGGGCGTCCTCAGCTCGTGCGACAGCATGCCCATCAGAGCGTCCTTCAGGTATTCGCGCTCGCGCGCCTCGGCAATGGCGAGCCGGCTGGCGAGGCGCAGCTCCAGCTCATCGACGACCATCTCGGCCAGGTCCTCGAGCGTCGCCGTCGCATCCGCCGACAACTCGCGGGGCTCGAAGTCGAGGATGCACAGCGTGCCCAGGTTGTGGCCGTCGCTGGTCCGAAGCGGTACGCCGGCGTAGAACTTCAGTCCGAAGTCACCGGCAACCAGCGGGTTGGCCAAGGCTCGCGGATCCCGGGGAGCGTCGTTGATGATCCACGGCCCATCCTGCAGGATGGCGGAGGCGCACAGCCCGGGATCACGTCCGATCTGCTCTACCTCGACGCCGTGATGGGATTTGAACCAGATCCGATCGTGATCAACGATGCTGACAATCGCGATCGGCGCGTTCAGCACGCGGGCGGCCAGGGCGGTGATGCGGTCGAACGCGCCGTCAGGCGGCGTATCCAGGATGTCGTAGCGCCGGATCGCGGCAAGTCGGGCCGGCTCGTCGGCGGGGATGATCGACGGATCGACGACGGCTGTCATTTGGTTACCGTCATTGTTACAGAACCCGCGCCCCGGGAGTAGGCGTGATGTCCGGCAAATGCCCGTCAAGCGAGGGCTCAGCAGCTCAGCCGACCGATCGGCCCGGCGTGATCCGCCACAATCGATCCGTGGCCAAGCACAGCGAGCCGGAGGAAACGCGCATCGATCGCTGGCTGTGCGCTGTCCGGCTGGTCAAGACGCGACCGATCGCGACCCAGCTGTGCGAAGGCGGGCACGTGCTCGTCAACGGCGTGGGTGCAAAGCCGTCGACGAAGGTCCGCCCCGGCGACGAGGTGCATGCCCGAATCGCCGAGCGCGATCGGATCGTCGAGGTGGTGCGACCGATCGAGACACGTCTCGGCGCGGCGGCCGTGGCGGACTGCTATGTCGACCGGAGCCCGCCGCCGCCACCGCGCGAGCTCGCGCCCAGCGTCAAGGTCCACCGCGGCGAGGACTGGGCGAACAAGCGATTCCGGCGCGAGCTCGATCGAATGCGGCGGGGCTCACACGGCTGACGCCCTGTCTGGCAGCGCCTCCGCGCGTTCGGCACCAACCTCAAGCTGTATAAGTAATTCTCTTTCGGTGGCATCCTCCTGGGTGATCGCGTCCAGCTGCACGTAGAGGAGTTGAGGTGCGGCATGACCGAAATTGACCAGTTGCGCCGAGTGGCCATTGCCGGCGTAGTTCTGGCGATCCTCGTGAGCATCGTCAGCACTGGCCTCCTCCTGGCCGCGTTCGATTGGAATGTTGAGGCGATGACATTCGGTGACCCGCGGACGATCCTGACCGGCGGCGCCCAGGCAGCCATCCTGTGGCGCTGGGGAATGCTGGGCGACATGTTCTATTCGTACCTGTTGCTGGTGCCCTTGGCGCTCTACGCCCACCGCCGTCTGCGCGACCGCAAACCGTGGCTGGTCGATCTGGGGCTGATCGGCGGGTTGGCCTACATGCTCATTGGCGCGGCCTCGGCCGCGATGCTCGCTATCGCCGGCTCCGCGCTGATCGAGCGCTTTGCCGCTGCCGGCCCGGCGGAGCAGCTCGCGATTGCCCAAGATTTCGAGCTACTCCGGGACATGCTGTACTTCGGGATCTGGCAGACGCTCGACGCCATAACCGCCGGGACGTGGGTTCTCAGCATGGGCTGGGTGCTGTTGAGTGACCGTCCGCGGCTGGGCCGATTGCTCGTGGTGCTCGCGGCGGGCTTGTGGGTGCTCGCGCTCATGACCATGCTGGGCGTGCACTCGCTGGCGGTCCTGGGTGCCATCGTCGTCGGAGTGCTGGTCGTATGGCTGGGCTGGAGTCTCCTGGACCGCCGTCGTCCTGCCAGCGATGGAGGGCCGTGACCAAGGAAGCCGATTGCCCGCTGGCGTTCGAGGGCGACAGGCAGATCCGGCTCTTCCGGGGCGACGTCACCGATTACGAGGCGTTCCGGCGCAAGGAGCTCGGCACCGCGGCGGACCAGCCGCATCGGATCCGCTACAAGCGCCTCGCGGCGGCGTAGGTGGCGAGTCGGACGTAGAGCACGCCGAGCGTCAGACCAGCGACCACGATCACGGCCGACGTGGCGGCGGCGAGCGCCACGCCTTGCACAGTCGGATCCAGGAACGGATACGGATACCAGCCGGTGGCCGCACCGTGTATGAAGGTGTATGCCAGCCAAAAGATGCCGTAGGAGGCGAACCACAGGCCGTCGCGAGCGGTCAGGCGGTTGCGCGGCGGGTCGAGCAGCAGGAAGTCGGCCACCACCGCGATCGGCAGCAGCTTGTGGGTCACGAAGTCGGTCCAGTCGTCCCAGCCGAAACGTTGCTCGAGCAGGACGATGACCACCACGAACGTAACCGTCAGGTAGACCGCCGCGGCGCCGCGCCACCAGTCGAGCCAGTGTGGTCGCTCCTCGGGGCCTTTGAGCGCGGCCAGGATCAGGACTACCGCCGCGATCAGCGTCGTCTGGATGGTGAAGAAGCTGACGTAGTTGACGGGGTCGAAGCCGCCCTGCACCGCGCGCCACAGACCAGTGCCGACTGCGGCGAGCGCCAGAACGGCAAGCGCCAGCCGCGCGCCGCGGACCGCGAGTTGGCTCATGCCGCAAGTATGGGGTCACGCAAGGCCGAGCCGTTCGGCTGAGGCCGCTATCGGTGGTTAGCCAATCCTGACGACAGCCGGTTCACTGTAGGGCGCACCCACGTGAGGTCAGCGACGCTCGTGACGAGTTCGCCGACCTCGTCAACCGCGCGGCGTGTGGTCACGGGCGGGTCCTGGTCTCGCGGCGCGGTCGGCCTGTCGCGGCAACCGTGCCCATCGAGACTGCGCCTATGGGCGAGCGCTTGACCTGGCTGCCAGACGGTGCCATTCTCACGCCATGCCAACGCACAGACCAACCAGCCGACGGCGTC
>DATMJK010000041.1:0-20770 GCA_035553915.1 Candidatus Limnocylindrales bacterium | reverse complement strand
CGGGAAGTCGAACGCGTTGGCCACGCCGGCTGACTGGGCCTGGGCGCGGATGTTGTTGCCGTAGTCGAAAGTGATCGCGCCGCGGGCCTGAAGCTCGAGCATCGCGCGCACCTGGGTCGCCATCGACTCCATCGCCCGGCCGACATAGGCCTGCACATCGCGGCTTCGTAGGTCGGCCGCCTCTTCGACCGACAGCCCGGCGGGCACGTAGCCGTTGAGCGCGTCGTGGGCCGACGTCTGGTCGGTCAGCACGTCGAAGGCCTCGCCGCGGCGGACCAACTCGGGCTCGAGCTCGGCCGCGTTGCCGATCAATGCAATCGACTCGGCTCGGCCGTCGGCTGCTGCCGCCCTGGCCCAGGCCAGCGCCTCTTCGAGCGAGCCGGTCAGTCGATCCACGTAGCCGATCTCGTGGCGTCGGCGCGCCCGCGCTTCGTCGACCTCGATGACCAGCGCCACGCCCTCGTTCATCGTCACCGCCAGCGGCTGGGCACCGCCCATCCCGCCCAGGCCGGCGGTCAGCACGACCCGTCCGCGCAGCTTGCCGCCGAAGTGCTGGCGGGCCAGCTCGGCAAAGGTCTCGTAGGTGCCCTGCAGGATGCCCTGCGTGCCGATGTAGATCCACGAGCCGGCGGTCATCTGGCCGTACATCGTCAAACCAGCGCGCTCGAGCTCGCGGAAGCTGTCCCAGTTGGCCCACCGGCCGACCAGGTTGGAGTTGGCGATCAGGACCCGCGGCGCCCACTCGTGGGTGCGGAACACCCCAACCGGCTTGCCCGACTGGACGAGCAGCGTCTCGTCGTCAGCCAGCGCGCGCAGCTCGCGGACGATGGCATCAAATGCCGCCCAGTTGCGCGCGGCCTTGCCCGTCCCGCCGTAGACGACCAGATCCTCTGGCCGCTCCGCCACCTCCGGGTCGAGGTTGTTCATGAGCATCCGCAGCGCGGCTTCCTGCTGCCAGCCACGGCACGAGATCTGGGCTCCTCGGGGCGCGCGGATCGTGCGCGCCGGACCGGCGACGGTGGTCATGCGTCGTCCGCCGGCGGCTGCCAGTTGCCCTTGATCGCCTCCCAGTAGGTCCACAGGTCAGGCTCGGGCGGCTCGACGCCGAGCCCGGTCAGCGCCGTGGCGACCTGCTGGCGGTGCTCGGTCGCGTGATAGGCCGCCTGCAACAGAACGACCCAGGCGGGCAGCGACCACGGCCCCTCGTCGTCGGTCCCACTGAGGACGTGGCCTGGACTGATCCCGCGCGCCACTCGGATCAACCGCTGACCGGTGAAGGCGAGGTGCGCAGTGATGCGCTCGACGCCGGGGAACGGCTCGTCGTACTCGAGCCGATGCTCGGGCCCGGGCTGCCAGTTGGCCAGCGTGCGCAGGTAGCCACCCTGCGCGCGGGCGAGGTGGATGAGGGTGTGGCTGAGCCGGCCGTAGGTGCCCGGCGTCTCGGCCTCGAGCTGTTCGGGCGTCAACTCACGGCACGCTGCGAGCATGTCGCCATTGGCCCAGCGATTGTGCTCGAACAGCCTGGTCAGGATCTCGTTGTCGCTCGGCACGCTAGGAGTATGCGCCGGGCCCGCGAGGCCGACCAGTCCGGGACCTGAGCGTGGGCGGAACAACCCGAGGGCAACGGGTTCTGCGTCCAGTGAGCCGGTCGCGCCGTTGGCGGATCAGAGTTCCCGTCGCATGACCGGAAAGCGCTCGTCATCGACGGCGGTGGTGAAGCCCAGGCCATGCCAGAAGGCCGGGCGTGCGCCACTCTGCTCGTCCTCGCTGCGGGTCAGGTCGGGGTAGGCCTCGATCGCGGCGAAGCCACGCTCGCCAAGGTCGTCGCACACGTCCTGGGCGAGCCGCCGCGCGTGACCCTGCCGGCGTGCATGGGCGGTCGAGGCGATGCAGCTGATCACCGCCGGCAATGGCATGACGGGCAGCTCCGAGTAGAGCTCGCGCAGGCGCTGCGCGCGTGGATAAGCCGACAGCGGTCCGAACTGGCAGTAGACCGCCGGCTCGTCATCGACCAGCAGTACCTTGGCATACGAGCCGAAGACGCCGCGCCCGCGGTCAAGGAGGGCAAGCTTGCGCGGCACGCCCTCGCGCATCGGGCGCGCGCGATGGTGGACCGGGGCGAACGGGTTCTCGGTCGGCATCGCGAGCAGGTCGCCGTCAGCGAACGCGTCCGGCACTGCTGCGCGACCGGCGGGCATGAACGGGTTCTCCGCGACGACGTCTCCGGCGGACGCAAACGGGTTGCCCTCGATCGCCGGTCGCGGGCCGGCCGCTGGCCGTCGCTCAGCCTGGAGCAGCTGCGGCCGGTACAGCTTCGTGCCGCGCTCGGCGTTCTCCCAGTAGTCGCACGTCCGATGGTCGAAGCGCTGATCAGCGCACGGCGGCAGCAGCGCGAACGTGTCCTCGTCGACGACCTCGAGGATGCGGACCTCGGCCATCGCCGAAGTTTACGGGCACCGCCTGCCCGGGACTACGGCGCGGGCGTGGGGTAGAACTCGTTCGTCACCTCCCAGCTGACGTTGCCCTGGGCGTCGTCCTGGGTGACGCTGATCTCCAGCACGCGCCCGTCATCAGCTACCGCGCTGCAGGTGAACACATCGCCCTGCTGGATCGGCCGGCTGGTCGGGCACTCGACCTCAGTCAGGGTGATCCCGGTCTGCTGCTGGACGCCGTCGCGGATCGACTGCTCGATGACGGCGTCATCCAGCGCTGGCACGAGGCCACAGGCAGCCAACGCGGCGGACCCAACGAGAACGAGGCTGAGTCGGCGGAATCTGTTGAGCACGGACATCTCCTGACTTCCGGATTTGGGACGAGCCGGCTATGTGCCCGCCGGCATCAGCGCACGCAGTCTGCCACCGCGCACGATGTCGTGAGCCGCCGCGATGTCCGGCCCGGGATCACGATCATCTTCCAAGTGGGCGACGCGCTGCCGAAGCAGCGCGTGCGCCTCGGCAACACCGGCGCCGGCTGCCGGCCCGCCGCGCAGCCGGAAGTCGAGCCCCTGGGCCGCACAGAGCAGCTCCATCGCGACGATGCGCTCGACGTTGACCACGATGTCGCGCGCATGGCGCGCCGCAATTGGGCCCATCGAGACGTGATCCTCCTGGTCGGCTGAGGTGGGCACCGAATCGACAGATGCCGGATGGGCCAGCACCTTGTTCTCCGATACCAGGGCGGCGGCCGCGTACTGGAGCAGCATCAGGCCGCTGTTCAGCCCGGCGTTCTCCACGAGGAAAGCCGGCAGCCCGGAGCTCCTGCCGTCGACCAGCTGCGCGATCCGGCGCTCGCTGATCGAGCCGAGATCAGCCATCGCGATGGCCAGCATGTCCATCGCCAGGGCGACCGGCGCGCCGTGGAAGTTGCCGCCGGAGATGACGCGCCCGCGGCCGGTCGCCGCAGCGGAGGGATCGACGTCGGCGCCGGCGGGGAAGACGAGGGGGTTATCAGTGGCGGAGTTGACCTCGATCTCGAGCACCCGCCGCACGTAGCCCAGCGCGTCGGCGACCGTGCCGTGGACCTGCGGCACGCAGCGGATCGAGTAAGGATCCTGGACCTTGTGCGCTAGAGCGTGGTGGGAACCCTGGAGCGCGGAGTCGCGCAGCAGGTGCCGCAGCTGGGCTGCCACACGGGTCTGGCCGGGGTGCGGCCGCGCGCGCTGGTATGCCTCCGCGTAGGCAACGTCCGTGCCGAGCAGCGCCTCGTTGCTCATCGCCGCAGCCACCGTCGCCGCCGCCAGCGCGCGCTCCGCGTCGAGCAGCGCCAGCGCGCCGAGGGCAGTCATCTGCTGCGTGCCGTTGAGCAGCGCGATGCCCTCCTTTGGCTCCAGCTCCAGCGGCGCCAGCCCGTGCCGCTCCAGGGCCACACGACCAGGGACCTCGACGCCTTCGAGGCTGACCGCGCCGCGCCCGATCAGCGGCTGGGCGAGGTGGGCCAGTGGGGCCAAGTCGCCCGATGCCCCGACCGAGCCCTGCTCGGGCACGACCGGGTGGATGCCCAGGCGCAGGAAGTCGAGCAGCCGTTCCACGATGACCGGCCGCACACCGCTGTCGCCGCGGGCGAGCGTGTTTGCGCGCAGCAGCAGCATCGCGCGCACCGTCGGTGCGTCGTGCGCGGGCCCGACGCCGACGGCGTGGCTGACCAGCAGATTCTCCTGCAGCCGGCGCACGTCGGCGGCGCTGATCAGCTCCGTGGCCAGGTAGCCGAAGCCGGTCGTGACGCCGTAGACCACTTGGTCCGTGGCAATCAGGTCGTCGACCACGCTACGGCTTTCGGTCATCCGTCGGCGGGCATCGTCGGCCAAGGCCACCGTCCGGCCAGCGCGCGCGACGCGCTCGACATCCTCGAGCGTGAGGTCGAAGCCGCTCAGCGCAAGGTCGCTCACCGGCGGTGCTCCAGGACCCAGTGGTAGATCGCATACGCCGCCCCGCCGATCAGGAAGGTCGCGACCATGAAACCCAACGCCCAGAGCAGGATCTCGAAGTTCATCAGTCCCAGGTCACCCCGCTGGTTCCGCGCAGGTGCGACAGGTCATTTCCCAACAGCAGCTGTGGGCCGTCAGCCCGCGTCTGCCAGCGCAGCACGGTCAGGCTCGCCCAGTCCGACTGGTAGCGCCGGCGGTAGTCGCGCAGCGGCGTGCCGAGCAGCACAGCCAGCATGATCCGATTGAGCGATGAGTGGCCCACCACGAGCACCGTCCGTTCGGTCGTCTCAGCCCACCAGTCGAGCAGCTCGTCGATGAAGGCCCGCACGCGGCGAGCGACGATTCCGCCGCTCTCGCCATCGGCGAAGCGGAACTTCGACGGATCGGCGACGTAGCGCGCGTAGTCGGCCGGATGGCGGCGCTCGATCTCCTCGACCGTCGTGCCCTCCCACGCGCCGTAGTCGAGCTCCATCAACCGGTCGTCAGGCACCACCGGCAGCCGGCCAGCGGCCAGGATGGCCGCTGTCTCTGCCGCGCGCGGCAGCGGACTGCTGAGCAGCCGATCGATCTCCACGTCCGCCAGCCGCTTTGCAAGCTGCAAGGCATCGGCGCGGCCACGCTCGCTCAGCGGCGCATCGATGCGCTGGCCAAGGTACTGCTCGGGCTCTGATCGTACGGTGTGGCCGTGGCGCGTCAGGAGCAGGGTCAGCACCGCGCCACGATAGCGCCGCGCGGAAGGGTCAGTCGGCCCCGCGCCGTCGCGTAGCGATCAGGACCACGGCGGCGAACGCGAGCGTCGCCACGCCCAGCACACCAAGGACCATCAGCCAGCCGCCATCCGCACCATCTGGCAGCGGCTGCGGCGCGGCCGGTGGGTCGGAAGGTGACGGCCCGGGTGTGGGCTGAGCCACGAAGAGCGCCTGTGCCTCGGCCAGGGCGGCATCACCCGCCTCCGTGCCGATGACGCCGGACGCGACGCACGGGTTGACGCTATAGGTGCCGTCGCCATTGGGATGCAGCACCATCAGCCGTTTCTCACCAGCGGTCACGAATGGGTCGCACGAGGTCATCGCCTGGCTGCCGAAGTTCAGCCAGACCACGTCGGTCACGCCTGGCCCGGTGAACCAACCCTCGACCCCAACGGGTGTCCGCTCCGGCTGCTGCTGTCCGATCGTGCCCACGATGACTGTCACGTTCGGCTCGCTGGCCACGCGGGCCAGGCTCGGCAACGGGTCGATACACGAGCATGCGCGTGCCGGCAGCGGCCCGGCCAGTGCCTGGGCGAACGCGGCGGCCAATGCGAGCATCACGCCCACCGCAAGGACAACCGGCCGTCTCATGTGCGCCTCGACGCTGGGAGTGCCTGTTTGGTTCCGTGCGCTATCCTCGGCGCAGTTTCAAGAAGTACGCCTCTCCTTCGGGGTTGGGTGAAAGTCCCGACCGGTGGTCGGTGAACGGCGCGGACGATGCCGCGCCGCGCGCCAGCCCACGACCCGGAGCCACGACCCGCGATGGCCGGTCGGGCAAAGGTGGATCCCCTGGCAGGGAGCCGACGGTCAGAGTCCGGATGGGAGAAGGAAGGCGGGTCCAGCCGCGGCATTGTCGCGGCCGCGCGCCCGTTGTCCTGGCCCGTCCCGACCTCGATCGAGCGGCGGGGAGGACGACACTGGCAACGCTCAGCTTAACCGGCGTGACCCGCTCATTCGTGCTGCCCAGCGGCACCCTAACCGCGCTGGCGGGCGTGACGCTGTCCGTCGGACCGCGCCAGATCGTCGCCGTCGTGGGCCCCAACGGCTCGGGCAAGAGCACCCTGCTGCGTTTGATCTGCGGCCTGATTGCGCCCGACGAGGGCACGATCGAGATCGACGGCCAGGCGGTGCGATCAGCTGACCCGCGGGTGGGACTGGTCTTCCAGGAGCCGCGACTGCTGCCCTGGCGCAGGGCTCTCGACAACGTCGCGTTCCCGCTGCAGCTCGACGGGGTGGCGCGCGACGAGCGGCGACAGCGCGCGGCCGCGCTGCTCGACATGGTCGGCCTCGGCGGCTTCGCGCAGGCGTACCCGCACCAGCTGTCCGGCGGTATGCGCCAGCGGCTCGCCATCGCCCGGGCATTCGCCCGCAACCCCGGGCTGCTGCTGCTCGACGAGCCCTTCAGCGCGCTGGACGCGCTGACCAGGGAGCGCTTCAACGTCGAGCTGCTCGCGCTGTGGCAGCGCACCGAGACGACGGTGCTGCTGGTTACGCACAGCATCCCGGAGGCTGTCTTCCTGGCCGATCGGGTGATCGTGCTGTCACCGCGCCCAGGGCGCGTGCTGGCTGACGTATCCGTTGACGTCCCTCGTCCGAGGCGCCTGGACGCCCTTGACGCGGCGCCCTGGTCGACGGCCGCAGCCGAGATCCGGCGCCACCTGGTACAGGCCGATGACGCTGCTGCGTAACCTCGCGCCGGTCCTCGCCGCGGCCGTGCTGTTCCTCGTGGGCTGGCGGCTCGTCGTGGCGCTGGGCGGCTACCCGGCGTTCATCCTGCCCGCACCGGAGGTCGTCGGCGCGCGCCTGGTGCGGGCAGCCACCGACGGCACGCTCCAGCCCCATGTGATGGCGACGCTGAGCGCGGTCGGGCTGGGCCTGGCCGTGGGCTCTGGCCTGGCACTGGTCGTGGGCTACCTGCTCGCGCGCTCTGCCCTTGCCGAGCGTTTGCTGTCGCCCTACCTGGTCGCCGCCCAGGCGACGCCGATCCTTGCGCTGGCGCCGCTGATCGCGCTCTGGTTCGGGTCGGGACTCGGCTCGAAGGTCGTGATCTGCGCGCTGATCGTCTTCTTCCCGGTAGCGGTCGCGACGATGGTCGGCATCCGAGCCGTGGATGCGCGGTTGCTCGAGCTGGGCCGCAGCCTGCGCGCGTCGCGCTGGCAGGTGTTCCGCCACCTCGAGCTGCCCGCGGCAACGCCCCAGATCCTGGGTGGGCTGCGCGTGGGCGTGACTCTCGCCGTCGTCGGCGCGATCGTCGCGGAGTGGGCTGCTCCAGGAACCCACGGCCTGGGCATGCTCGTCCTGCTTGCCCGAGGCAGCCTCTTTGACATCCCGCTGATGTTCGCCGCGCTGGTCACGATCGCGCTGATCGGCGTCGCGCTCTACCTCGCTGTCGTAGTCGTTGAGCGGCGTCTCGTGGGCGCCTGGAGGAGTCAAACATGAGATCGATCGCTTTCCTGTCTGCATTCGTGCTTGCCGTAGTGCTCGGGGCCTGCCAGCTCGGCCAGCCGGGCGCGACAGGTCGGCCGGTCAGCCTGACCGTCGGCCTGGGCTACCTCCCGAGCGTCCAGTTCGCCCAGTTCTACCGGGCACAGCAGCAGGGTTACTACCGCGAGCTCGGGCTGGAGGTGACGTTCGAGAACCGCATCGACCCGGACCTGATCACGCTCGTCGGCCAAGGCGCGATCGACCTTGGCATGGGCGATGGAACGAGCGTCATCGCCGCCGTCGGCCAAGGCATCCCGGTGCGCTACGCGGCAACGATCTACGCCCGCTTCCCGAGCGTTGTCTACGCGCCGGCAGATAGCGGCATCACTGTCCCGGCCGATCTGGAGGGTCGCAGCCTAGGCATTCCCGGCCGCTTCGGATCCTCGTGGATCATGCTTCAGGCGATGCTGGCCTCAGCCGGCCTGACGCCGGACGATCTCGACGTCCGCCTGTACCCGGACTTCGGCCAGATGGTCGGCCTGCGCGAGCGTCAGGTAGAGGCGGCCACTGGCTTCGCCAACAACGAGCCAGTACAGCTCGAGCTGGAAGGCTTCCCGGTCAACGTCCTGCGCGTGGACGAGATCACGCCCCTGCCCGGCCCCGGCCTCGTCGTGGGGGCGGCCACCCTGCGCGACAAGGCGCCGGCGCTGCGCGCGTTCGTCGCGGCGACACTGCGCGCGATGGAGGAGATCGCCGCCGATCCGACCCTTGGCCTGGACGCCGCCGTGGTCGCCGTGCCGGAGCTCGAACAGGACCGTACGCGGCAGCTGGCCGTGCTCGAGGCGACGATCGAGATGTGGCACAGTCCATATACATTGGAGCATGGGCTGGGCGCCATTGATCGTGGCGCATGGGCTGAATCGATCGACTTCGTTGGCACCCTGCCGGACATGGAGGTGCCATCGCCAGCGATGCTCGACGACTACCTGACGGAGGAGCTGCTGCCGTGACGGAGGAACACGACAAGCCCAAGGGCGCCGAGCCCGCGCCGGAGCTGCCCGCATCAGGCGCCAACCTAGAGCCCCGGTCCCAGCCGCTGGCCTACGACGAGCCGGTCGAGGCGCATACCGAGGTGCCCGCCGGCAGCGCTGAACGGGCGATCGAAGGTGACGCTGCAGAGGGTCGCCACGCTGCGGCAGGCCACGCCGCGGCAGATGATCACGCGTCGCGCGTTCAGCCAGGTGATCATTTCGACGAGCACGACTCGGCACACGGCCACGCGCATGAGGAGCCGCGCGTCGGGCCGATCGACTGGTCCGCCTGGAGCTACACGCTGGTCGGGGCGGCCGTCGCCGTGGTCCTCATCGCCGCCTTCTGGGTCGCGGCGTACTGAAGGGCGCCGGTCAGAACAGACCGACGATCTCGCCGCTCGCGTCGATGTCGACGTTCTCGCCGGAGGGCCGCGAGGGCAGGCCGGGCATCATCAGCATGTCGCCGCAGTACGCGGTCACGAAGCCCGCGCCGGCGAACAGGCGTGCGTCGCGAATGGGCACCCGAAAGTCCGTCGGGCGGCCTTTCAGCTCAGGGTCGTGGCTCAGCGACAGGGCGGTCTTGGCCATGCACACGGGCAGCCGGCCATAGCCCAGGCGCTCGAACGCGGCAAGCTGCTTGCTGGCCTCGCCCGAGTAGTCGACCCCGTCCGCGCCATACACGCGCGTGGCGATGGCTTCGATTCGCTCCACCAGCGTGGCGTCCTCGTCGGCCAGGAAGCGAAAGTCCGGCGCACCTTCTGAGGCTGCAGCCCAGACAGCGCGCGCCAGGTCCTCCGCGCCGGCGCCCCCCTCGACGAAGTGGCGGCTGACGACCGCATCGCGCGCGCCCGCGGCAAGGGCCTGCTGGCGGATGACGTCGATCTCCGATTGATGATCGCCGCGGAAATGGTTAATCGCCACGACCGCCGGCACGCCGTAGGCACGGACGATCTGGATATGGCGGGTCAGGTTGGCGCAGCCGCGGCGAACGCCGTCCGGGTTCTCCTCCTCCAGCGCCGGGTCGAGCGGCTTGCCGGCGACGACGCGGCCGACACCGCCGTGCATCTTGAGCGCGCGGACGGTGGCCACGATGACTGCCGCCGACGGCCGCAGGCCGGACAGCCGGCACTTGATGTCGACGAACTTCTGGAAGCCCATGTCCGAGCCGAAGCCGGCTTCGGTCACGACCGCGTCGAGCAGCTTGAGCGCGATCCGATCGGCCACGACCGACGAGTTGCCGTGCGCGATATTGGCGAACGGCCCGGCGTGGATGAATGCCGGACCGCCCTCCAGCGTCTGGACCAGGTTCGGCCGCATGGCCTCCTTGAGCAGCGCGGCCATGGCTCCGGCGACATGCAGCTGGTCGAGCGTCACCGGCGTGCCCTCGTACGTCTCGGCCACGATTGCCCGGCCGAGCCGCGCGCGCAGGTCATGGATATCGTCAGCCAGGGCGAGGATCGCCATGACCTCGCTGGCGGCGGTGATGTGCCACTCCGTCTCGCGCACGTCGCGCGCCTCGCCAAGCCCGATCATCACTCGCCGCAGCGCCCGGTCGTTGACGTCGAGCACGCGCGGCCAGCGGATCGTGCCCGGGTCGATGGCAAGGGAATTGCCGCGGAAGAGGTGATTGTCCAGAAATGCCGCGCCAAGGTTGTGGGCAGCGGCGACGGCGTGCAAGTCGCCCGTGAAATGGAGGTTGATGTCCTCCATCGGCAACACCTGGCTGCGCCCGCCGCCGGCCGCACCGCCCTTGAGGCCAAAGACCGGCCCGAGCGACGGTTGGCGTATCGTCGGCGCCGCACGCACCCCGACCCGATTCAGCCCCTGCGCCAGGCCGATCGTCGTCGTCGTCTTGCCCTCACCCAGCGGCGTCGGCGTGATGGCGGTGACCACGATCTCGCGCCCGTCGGCGTCGCCTGCGCGCTGGCGCAGGGCGGCCAGTCGGATCTTTGCCTTGAAGCGGCCGTAGAGATCGATCTCGTCGTCGGCAAGGCCGAGCTCGGCGGCGATCTCCGCAACCGGCCGCAGCGTGGCCGCCCGGGCGATCTCGAGGCTGGAGGCCATCGTTCCGGGGCCCGGCGGGCTAGGCGGCGCGGCGCTTGCGACCGTGGCCGGCAGTGATCGGGTGACCCGACATCTGCCAGCGCGCGGCCCTGACGAGGTGCTCGAGCAGGATCGCGTTGGTCAGCGGGCCCACCCCTCCTGGCACGGGCGTGATCGCAGCCGCGACGCGGCGCGCGCTCTCGAAGTCGACGTCACCCACGATCGCGCTGTCGACGACGTTGATGCCGACGTCGACGACCAGCGCGCCGGGGCTGAGCATCTCACCAGTCACCAGGCCGGCATGGCCCGCGGCCGTGACGACGATCTCGGCGCGCTTGACCTCGGCCGCCAGGTTGTGCGTTCGTCGATGACAGACCGTGACCGTGCAGTGCTCGCGCATGAGCAGCAGCTGAACCGGCTTGCCCACGACGTTGCTCCGCCCGATCACCACGGCACGCTTGCCCTCCAGCGTGAAGCCGGAGTGCTTGAGGATGTGCACCGCCGCCTCAGCGCAGGCGGGCAGGAAGCCCTCGTAGCCGAGCGCCATCAGGCCGGTGTTGAGCGGATGGATGCCGTCGATGTCCTTGGCCGGCAAGATCGTGTCCGTGACGGTGCTCAGCGGGATGTGGCGCGGCAGCGGCATCTGGACGATGACGCCGGCGACCTCGGCGTCAGAGTTGAGCGCCTCGAGCGTCGCCCGCAGCTCCGCTGCGCTGGTCGTCCGCGGCAGGGCGACGACTCGACTCGGGATGCCGACCAGCGTGCAGGCACGCAAGATCTGCCTGACGTATACGCTTGCCGCCGCTTGGCGGCCGATCATCACGGCCGTCAGGACCGGCCGTCGGCCATGGCGCCGTTCCATCTCAGCCACCGCGCGCCGGACCTGCCGCCGGACGGCTGCAGCGAAGGGCGCACCCAGCAGCAGCTGCGCTCCAGTAGTCGCTGGCCGATCCTCCTTTGGCGATGCGCCGCTCACGCCGTCTCGGGATCGCGCAGCCCGCCGCCGGCGACCCGCTGCGAGGCATGGAGCATGTCGCGCTCGATCGTCTTGAGCAGGCCGTCGAGCCGTGCCGTAGCCCCGCCGGCAAAGCGCTCGTCGCCAACGTGAGGCAGGTTGATGCGCACGTTTGCCGCGGCGCCGCGCGCCGCTGCCGCGCTGAGCCTGGCCGCTACTTCCAGGTCGCTCGCCGCGTTGAGGTTGCTGCGACCGGCCAGCCGCTCCACCTCGTCGAGCAGAACGGCGCATTCCTCGACGACGGCCAGCGGCACCTCCGACGCCTGCCGCGCGGCCTCGCGCAGCTCGGCCGTCCGACGCTGCTGCTGCTCCTCAGTGTCACGCGGCAGCTTCATCGCCGCCGAGAAGCGGCCGTAGGCCGCTGCGTCCTCGTCCGCGAGCACCAGCAGCTGCCTTCTGGCCCGCTCTGCTACCTCCAGCGCCCGCTCGTTCGTCGCGCGGTACGACTCGTACTTGGGACGATCGAGCGACAGCCGCGCGACCATCGCCAGCAGGCTGGCAGCCAGGGCCGCAGCCACGGCCGAGGCGCTGCCGCCGCCGGGGATGGGAGAGCTGGAGGCGAGCTGATCTGCGAACTCGCCAAGGGTTACGTCGCTGAACCCTCGCCCACCGTCCATGATTCCGATTGTCGCATGCCGCCGAGCAGCCTCGACGGGGCGCGCCGATCAGGCTGCTTCGAGACCCTCCACCATCCACCGCCGGCGCCGGTGCTCGAACGTCAGGCGCAGGCGGGCATCCGGCGTCCGGACGTCGAAGATGCGCCGCGGCCCACGCTCGATGGGATACGCCGCCAGCTCGTCCCGGACCTGGTCGATGTTGATGACCGGCAGGTCCTCGTCGGCCACGCGAATGCTGCGCGGGCGGCCATCGAGCCAGCCGCAGCGGACGCGCACTGGTGTGGGAGTGACGTTGAAGATCGCCATGTTGCTGCCTCCTCGGCGTCGAACATCTGTTCTACTGCGTGCGCCACGCTACCGAACAGTCGTTCTAATGTCAAGCACCGTCCCCGTACGGCGTGGCGCGATCTTCGCCTCCGGCCGTGCCAGCTAGGCTGTCACTCGTCAGCCGGAGCTCGCATGTGGTCGCGCTCGAGCGGAGGGCTGACGTCGGAGTCGAGCAACCGCGCGCGGCGGATGGCGCGCGGGCCGAAGCGTTGGCGAACGGCATCAGCCGCTTCGAGCGCCCTTCTCCGCCGCGAGTCGGCCTCCTCGAAAAGGGCCAGCTGGTGGCGGTCGGTCAGGCCATGCGCGCCCACGCCCAGCAGTCGTACCCGCATCCCGTGGACCTCGCGTCGAACGAGCGCCAGCGCGGTCTGCCAGATGGCGTCGGTGGAATCGGTCGGCTCGGGCAGCGTCCGCTGGCGGGTGATGGTCTGGAAGGTGGAATCGCGGATCTTGACCGCGATCGTCGCGGCGCGTAGCCCGTCGGCCCGCAGCCGGCCTCCGACGCCCTCGCTGAGCGACAGCAGCGTGCGCTCCAGCACCTGCCAGTCCGCGCTGTCGACATCGAAGGTGTGCTCCTGGCTGATCGACTTGGCTGTGGCATCCTCGCCGACCGGTGTGAGATCGATCCCGCGGGCGCGCGCGGCCAGCTCCGGGCCGTGGCTGCCGAAGCGCCTACGCAGCAGCTCGTCGGGCAACCGCGCGAGGTCGCCGATCGTGCTCACGCCGTACTCGGCCAGCCGTCGACGCGTGGCCTGACCGACGCCCCACAGGCGCTCGATGGGCAGCGGCGCCAGGAACGCCGCCTCGCCTCCGTGCTCGACCACGACCAGCCCGTCAGGCTTGCGCAGGTCTGACGCGATCTTGGCGACAAGCCGATTGGCGGCCACGCCGACCGAGGCAGTGAGCTGGGTCTCGGTGACGATCTCAGCTTTGATCGCGGCCGCTGCGCGCGGCCCACCGCCGTGCAGCGCATCAGTGCCGCTCAGGTCCAGGAACGCCTCATCGATCGAGACCTGTTCCAGCCGCGGCGTGTAGCGACGCAGGATGGCCATCACCTGCCGGCTGATGGCGCTGTACTTCCGGCCATCGACAGGCAGGAACACGGCTTGGGGGCAGAGCGCGCCGGCGGTCCGCAGCGGCATCGCCGAGCGGATGCCGAATCGGCGCGCCTCGTACGAGGCGGCGCTTACCACGCCCCGATCATTCGGCCCACCGCCACCGACGACGACCGGTCGGCCGCGCAGCTCCGGCCGGTCGCGCTGCTCGACGGCAGCGAAGAACGCGTCCAGGTCCACGTGGGCGATGATCCGCGGCGTCTCGGTCACAGGGCCAATGATGCGCCGCCGCGAGGAGTGACGGCTGTGGTGACGCGCGACCGGCGCGGGCCGGCCGGGGCTTAGCCCTTGGGCTCGACGGCGACTGTCACCTCGGGCGTCATGCCCGGGTAGACCTTGATCGCGACCTTGTAGGTGCCCAGCATCTTGAGCGGCTCGTCGAGCTCGATCTTGTGGCGGTCAACCTCGATCCCCCGTCGGCCGAGCGCGTCGGCGATGTCCTTGGCGGTGATCGAGCCGTAGAGCTTGCCGCCCTCACCGACCTTGACGCCCATCGTCAGCGTCGTCGAGCCGATACGCTGGGCCGCGATCTCAGCCTCCTCACGCTCGCGCTTGCGCTTGTCCTCGCGGCTGGCGATGTCGTGCTGCCACGCGCGGTATGCGCCGCCGGTCGCGGGCACGGCCAGCTTGCGCGGCAACAGGAAGTTGCGGGCGTAGCCGTCGGCCACCTCCTTGAGCTCGCCGCTCTTGCCGAGCGACGACACGTCCGATGTCAGGATCACCTTCACGCGGAAACTTCCTCCAGCTTTGTCTGCTTGTGGCCGTTGCGTGCAACGGCGGGCCCGTTGGCCCGGGCCCCGATGGCCTCGCGCAGTCGCCCCTCGAATCGGCTGCTGCTCGCGACCTCGGCGATCGCTTCCAGCGCCTCCGGCAGCCTGGCGAGGACCGCACGCACAGGCCCCGGGATGGTCTTGCGCACCCGGGCGAGATCGCGGTCCAGCTCCTCGCGCGGCAGCCCGATCTCGGCCAGCTTCTGCTCGAGCAGGCCGGCCGGCAGCCCGTCGAGGAACACATCGACGGCGACGACCACCACGGCCACGTCGTCGAGCGCGCCAATCAGCGGTATCCGCTCGGGGATGAAGTCGATCGGGCTCACCACGTAGGCCGCCGCCAGCCCGAGCAGCGCCTTACGGCTGGCCGGGACGCGCGGATCCATCGCCAGCGCCAACAGCAGGCGGCCGTAGATCGGACCACGGCTGGCGAGGGGCAGGAAGGCGAGCAGGTTGATCGCGCGCGTCAGGCGCGCGCCGCTCGACCGCTTTCGAGGGCTCATCGGAAGGCCGAGTATAGGGGGAGTGCGGTACGGCCCTCCAGGCGGTCGCTAAGGCGGCCGCCGCGGGCCTCCGTGGCATAGTGTCCGCCGCCGGATCGAGCGAAGCCGCTCGCGCTTGACAATCGAACAGGTGTTCGGTTAGTGTGCCTGCGGAAGGAGGCATCCTTGACCAAGCACGATGCCGCGCGCAAGCAGCGAATCATCGAGTACATCGCGGACACCATTCGCCAGCGTGGCTATCCGCCGTCGGTGCGCGAGATCGCCGGTGCCGTCAACCTGGCCTCCACCTCCGCCGTTCACCATCACCTGCAGGCCTTGGAGAAGGAGGGCTACCTCGAGCGCGGCGCCACGCAGTCGCGCGCTCTCCGCCTGACACCTACGGCGGCCCTGTTGGCCGGCTCGCCTGCAGAGGCACTGGCTCCAAAGGTGGCTGCCTTCGGCCGCGCCCTGCCGGTCATCGGCGAGATTGCCGCGGGCGGCCCGATCGAGGCCTACCAGGACGCCAGCGACACACTCAACGTGCCGGAGTCACTCGCGCCCACGCCGGATGCCTACGTGCTCAAGGTTCGCGGCGACTCGATGATCGACGCTCACATCACTGACGGCGACTTCGTCGTCATCCGGCCGCAGCAGACAGCGCGCAACGGGGACATCGTCGTCGCCCAGGTCGAGGAGAACGCAGTCACGCTCAAGCGTTTCTTCCGGGAGAAGAACCGCGTCCGCCTGCAGCCGGCCAACGATCATTACCCGGCGCAGTACTACGACCAGGTGCGCATCCAGGGCAAGCTGATCGGCGTCATCCGTCGCGTCGACTGACTCACACGCAGCGCAGCGGATGCTGTCTACAGGCGCGACGTCCACACAATCCACAGCCACGCTGACAAGTCGTGGGCAGAACTCGTCCATAAGTCGGTTGTGTCGGGCCTCGCCCGCGACGACCATTGGCGGACCGTAGAAGAGACCACGCCTCGGAGAGCCGCCGTGTCCATCGACCGCCTGCCGCCGCAATCGATCGACGCCGAGCAGTCGGTCCTGGGCGCGCTGCTGATCGATCGCGACGCGATCATCGAGGTCGCGGACGTCCTCCAGGCGAAAGACTTCTACCGTCAGGCCCACGGCACCATCTATGAAGCGGTGCTCGACCTCTACGCGCGCCGCGAGCCGATCGATATCGTGACCGTGTCGGAGGTGCTGGAGCGCGGCGATCGACTGGAGCAAGTCGGCGGCTCGGCCTACCTGACCAGCCTGATCAACCTCACGCCGACGGCGGTCAACGCCGTCCACTACGCGCGCATCGTCGAGCGCAAGGCGGTGCTTCGCAACCTGATCGGCGCGGCCGGCCGCATCGCGGCCATCGGCTACGAAGAGGCGGCGGATGTCGGCGAATCGATCGACAAGGCCGAGCAGGAGCTCTATGCGGTCAGCCAGAAGCGCGTCGAGACAGGCTTCTCGCCGCTCAAGACTCTGCTCCACTCGGCCTACGACCGGCTCGACTACCTGCACCAGCATCGTGGCGAGATCAGCGGCATTCGCACAGGCTTCGCCGACCTTGATGCCCTGACCAGCGGCCTTCAGCGCAGCGACCTGATCATCGTCGCCGCCCGCCCGAGCGTCGGCAAGACCAGCCTGGCGCTCAACTTCGCCGAGCACGCTGCCGTGCGCGAGGGCAAGACGGTCGGCATCTTCAGCCTCGAGATGAGCAAGGAGCAGCTCGTGCTTCGCCTGCTCAGCTCTGTGGCCAACATCGACTCGACGCGGCTGCGCACCGGCTTCCTCGAAGAGATGGACTTCACCCGCCTGGCGCCCGCGATGAACTCGCTGGCCGAGGCGCCCATCTACATCGACGACACGGCCAACATCAGCACGATGGAGCTGCGCACGAAGGCCCGCCGGCTGCAGGCTGAGGCAGGCCTGGACCTGCTGATGGTCGACTACCTCCAGCTCATGCAGTCAACGATCAGCTCCCGCGACTCCAACCGCGTGCAGGAGGTGAGCGAGATCACGCGCGGGTTGAAGGCACTCGCGCGCGAGCTGCAGGTGCCGGTCGTGGCGCTGTCCCAGCTCTCGCGCCAGACGGAGATGCGCGAGAACAAGGAGCCACGCCTCTCCGACCTGCGCGAATCTGGATCCATCGAGCAGGACTCGGACCTGGTGGTCTTCCTGTGGCGCGAGAAGGAGCGCGGCGGCGAGGACGACGACCCGGAGGGCGAGGTGATCAACCTGCGCCTGGCCAAGCACCGCAACGGCCCGACCGGGGACAGCAAGCTCTACTTCCGCAAGCGCCAGACCCGCTTCGTGTCGTACGCCGACGAGGAGCGCTACGCCGGCGCCTACGCCTGACGCGCTATTTCGTCTCGGCGGCGATCTCGTCGGGCAGCAGCGGCCGGATACCTATCGTCCACAGCCTGCCGTCCTCATCTTCGATCAGGATCGATGCCGCCCCGCCGCTCGGCACCTCGGTCACCAGCGCGACCTGCTCGCGCGTCAGCACCGCGCGGCGCTGCCAGCCGGTATCGAGCGACTCGAAGTCCTCGAGCGCCACGTCCTGCCACGGCCAGGCCGCAGGCTCACCCATCTCAGCCGTGGCCTCGCTCAGCACTACGCGGTACAGCGCCGGGTCGTACAGCGTGATGTCGCCGGCAACGCCGGCACGCGCCTGCTGGTCGAAGCTGGCCAGCGTCTCGGCAAGCAGCGCGAAGCCGCGCCGATCGGCAGCGTCGGCGCCCTCCATCTCGACCATGCCGAGGGCGTCGACGGTGACCTGCTTGATCACGCCACCGGCGTTTACGCGGAAGACCGTGCTCGGGCAGTCGGCACAGGAGTCCTGGGCATAGTGCTCGCGTCCCCCAGCCAGCCGGCCCTGGCCGAGAGCGAAGGAGAGCAATGCCTGTATGCCCTGCTCGTCGAGCCGGCCCTGCACGAAGCGCGGGAGGCCGCCGCCAGGCGGGCCGATGCGAGCCATCTCCTCCTGCGGCCGCCAGACGACCGTGCCGTCGCCATAGAGGCTGAACTGCGGCGCCTGGGTGATGAAGAACTCGAACGGCACGAAGCCGCCGCCGACTTCGTACTGGAGGATCAGGACGCCGGGCTCCGTCGGGTGGCTGATGCCCTCGCCGGCGGGCGTGGGATATGGGCTCGCGGTCGGCATCGGTGAGCTCGGTGTGGCGCCGGGAGTGTGGCCGGGGCTTTGACCCGGCGAGGGCGACGGGCTGACGGCGGAGCCGCAGGCGCCGAGGAGAAGGAGGGTGGACACGCTGAAAGCGATGGCTGTGTTCATGGCGCCGACTTGACGCCGTTCAGCCGGCTCCGGTTCCGGCGGCTGCCGACCCAGCGCGCTGGATGTGGACCGCCTGCCAGCAGTAGCGCGCGACGAGGCTGCGCTGCGGCCGAAAGCGATCGCCTTCAGCGGCCAGGGCACGCGGCTTGATCATCTCGGCCATTGAATGGATCAGGCTCCAGCCGTGCCGCACCCCAAGGTCGTCGACCGGCCAGACGTCAGGCCTGACGAGCTCGAATAGCAGGAACATCTCGGCCGTCCAGCGCCCGATGCCGCGCACCTGCACGAGGCGCCGGATGATCTCGTCGTCCTCGAGACCTGGTAGCTCGTGAAGCGGCACGGTGCCGTCAGATGACTTCGTCGCCAAGTCGAGCAGCGAAGCTGCCTTGGCGCCAGACAGCCCTGCCTCGCGCAGCTGTTCGTAGGGCGTGGCCAGCACAGCCTGGGCGGTCATCAGCCCACCGATCGCCTCGACCGTCCGGCGATGGATCGCCGCCGCGGCGCGACCGGCCAGCTGCTGATACACGATCGCGCGCGCGAGCGAGGCGAAGGCATCCCCCTCGCGCGGTCGCTCCTCGAGCTGGCCGGCGCGCTCGATGAACGCGGCCATCTGCGGGTCTGCGGCTGAGACGTGGGCCACGGCGGCAGCAATGTCGAGTCGGCTGGCGGTCAACGGAACCGATGGTAGACGGCAGGGCTTAGATTCTGCGCCCAGCCAACCAGCCATCGAGGGGAGCCAGCAGCATGGGCGTGATCATCATCCGCGAGATGGTCGGCACCAGCCCGCGGTCGTGGAGCGACGCCGCCCGGCAGGCCGTCGCAACCGCCTCGCGCACGGTGCGCAACATCCGCGAGGTCGAGGTCGTGAAGTCGAGCGCGCGCGTCGAGAACGGCGCGATTGTCGAGTACCGCGTCGAGCTCAAGATCCACTTCGAGTACGAGGGCGGCTGAGCCAACCCGCACGCGCCCTATCCGAACCTTTGTCCACAGCATGGCTAAGCATCCGAAAAGTGCGTCTACCGATGATCCGCGCGTGATCCGCACGACGCCGATATCTGCGTCTCCGCCCGAGCGCAGCCTCAACGACTCCGCCTTCGAGCCACGGGGCGACTCTGCGCCCCTTGCAATCCCGGTGGTGCCAGAGGCTCCGCGTCCCGCGGCTCCCGCGGCGCAGAAGCCGATCAAGATGGCGTCGGTCCTGCGCACCAAGGTCCAGCCGCCTCCACTGCGGACGTCGACGCTCTCGCGCCAGCGACTGCTCGACCGCCTGGCGACGGCGACACAGAGCCGGCTGACGCTCCTCGTCGCCGACGCGGGCTACGGCAAGACCACGCTGCTGGCGGACTTCTCGCGCCGCTTCGACGGCGCCTGCCTGTGGTACTCGCTCGAGTCCACGGACACTGACTGGACGACGATCATCCATCACCTCGTCGCCGCCGCACGGGAGGTGAAACCTGAGTTCGGCCAGCTGACGTCGTCCCTGCTGCGCACGGAGCCGGGCGTCACCGCGCCAAAGGACGCGGCCATCAGCAGCTTCATGCACGAGCTCCAGGACTTGACTGACGGCCGCGCCCTGCTCGTGTTCGACGACGTTCATGCGGTCGGCACGAGCGCTGCGGCGGCAGAGTTCGTGCTGCGCCTGCTGAAGGACGCGCCGCGTGGCTTCAGCTTCGTCCTCGCCGGCCGCCAGCCACCGTCGTTCAACGTGGCCCGGTGGGCGGCCATGGGTGAGCTGGTTGAGATCAGCACTGACGAGCTGCGCTTCTCGGTCGAAGAGACTGAACGGCTGTTCGCTGACAGCTACGGCCAGGTCTTGGAGCCAGACGTCCTGGAGGAGCTGGATCGAAAGACGCGCGGCTGGGCGGCATGCCTGCAGCTATTCAGCACTCTCATCACCGCGCGCTCGCCGGGCAACATCCGCGCTGCCGCCGAGTCGCTGACCGGCGCCAACCAGCCGCTTTACGGCTATCTCGCCCAAGAGGTCCTGAGCAATCTCTCGGAAGGCCTCCAGTCGTTCCTGATGAGGGCGGCGCTGCTGCGTACGGTCACACCTGAGCTCCTGGCAGCGCTCTTCCCGGCTGAGACGGCAGACACCATCGAGGGCTGGACCACTGAGGCAGACGCGCTCGGCCTGCTCAATCGTGTCAGCCAGACTGAGACGAGCCGCCAGTTCCACCCTTTGTTGCGCGACATCCTGCTGAGTGAGCTGCGAAGCCGGCACCAGCCGGCTGACATTGCCCGATTCCATGTCGCGATCGCCCGGGCAGCCGAAGCCGACCCGCTCGTCGCCTGCCACCACTACATCGAAGCCGGCGAGCGCGAGGATGCCATGCGTTGCCTTGGCGCCTCGAGCCTGCAGACGATGGGCTCCGGCCGCTGGGGCACCGCCGCCCAGCTCGCCGCACAGCTCGGCAGCGGCCCGACCAATGGCGCCGTCGCCGCCATCCAAGCTCGACGCCTGCTGGAGGAGGGGAAC
>DATMJK010000040.1:0-5665 GCA_035553915.1 Candidatus Limnocylindrales bacterium | reverse complement strand
AGGGCAGGCTGTCCTTGGTCGAGGTGACGGTGAACGTCTCGCCGTTGGAGATCGTCGTCCGGCTGATCGTCGCGTCCTTGCTCTGGTTGACGATCGTGGCCGGCGAGCCGGCGCCGTTGTCGTGGTAGCGGAACTCGACCGCCGTCGGCTTGGGCTCCTTGGCAGCCAGCGACACGGCGGCAGGCAGCAGCAGCGCCAGGGCGGTCATGAGCGCGATCAGGGTCCAGCCCAGGCGGAGGCGCCGCAGGCCACCGCGGTTGAAACCTCCGAAGCCCTTGGCCGCAGCCGAGATCGGGGGGCGCGCTTGACGAACCGCGGAAGTCATCGAATCGATCCCCCTGTCAGGTAATGCAGAGACTCAACCTCTGGATGGTGCAGATTGCTGGGGTTAGTGCACCAATCCTCAGCCAAGCGTACTGGAACTGTCTAGTACTTTCGGCGCCGCAGGGCGGAATGCCGTTGCCAGCGCGCACCGGGTTGCCGATGGCGGAGGGGGCTCAGGGAAGGGCGCGCAGGACCCGCATCAGATCCGGGAAGTCGTCTGTCAGCACGGCGTTAGCCGGCTGGATCGCCTGCCAGCCGGCTGATTCGAAGCGCGCCACATCCTCGCGCTGCCCAATAACCGCCCAGGTCGACGCGGTGGCGCGGTACTCCTGCTCTTCGTGCTCGGTCGGGGAGTGGCTGCGGACCATCGCCTCGAGCCCGAGGTCGCGGGCCGTAGCGGCGACGGCCAACGGCAGGTCGTAGAAACGGTTCGAGACGTGCAGCGCCACGATGCCGCCCGGACCGACGGAGGACAGGTACGTGGCAAACGCTTCGCGGGTGAGCAGGTGCGGCGGCACGACATCGGAGGAGAACGCGTCGATGACGACCAGGTCGTATGCGCCAGCCGGCGCGGTGGCGAGCGACAGCCGGCCGTCGCCGGGCACCACCGACACGACTCCACGTGCCTCGGCGAGGAAGGTGAAGTACCGCATGTCGTGGGCGATCTCGATGACCAGCGGGTCGATCTCGTAGAAGGTCATCCGGTCGCCGGGCGCGATGTAGGTTGCGGCGGTTCCCGCGCCCAGGCCGACGACGCCCACGCTCGCCGGCCCAGCGACCCGCTGGCGCAGCTCGGCGAAGACATCACCCAGCGGACCCACGGGCGAGTAGTAAGTCGTGGCGTTCAACCGCTGGCGGCCGGTCATCTGGAGGCCGTGAAGGGTCGTGCCGGAGTACAGCTGCACGGCACCAGGCGCCCGACGCACTTCGGTCACACCGAAGAATGAGCGGCCCTGGAACAGCTGCTGCTGGCCTGCCGCCGGGCCGGAGACCGCGAGCGCCGCCACGAGAGCGATCGAGATTGCGCCGGCCGTGAGCCAAGGGGTCGAGGACACGGCCACGAAGAGCACCCCGGCGGCCAGCAGGACAAGGGCACCGGCGGGCAGCGCGCCGCCGGCGAGCGCGAGCAGCAGGCCGGCGATTGCGAGGTACGGAATGATCCGTGCGGCCAGCGCGACAACGGCCGAGCGCAGCCGGCTGCGCGTCGCGCCCGCTGCGCGCTCGCGGTACGGGCCTCGGCGGCGGTGCGTCGCAGCATTCGCCGGTTGGGCGGACGCCGGCTGGCCTCGGGAGTGCATCAGCGCCAGCACCGTCAGACCGCATGCGATGAGCAGCGGGAACTCGTAGACATCGGGGAACACCACCGGCGCCGCCAGCCCGACGAAGGCGGTGGCGAGCATGCCGCCGGCGGCGACGATCAGATAGAAGCGGGTGAGCTGTCCGGCCCCCGGGCGATCGAGCGCCAGCCGGCCGTGCAGCGCCGTGGCCAGCACGGCGAAGGACCCCAGCACCACGACCAGCAGGCCAAGCACGGGCCAGTTCAGCGGCGCGACGTACGGGATCAAGAGCAGCGTCGCGGCTCCCGGCACGAGCACAAAGACGAACCGCAGGGCCCGCCGGCCACGTGCCGAGAAGGCAACCACGAAGCTCGCCAGGTATATGCCCAACGGCCCGACCCAGAGCAGTGGCGCGGCCACCAGGTCGGTCGTCAGGAACGTCGTCGTTGCGGCCAGCAGGCCGGCCGGCACGAACGCCGCCATCAGCCAGAGGGCTTGCCGATTCCATGTCAGTGGGACAGCCCCGCTGGCGGTCGGCGGCGGCGCCTGTCCGTCAATCTCATGGCCGGGCGGCGCCGCTGCCGCTCGGGTCCGGCGACCCTCCAGGGCAAGCCCCGCCAGCAGGACCGCGAACAGCGCGATGCCTGCCACAAGCGCGATGTGCTGAGTCGACAGCCCGATCAACGGCTCGATGAGCAGTGGATAGGCTAGCAACGCGGCCAGACTTGCCGCGTTGGACGCGGCAAACAGCCACCATGGATCGCGACCCCGGCCGGCGTACCAGGCAGACAGCAGCGGCGTGGTGGTCGTCAGCAGGAATGCCGGCGCGCCGGCCACGGCGAGTAGGACGAGCAGCACGTTCACGGCCTCGGGCAGGCCCGCGATGCGCATGGCCGCGATGTCCTGCGGCGCCAAGGTGACCGCGGCCAGGGCCGCCAGCGCGACGGCAACGTGAAGCGGACCGGCACGACTGCGCTGCACGCGCGAGGCGAGCAGGTGGGCGTATAGATAGCCCACGAAGAGCAACGCGGCGAAGAAGGCCAGCGCCGTCGCCCACACGCCGGGCGATCCACCGAACGCCGGCAGCAGCATCCGGCCTGTCCAGAACTCGAGTGTGAACAACACGAATGCCGATAGCGCGATCGCCGCCACCCATGGGAGGCGGCCGTAGTCCGCGCGTCGCGTGGGCTGGTCGGTCAGGCGATCCAGTCTATCGGCCGTGACGCGCGGCGTATGGCGACGCCGGTCAGGGACTGCCCAGCCAGTAGTCGAGGTCCAGGCGGGCGAGGCTGTGCTCGGAGCGACCACCGGCGGAGTTGCGGACGTATAGCCGCACGACGGCCGCGTTGGCGCGGTCGGCGCTGTTGACCTCGGGCAGCGAGATCACATCTGCCTGGAAGGAGCTGCCGCTGTTGCACGAGTAGGGCGAGCCCGCACTGCCGTGGCTGCCGATCAGCGCCGCCCCCTCGTAGACCTCGAGGTAGTAGCAGGTCGTGCCGCCGCCGTAGGAGCGGTACGTGTGGCGGAACGTGGCCCCCTCGACGGTCGCGGCCGCGGGCAGATATGCCGGGAAGGTCAGCGCTAGGTAGCGACCGCTGTCGAACGACGACAACCAGCTGGACGACGAGACGTAGGCCAACGGCAAGACTGTGATCGTCACGGTCGCGGCCGTCGATTCGACCTGCCCGTTCGTCGCCCGATAGCTGAAGGAGTCAGTGCCGCTGAAGCCGCTGTTTGGCGTGTAGCTGAGCGACCCGTCAGCGTTGAGCGTGACGGAGCCGTTGGACGGACCGCTGGCCGGCCGCGGGGCGGCCACCGTCAGGCTGAGCGACTGGGGGTCCGTGTCGTTGCCGAGCACGCCCGGCCCAGCCACCGTCAGGGTGTGCCCCTGATAGACGCTGTAGGCATCGGCGTTGGCGGTGGGTGGGTAGACCTTCTGGATGCCAACTGCGAAGTCGCCGAAGCCGGTCAGGCCGGTCGCCTGCGTCGTCGTGGCGCTGCGCGTTCCGAGGGTCGGCTTCGTCCAGCTGCCGCCCGAGCGCCGACCGACGATGAAGACGTTGGGATCACCACCGCCCTGGATGTCGGCGGCCGCGAAGCTGAAGGTGGCGCCGGCGGTGGTGAAGGCCAGCCCGCCGGCAGCGGCGAGCGTCCAGTAGCGGGCCACGTACTTGGCCGTGTCGATGTCTGAATCGGCCAGGTTGGGGTGAGCCCCGCCGGTGGCCGACGCGGTCAGCGTGCCGTCCACTGAGACACTGTCGAAGACGACCGTGACCGGCGAGTAGGTGCTCGACGTGCCCACCTCGAGAGTGCGGCTGACGCTGCTGCCGGTGGCGACCGACTTGCGCAGGTTGCCCTGCACGAAACAGCTAGTCGTCGGCGCGGCGCACAAGGCGCGGTTGACCGATCCGCTCGAGCCGATGATGAGCGTGTTGGTGCTCGTGGTCACGACGCCCGAGGTCAGTGCCAGCGTGCCGTTGACGGTCGTGCTGCGGCCAAGGCTGACGCCGCCGGCCGACTTGTTGATGGTCAGGTTGTTGAAGGTCGAGTCGGCCGTGCCGCCAATCGTCTGCGTGGCGGCGCTGCCGCTCAGCGTGACGGTGTGCGTGGAGCCGGCGAAGGTGACTCCGTTGTTGGTGAAATCGCCTGCCAGGCTGATGTTGCCAGCAGCCGTCTTGGTGCCGCTGCCGCTCAGCGCCAGGTGGCCGTAGGTCTCGACCTCGATGGCCTGGTTGGCGCCGCCGTATTCCACCGTGCTCGTGGCGCCGAAGATCTTGGTGATAGAACCGCTGGCCGCCGTCGGCAGGCCGGACGTGGCGGTCATCAGGAAGCGCGCGCCGTTGGCCACCTCGAAGGTGCTGCCGTTAGCCAGGCTGATCGCGAAGCCGCCATTGGCGAGCGTGCCCGACAGCACGCGCAGGTTGCCGGTGACCTTGGTCGCGGTAACCGCCGCCTCGAGCGTGGCGCCGCCAGCGTGGGTGTTGTTGGTCCGCAGATTGCTGTACGTCCAGTTCGTCGCGCTGGGCAGCACGACGGTCTGGGCAGCGGCCGAGCCGTTGTAGTTGAAGACGCTGCTGACGTGCATCGAGAGAGCGAGGCTGGCGTTCGCCGGATGGCTGATGGTCACTTGGCCGGCCACGTTGAGCGAGCCGCCGCCACCGCTCATGTCGATCTGGCTCATCGCGCTGACCGCGCCGAAGCCACCGTTGCTGCCGCAGGTGTTGCTCGTGCCGGGGTTATTGACCACCAGGCCGCCGCTCACGCTCAGCGTGCCGGTGGTGATGCGCAGGCGCATGCACCGGTTGCTGCTTGTCGTGCTGCCGTTGAGCGTCAGGCTGCCGCCGACGGTGAGTGTGCCGGCGTCGACGATCAGCTGGCTGTTGTTGCCGTTGGTCGGCTGGCTGATCGTGACGTTGCCGACCACGTTCAGGCTAGTACTGGCGGCGGCGAGATCCAATGACTGGCTGGTGCCGGCGGCGGCGATAGTGACTGAGTAGGCCAACGCCGACACGCCCGAGGGGATGGTCACCGCGTGGCCGGCCGCGATGGTCACGTCGTCGGTCGTCTTGGGCACTCGGCCGCAGTTCCAGCGGGCAGCGACATCCCAGGCGCCGCTGCTCAGGGAGGTGCACGAGCCGGGGCTGGAAGCGACGTCGAACGAGGTGCTCGTGGCGCCAGTCAGGCCTGCCGAGGAGGCGGCGAGGGTGTAGCCGCTGGCGGCGACGTTGAGGGTCAGGTCGTTGAAGGTGGCCTGGCCATTGGTCGCGCTGCGCGCGGTCGTCCCGCCGAGCGTCGCGCCGCCGGGGTTGGTGCCGATGGCCATGGTCACCGAGGCGCTGCTCATCGTTGCCCGGAAGTCGTTGGCGGTGCGCACGTCGACCGCGACCGCCGGGGTGATCGGGCTGTTGACGAGCACGTCACTCGGCTGGACGCTGAAGGCGAGCTTGGTGGCCGCCTTCTCTGAGCCCAGGGCGAACTCGCCGAAGGTGCCGGCGGAAAAGCCCTGGGTGGTCGTCGTGCTGGAGCTCGTCGATGAGCTGGTGCCGGCCGTCCAGACGCCCCCG
>DATMJK010000039.1:0-24005 GCA_035553915.1 Candidatus Limnocylindrales bacterium | reverse complement strand
GTCGAGGCCGGCGCGATCGGTGACGTCACCTGGGTGCGCTCCCGCGAGACCCACCCCGGCCCGCACTCGGCCTGGTTCTGGGACGGTCGGCTGACCGGCGGCGGCGCGATCATCGACCTGGGCTGCCACTGCATCGAGATCATCCGCAACTACGTCGGTAAGGACAACCGACCGGTCGAGGTGATGTGCCACGCTGACACCCTCGTCCACCCGATCAGCGATGAGGACAACGCGGTCGCGCTCATCCGCTTCGAGTCGGGCGCGCTGGGCCAGTTCGAGGTGTCGTGGACATTCCGCGGCGGGATGGACCTGCGCGATGAGGTCGCCGGCACCGAGGGCACGGTCTGGGTCAACAACTTCCTGCGCACGGGGTTCGAGATGTTCAGCGCAGGCGGCGCCGGCGGCTACGTGGCCGAGAAGGCCGAGACCGAGCGCGGCTGGATGTTCCCCGTCGGCGACGAGGTCGTCGAGCTGGGCTACGTCGATATGTTCACTGACATGTTCCGGTCACTGGAGGAAGGCCGTCAGCCGATGGAGACGTTCTACGACGGCTACGTCGTCAACGCGGTGATGGACGCGGCCTTCAAGTCGGCCCGCTCGCGGCAGTGGGAGCCAGTCGAGCTGGCCGACTGGCGCGGCGGGACGGTCCAACGGATCGGCGCGGGGCGCGAGCCTGAGCGGCACGCGGGCCTGGTCGTCATCAAGCGCGAGATCCTGCCTGATGGCCGCCAGAAGCTGATCCTCAAGGACGAGGCCAGCGGCGACTTCGTCGACCGGGTCATCGCCGCACCGGGCGAGCAGTAGGCCCGGTGGCTGACTTGCGCGTCCTGTCCACATCCGAGTGGGCGGGCGCCGTCGCCGACGAGCTCGCCGCTCGACTGGCAGCCCGGGTCGCCGGGCGACTGGTCCTGCCCACCGGCGACACACCAGCTCCGCTCTACGCCGAGATCGTCGCGCGAGCCAATGGTGGATCTCTGTCGCTGGCCGAGACGGAGCTGATACTGCTGGACGAGTACGTCGGGCTCGAGCCGGGCGACCCGGCGCGCTGCGATGCCCAGCTCCGGGCCGAGCTCGTGGATCGGCTGCCGACGCCGCGGCCACGGTTCCGTGCCATCCCAGTCGACACGCTCACGCCGGAGGTCGCGGCCGCGGCCCACGACGCGACGGCAGCCGCTGGCATCGACATCGCGCTCGTCGGGCTGGGCCGCAACGGGCACGTCGGCTTCAACGAGCCGGGCTCGACCGCGGACAGCCCTACGCGGGTCGTCGAGCTGACGGATGAGAGCATCGCCGCTGCCGTGGGCTACGGTGCGCACGGCCGGCCCACCCATGGCATCACTCTCGGGCTCAGCCGGCTGCTCCAGGCAAGCGAGATCTGGCTGCTCGTCACCGGCGCGCACAAGGCTGAAGTGCTGCGCACCGCGCTCGAGGGTCCGGAGACGCCAGGCTGTCCCGCCTCATACCTGCGCCGCCACCCGCGCCTCGTGGTCTGGGCTGACGAGCTGGCCGCACTCTAGGGGTCGCCGCCGGCACCCGAACCGTCCCGAAGCTGCGCGTTTTCCGCTTGACGCTTCCAACCCAGCCCGTATCGGCCAGGCGGAGTCGTCCTTCATGGCGCCAGACGAGACGAGATTCCGCGTCACGGCGGAGATCCGGCAGCCTCAGCCGCGTGGGCCCGACCAAATCCGCATGAGCTGCCGCTTGACGCGGAATCCTGCGCGTCCAGCGGCGCCGCGCCGCCGGCCCGCCGTCTAGCCGGCCAGGGCCACCTCGGGCATGCCGGCTGACGAGCCGGCGGCGAGCCACGAACCGATGTTGTCGCGCGCGAACAGCTGGTCGACGACCATTGCCGAGGCGCCGATCACCCCGGCCAGGCCGCCCAGCGACGAGCGCTGGATGAGCAGCTCGCGCGTGGCCAGGGCGAGGGAGCGGCGGTAGACCGTCTCGCGCACGGCGGCCAGCAGCTGGTCGCCGCTCTGGGCCACGCCGCCGCCGATGACGATCAGCGACGGGTTGAAGAAGTTGACCACCGAGGCGAGCATCCGGCCGACCCGCCGGCCGGCGTTGAGCAACAGCCCGACTGCGACCGGGTCGCCGAACGACGCCGCACGGGCGATGTCTGCTGCCGTCACGCGGCCGTGCTGGTCGAGCGCCGCACGCAGCCGCGCGCTCTCGCCGGCACGCGCGATCGCCTCCCCATCGCGGGCAAGTGCCGCGCCGCCGGCCAGCGCCTCCAGGCAGCCGACGTTGCCGCAGCGGCAGATGATCGCCTGGTCGTCGCTGATCTGGATGTGGCCCACGTCGCCCGCCGAGCCCTGCGCGCCGCGATGCAGCCGGCCGTCAGAGATGATGCCGGCACCGATGCCAGTGCCGATCTTGACCACGACCACGTTGTCGTGGCCGACCGCGATGCCGCTGCGCCACTCACCCATGGCCAGCAGGTTGACGTCGTTGTCCACCCAGACCGGCGCGTCGTAGCGCGCCGAGAAGCGCTCGCGCACCGGATAGGCGTCCCAGCCGGGCATGATCGGTGGCGAGATCGGGCGTCCGGTGCGGAACTCGACCGGCCCGGGCACGCCGACGCCGATGCCCCACAGCCGCCCAGGCAGGCCGCGCGCGGAGCGCAGCAGCTCGGCCCACAGCTCGTCCACCCGCGACAGGCACGCCTCCGGCCCGGCGGCGATATCAGCCGGCTCGTCGCGATGGGCAAGGATGGACCCGTCGAGGCTGGTCACGGCCACGTCGATGCTCGTCGCGCCCAGGTCGGCTACGAGCACGTGGCCGGCAGCAGCATGGAAGGCCAGCTGGCGCGGCGGCCGGCCGCCACTCGACATGCCCGGCCCGGCCTCGAGCACCAGCCCGCGCTCGATCAGCTCGGCTACGCGCTGGGTGACCACCGCCCGGCCGAGCCCGGTGCGGGCAATCAGCTCGCTGCGCGAGCGCGAGCGGCCGAGCCGAATCTCGTCGAGCACGACCACCAGGGCGTCGAGGGATTCCTCGGCGAGTGCGGCGGCGGGCCTGCTGTCGGCAATCGCCATGGCCCGACTATAACGGCCTAAGGACGCTGATCAACACACTTTTGTCCTTGACATGCGGAAGTACCATGAAAAGGCCGCACAGCGCCCCGTCAGCCCAGCAATGGCACAACGTGCGCGTGCCGGAGGAGGTCCCGACCACATGCGGTCAGCCAGCGAGATCGGCGCTGCGGTAATCGGCAGCGGGTTCATCGGCACGGTCCACGTTGAGGCGCTGCGCCGGATTGGCGTGCCCGTTCGCGGCCTGCTCGGATCAAGTCCGGAGCGCGCGCAGGCGCGCGCCGCGCGATTGGGCGTGCCGCGCGGCTACGGCTCGCTGGACGAGCTGCTGGACGACAGCGGGGTCGAGCTGGTCCACGTCACCTCGCCCAACCACCTTCACTACGACCAGGTCCGCCAGATCCTCGCCGCCGGCCGGCACGTCATCTGCGAGAAGCCGCTGGCCATGGACTCGCGGCAGACCGGCGAGCTGGTCCGGCTGGCGCGGGCCTCGGGCAGCGTCTGCGCGGTCAACTTCAACATCCGCTTCTACCCGCTCAACCAGCACCTCCGGCAGGCGATCGCCGAAGGCGCTGTCGGCGACGTGCGGCTGGTCAGCGGCCGTTACTTCCAGGACTGGCTGCTGCTCGAGACGGATTGGAACTGGCGCCTCGAGCCGGAGTTCGGCGGCATCCTCCGCGCCGTCGGCGACATCGGCTCGCACTGGCTCGACCTGACCAGCTTCGTCGGCGGTCTGCGCGTGACGGAGGTGATGGCCGACCTCGCAACCTTCGTCAACGTGCGACGCCAGCCGTCAGGGCCGGTCGAGACGTTCAGCCTGGAGCGCGCCACGGAGACGATCGAGCGGCGCATCGCGACCGAGGACGTGGCGACGATCATGCTGCGCTACGAGAACGGCGCGCGCGGCGTGGTCGCCATCAGCCAGGTCAGCGCCGGCCGCAAGAACTCACTCCAGTATGAGATTGATGGCGCCAGCGGGGCCGCGGCCTGGGATTCGGAGCAGCCCGACCAGCTCTGGCTGGGCCACCGCGACCGACCGAACGAGCTGCTCATCCGCAATCCGGCGTTGATGAACGCCGCCGGCGTACGTGCCGCGACCCTGCCCGGTGGCCATGTCGAGGGCTTCGCCGACACCTTCGCCGCGCTGTTTCGAGCCGTCTACGCCGATGTCGCCGCCGGTGCGATGAGCGACGCCCCGCCGTATGCGACCTTCGCCGATGGCCACGAGGAGGCGCTGATCGGCGACGCCGTTGCGGCCAGCGCGCGAGCCGGCCAATGGATCAGGGTCGACCGCGCCCAGGTCGTCCCACCCGACGGGAGGGCGGCTGCCCCAGACGCCGCCCCATCCCGACCCGCAGCAGTCGAGGAGGCTCACGCGTGAGACTCGGTTTCCTGACCGCGCCCTTCCCGGAGACACCGCTGATGGATGTCGCCGATTGGGCGGCGGCCAACGACTTCGACAGCCTCGAGGTCGCCTGCTGGCCGCACACCACCGGCACCACGCGGCGCTACGCCGGCACGTCACACATCGACGTCGCCAACCTGTCGGACGGCCAGGCGAAGGAGATCGTCGACGAGATCGCCGGCAAGGGGCTGGCCATCTCCGGCCTGGGCTTCTATCCCAACCCGCTCCACCCGGACGAGGCCAGCCGACGTGCGGCGATCGACCACATCAAGCTGGTCATCGAGGCCTGCCGCAGGATGGGCGTGCCATTCATGAACACGTTCATGGGCGGCGACCCAAAGAAGAACCTCGACGAGAACTGGCAGGACGCGCTGCGCGTCTGGCCGGAGATCGTCCGCCACGCCCAGGACAACGGCGTCAAGGTGACCATCGAGAACTGCCCGATGATCTTCAGCCATGACGAGTGGCCGGCGGGCAACAACATCGCCTGGTCGCCCTACATCTGGCGCCGGATCATCGAGCAGTGGGGCGGCACGATCGGGCTCAACTACGATCCCTCTCACCTCGTCTGGCTGATGATCGACCAGCCGCGCTTCATCTCTGAGTTCGCCCAGCACATCCTGCACATGCAGGCCAAGGACGTGCAGATCGATCGCGACGGGCTCTACGAGCGCGGCACGCTGTCGGGCGGCATCGGCTGGCAGATCCCGCGCCTGCCCGGCCTGGGTGACGCCAACTGGGGCGAGATCTTCTCTGCCCTGTACCGCGTGGGCTACGACGGCGACGTGGCGATCGAGCACGAGGACCGCAAGTTCGAAGGCACCGACGAGCTCGTCAAGCGCGGCTTCCTGCTCGCCCGCAACGTGCTCCGGACGTACATCCCCAAGGAGTCCTCATGACCGACGCCCTGCTCGACCGCCTGGCCTACCGCGACGTCAGCAAGACGATCGACCACTCGCTGCTGCGGCCGGAGCTGGCGGACGACTTCATCGAGCAGAACTGCGCGCTGGCGGTCGAGTACGACGTCGCTTCGGTGACCGCCCGGCCGACGGACGTGGCCCGCGTGCGCTCGCTGATCGAGGGCAGTGACGTGCTGGTGGGCACTGTCATTGGCTTCCCGCACGGCTCACACCTGACCGAGGTCAAGTCCTTCGAGGCGCGCAAGGCGCTGGCCGAGGGCGCGCGCGAGCTGGACATGGTGATCAACATCGGTGCCCTGAAGTCCGGCCGTGACGCTGACGTCCAGGCCGACATCGCCGCCATCTGCGAGCTGGCGCACGCCGAAGGCGCAATCGTCAAAGTGATCTTCGAGAACGCGTACCTGACCGACGACGAGAAGGTCCGTGCCTGCCGCCTGTCAGAGGCCGCCGGCGCCGACTTCGTCAAGACCTCGACCGGCTTCGCGCCCAGCGGTGCAACGCACGACGACCTGCGGCTGATGCGCGCCAGCGTCTCGGACAGGGTCCAGGTCAAGGCCGCCGGCGGCGTGCGCACGCTCGACGCGCTGCTGGCCGTGATGGAGATCGGCGTGACGCGCGTCGGGGCCACGGCGACCAAGACGATCCTCGACGACTTCCGCGCCCGCAAGGCCGGCGCTGAGGGCACCGCCCCGGCGACGGAGGCGATGGCCGCCGGCGAGGGCGCGTACTAGCGTGGCTGGGCAGCTCGGTATCGGCATGCTCGGGTCGGGCTTCATCGGCGAGTTTCACACGCTTGGGCTGCGCCACGTCGCCGATGCGGCCGTGGTCGCCAACTACGGCCAGGGGGCGGCGCGGCGCGAGCGCTTCGCGGCGCGCTTCGGCTCGCGTGCGCTCGACTCGATCGACGCCGTCTGCGCCGACCCCGGGGTGGAGCTGGTAGTCGTCTCGCTGCCCAATCAGCTCCACCTCGAGGCTGTTCGCTCCGCTGCCGGCCACGGCAAGGCCGTCGCCTGCACCAAACCGCTCGGCCGCAACGCTGCCGAGGCGGCCGAGATGCTCGCCGCCGTCGAGCGCGCCGGCGTCTGGCACGGCTATCTCGAGAACGTCGTCTTCAACAGCGAGATCATGCGCATGCGCGCGATGATCGAGGCCGGCGCAATCGGTCGGCCGGTCACCATCCGCGCCCGCGAGGGTCACTCCGGTCCGCACGCGGCGCACTTCTGGGATGCCGAGCTGGCCGGCGGCGGCGCGCTGCTCGACATGGGCTCGCACGGCGTCGAGGCGGCGCGCTACCTGTTCGGCAAGGACGTGCCGGTGAAGGAGGTCGTCGCCTGGGGTGACACGCTCGTCCACGGCAATCGCACGACCGGCGAGGACAACGCGGTCATGCTCGTCCGCTTCGCCGACGGCCGGCTGGCCACGATCGACAACTCGTGGTCGTCCAAGGGCGGGCTCGAAGGCCGCTTCGAGGTCAATGGCGCGGCCGGGCGGCTGATCAGCGACATCGCCTCGACGAACCTGCGCGCCTTCATCGAGCAGCCGGCCGGCTATCTCGGCGAGAAGGCCGACTCGGACACGGGCTGGGTCTTCCCGGTGACCAACGAGACGTACGCCCATGGACACGACGAGATGATGGCCCACATGGTCGGCACGCTGCGCGCCGGCGTCCTGCCGCGTGAGACGTTCCATGACGGCCTGCTTGTCAACGCGACGATCGATGCCGCATATCGGTCGATGCGCAGTTGCCGCTGGGAGGACGTCGTCGTCGAGCCTGCACCGGTGGCGGCATGACGATGGCCGCCACACGCCGCGCCTCATGGTTTGCCGCCGCCCACGCGCTGCTCGAGCGCGTCGAGTCGAGCCAGCCCGAGCAGATCGAGCAGGCCAGCCGGTGGTGCGCCGACGCGATCGCCGCCGGCGGTCTGGTCCACCTGTTCGGCACGGGCCACTCGCGCATCCCGGTCGAGGAGATGTTCCCGCGCTACGGGTCCTATCCGGGCTTCAACCCGATGGTCGAACTATCCATGACCTTCCACACTCAGGTCGTTGGCACGAACGGCCAGCGCCAGGCGATGGCCATCGAGCGCATGCCCGGCCTGGCCGAGGTGATCCTGTCCAACTTCTCTTTTGGGCCAAGAGACGTGATGGTCGTCTTCAGCGCCAGCGGCCTGACCGCGGTGCCCGTCGAGATGGCCCGCGGCGCGCGGTCGCGCGGCCTTCGAGTGATCGCCGTCACCTCGGTCGCCCAGTCGCGCTCAGCTGAGCCGGAGCCCGCTGCCGGTGGGCGATTGATGGACGAGGCTGATCTCGTGCTCGATCTGTGCACTCCGGTCGCTGATGCGATGATTGAGATAGAGGGGCTGGAGACGCCGGTCGGGCCGGGATCGACCCTGGCCGCGGTGGCAATCGTCAACCAGATAAAGGTGCGCGTCGCTCAGCTGCTCGTTGAGCGCGACGCCATGCCCCCCGTCATCACCCGCGGCGCAGTCGTGGGTGAGCGGCGGTCGCGGGAGCTTTTCGATCAGGCCTACCGAGAGCACGCGCGACGGATCGCCCGTGCCATCGGCCAGCAAGGAGGTGAGTGACGAAACTGGAGCACACTCTCTGGCGCGTTTCATCAAATTCACGAGGAGGAACTCAGCGAATGACCAAGTTCAAGACGGTCGGCGTGGCCCTCGCGGCCATGATGCTGGCCGCAGCGTGCGCGGGTCCCGGCACCACGCCGGGCGCGACCCCCGCCGGGAGTCCCGCCGGCACCCCTGCCGGCGAGGGCTACCGCATCGGCGTCAGCAACACCATCGCCGGCAATGGCTGGCGAGAGGAGATGATCTGCTCGATCCGCGCGCAGGCGCTGGCCTCGGGCGAGGTCTCCGAGCTGCGCGTCGCGCACCGCAACACCGATCCAGCAGGCCAGCTGGAAGACCTTCGCAGCCTCATTGCCGCTGATGTCGACGCGATCATCGTCAACCCTGCCGGCGCTGACGCGGTCAATGCCGCTCTCCAGGAGGCCATCGACGCGGGCATCGTCGTCGTCGCCGTCGACCAGGCGGTCACGCTCGAGGACGCGTACCTGATGGCCAACAACCAGGAGGAGTACGGGTACCTGGGTGCCAAGTGGCTGTTCGAACAGATGGGCGGCTCAGGTGACGTGGTCTACATGCGCGGCGCCGCTGGTGCCACGGCTGACGACGACCGCGACCGCGGCTTCCGCCGCGCGCTCGGAGAGCACCCGGACATCAACATCGTCCACGAGGATTGGACCGGCTGGAGCCAGGACACCGGCGTGCAGCAGCTGAACGCCTTCCTCGCCACCGGCCAGAACTACGATGGCATCTGGACGTCGGGCATCGACAATGTGATCGTTGACGCCCTGCGCGCAGCCAATGCCAAGATGGTGCCAGTCGTGGGCGCGGACAACGCCGGCTTCGTCCAGCAGCTCATCGAGATGCAGGACGAGGGCGTCACCGGCGCGGCCGTCACCAATCCGGCCTCGGTCGGTGGTGCGGGCGTCGCGCTGGCCCTGCAGATCCTCAAAGGCCAGGGGCCGTCGGATCGCGCGGTGCTGGTCAACCCCGAGGTGTGGGACAACACGACCGACGCCGGTCGCGCCAAGCTTCAGGAGGCCAATGACCCGGATATCGATCCGACTTGGCCGCTGGGCATCCACATCGAAGGCTGGACGACCTACACCAAGGACCAGATCCTCGCCTGCACGGGCCCGTAGCTGGGACCTGTTCACGTAGCGAGCAAAGAGGTGCCGGGGCTGCTGCCCCGGCACCTCACCCATATCACTGAGGTCCACAATCACGACCTTGGAAGGCTCACCCGCCCTGCTCGAGGCTCCGCCGTCTGACGCGCCGGAGGAAGCGCTGCTCAGTGCCGTCGGCGTTACCAAGCGCTACGGCGCGGTCGTCGCGCTGCGCAACGCTTCGCTGTCCGTGCGCCCCGGCGAGGTGCACGCGCTGATGGGTGCCAACGGCGCCGGCAAGAGCACGTTGGTCAAGATCCTGACCGGCGCCGTGCACCCCGACTCCGGCACGATCCGGCTGCGCGGGCAACAGGGCGCGGTGCCGTCGCCGGCGGAGGCACGCCGGAAAGGCATGGTCTCGGTTTACCAGGAGCCGTCGATCGTGCCCGACCTGACCGTCGCCCAGAACTTGCGCCTGACCGACACGCCGCTCGAGCTTTTCCGACAGCAGATGCTCGAGCTGGGCATGAATGGCCTCAACCTGGACGCCTACGCGCGCGACCTGCCGCTTGCCACGCTGCGCGTCATCGACCTCGGACGCGCGCTGGCCGGCAAGCCCGACGTGCTGCTGCTGGACGAGATGACAGCCGCCCTGCCCGCCGACTTGACCGAGCGGGTGCTCGACGTCGTAGCCAAGCAGCGCGGCGATGGCCGCTCGGTGATCTTCATCTCGCACCGGCTGCTCGAGATCACCGCCCTGTGCGACCGGGCAACGGTGCTGCGCGACGGCGAGACCGTTGGCGTCGTGGAGATGGGCCCCGGCGCCGAGGACAGGATCGTCGAGCTCATGCTCGGGACGGATGACTACGCTCCGGGCGAGGCCGTTGCCGAGGCCGGCTCAACAAGCGTCGAAGCAGCCACCCGCGCAGTCACCGACTATCAGCCGGCGCGGCTATCGGTGCGCAACCTGCGTGCCGGCACGCGCCTGACCGACGTTTCGTTCGACCTGCATGCGGGCGAGGTGCTCGGCCTTGCCGCGCTGGAGGGCCAGGGCCAGGATGAGCTGTTCGACGTGCTCAGCGGTGGGCGCCGGCCGGGCGGTGGCGACCTGCTGATCGACGGCCAGCCGATGCGCTTCCGGCACCCAGCCGACGCGATCGCGCGAGGCATGGTGCTGGTGCCGGCCGACCGAGCGACCGCCCTGCTGGCTCAGCGCTCGGTGCGCGAGAACGTGGCCTTGCCGATGTCGGCTGGAATCCGTCACTGGGGCCCGATCCAGATGCGTCGCGAGCGCCAGCTGGTCGGCCGGGCGATAGAGCGGCTGCAGATCGACACCCGCGCCCAGGCAGAGGTGCAGCGCCTGTCGGGCGGCAACCAGCAGAAGGTGACGATTGCACGCTGGCTCGTCGGCGGACTCGAGACGCTGCTCTGCTTCGACCCGACGCGCGGCATCGACATCCGCACCAAGCGCCAGATCTACGCGCTGCTGCGCGAACTGGCCGCGGCCGGCGCGGCAGTGCTGCTGTACACGTCCGAGCTGGACGAGATCCCGCGCGTTTGCGACCGGACGGTTGTCATCTACGGCGGCCGGGTGGTCGAGGAGATGCCGGCCAGCGAGGCAGACGAGGCCGCTCTGCTGCGTGCTGCCCATGGCCTGCCCCGCGGCGCCAAGTCGCCCGAGGAGCTTGCCGCAGCGGCCGCCCACCGCGAGGCCGGCGCATGAGCCGCTCGGTGCGCGTGGCCGGCGCACTCAAGGACGTGCCGCTTCGCTCGGCCATCGGGCGGCTGCTGGGCAGCGACGCCTGGACACTCGGCCTGTTCGTGCTGGTCATCGTGCTGCTCGTGCTGACCCGGGTGATCAACCCGAGCTACGGCCCAACTGCCCTGCAGGGCCTCGCGCTGGGCACGCTGCCGGTGGCGCTGGCCGCAGTCGGCCAGGCGATCGTCGTCATCTCCGGCGGCATCGACCTCTCAATCGGCTCGGTGATGGCACTGGCCAACGTGACCGCTGCGTCGCTATTCGTGGGCGCCAGCCCGGAGCTGTCGGTCGGCGTCGTCGTGGTCGTGCTGCTGCTGGGCCTGGTCGTTGGTGTCATCAACGGCAGCCTGATCGTGTTCACCCGCGTGCCAGACATCGTGGTCACGCTGGCGATGCTGTTCGTCTGGGCCGGCGCGGCGCTGCTCGTGCTCGGCCGCCCCGGCGGCACGGTCACGCCCTGGCTGCGCGAGCTGATCACCGGCTCGCTCTTCGTCGACTTCCTGCCCCGCGCGCTGCTGGTCCTCGCAATCGTGGTCGGCGTCGTCTGGCTGCCGCTGCGCCGGTCGAAGCTCGGGCTCTCGCTGTACGCCGTCGGCAGCAACCGCCTGGCCGCGTTCCGGAGCGGCGTGGCCGTCGGCCGGACGCGCATCGCCGCGTACGCGCTGACCGGCTTCTTCGCCGCGGCCGGTGGCCTGGCACTTACTGCGAGCACCGGCATCGGCCAGCCGATCGCCGGCCCTTACCTGCTGCTTAGCGTCGCTGCGGTCGTGCTCGGCGGAGTCAGCCTGGCCGGCGGCCGGGGAGGCCTGCTCGGGCCGATCGTGGCCGTCTACATCCTGGCCCTGATCCGTGCCGACCTGCTGTTCCTGGGCGTCGACCCGAACTGGGCCGAGGTGATCCAGGGCGGGATCATGGTGCTGGTGGTGATGTTCGGGGCCTACGTCACTCTGCGCCAACGGAGAGCCGCAGCGTGAGCGCGGCGACGACCGCCGTCGAGCGGCAGAGCGCGCTGCGCGAGGCTCGGCTATGGCTCCGCGATCGGCCGCTCATCCCGCTGCTCGTGCTGCTCGCGGTGCTGATCGCGACGCTGCACATGGTCCGGCCAGGGATCATCAACGAGGGCTGGGTGGCGAGCTGGATCAGGTTCGCCATCCCGCTGGCGATCCTGGCCGCCTGCCAGACACTGGCCATGCTTACTGGCGGCATCGACCTTTCAGTTGGGGCCGTGGCCTCCATGGCGGCCTACGTGATGGCCACCCAGGCCCCCATCCACGGACCGTGGATCGCGATTGCTGTTGCCCTCGGAGCAGCAGCGCTCGTTGGGCTGGTCAACGGCATCGGCATTGGCGTCTTCCGCGTCCACCCGCTGATCATGACGCTGGCCATGATCCTGGTCGTGAGCGGCCTGGCGACGGTCTATTTCATCACCATGGTCGCGACCGGCGTGCGCGTCCCGGCAGAGATGCTCTGGCTGGGCCAGCAGAACGCGTTCGGCTTCCTGCCTCACAGCCTGCTGCTGTTCGTCCCGCTGGCAGTGATCATCCTGCTGATCTTGCGTCGGACCGGCTTCGGCCGGCTGCTGTACGCGATCGGCGACAACGAGATGGCCGCCCGGCTTTCGGGCGTGCGCGTGTGGCAGGTGCTGATCACGCTGTACGTGCTGTCAGCCGTGCTGGCCGCCGTGGCCGGCCTGCTCTTCGCCGGTGCGCTCAACACGGCCAGCACGCAGCTGGTCAACAACTACCTGCTGCCCTCGGTGGCAGCGGCGGTCATCGGCGGCACGTCGATCTTCGGCGGCCGAGGTGGCTATGGCGGCAGCATCGTCGGAGCGCTGATCCTGGGCGTCCTGACAACGCTGCTGACCGTCGCCATGCCGATGCTCGGCTTCGTCGGCGTGGCCCAGGAGGCGGTCCGCCAGATCATCTACGGCGCGATCATCCTGGCTGTTGCTGCGGCCTACACGCGCATCACCGAGAGTGGCTGATGGCGCGGGCGGAAGGCCCGACCCGCCACGTCGGGCTCGATCTCGGCGTGACCAACCTCAAGTGGGCGGTGGTCGAGCGCGCGGCCACGGACGCTGCCGATGACTGGCGGGTACTCGACGAGGGCCAGCTGCCGACTGATGCCGAGCGCGGCGCGAACGCCGTCGTGGAGCTGATGGCGCGCACTGCGGCCCAACGGATGGCCGCCTGGCCGGGCGTCGCATCCTGCGGCGTCGGCGTGCCTGGGCTGTACTACCCGCAGGACGGCCGGACGCGCGACATCATCAACATGCCCGACCCCGCTCAGTGGGAGGGGCTGCCCGTCGCCGGGCCGATGAGCGCCCGGATCGGGGTCCCCACGTTCCTGGTCAACGACGCGCGCGCCTTCGGTCTGGCGGAGCTGCGCCTCGGCGCCGGGCGCGGGGCCGAGTCGATGGTCGGGCTCACGCTGGGCACCGGGGTTGGCGGCGTGATCGCCGTCGGCGGGCGGGTGCACCAGGGCCACGACGGCACGGCCGGAGAGGTCGGCCACCAGACCATCGACCCTGACGGCCCCTCGTGCAACTGCGGCAACAACGGCTGCCTCGAGGCCTTCGCTCGCGCCGATCGGCTGGCCGAGGTGTGCGGCACGCGCACCCCCGAGGAGGCATTCGAGCGCGCCCGCGCGGGCGACGCGCGGGCGCGCGAGGGGCTGGCGCGGGTGGGCCGCTACCTGGGCATCGGCGTGGCAAACCTGATCACCCTGATCACGCCTGACGTCGTCGTCCTGGGCGGCGGGGTCGCGGCCGCCGGCGACTGGCTGTTCGGCCCGATGCGCGAAGAGATCGCGCGGCGCGTGCACGTGACCGAGTTGGAGCGCGTCGCCATCCGAACTGCTGAGCTGGGCACGCGCGCCGGCGCGATCGGGGCGGCGGTGCACGGCGCCGAGATGGTCGCTCGATGATCGAGGTCGCCGGCCGGCTGGTGCTCGACGAGGAAGTCGTCGGTGGGAGGCTGGGCATCGCGGACGGAGTCATCGTGGCGGTCGAGCCGGCGGCGGTGCCGCCCGACGCTCCGTTCATCAGCCCGGGCCTGTGCGACGTCCACGTTCACGGCTTCGGCGGCTACGACGCGATGGCCGGGCCCGAACAGCTCGACGGCATGGCCCGCGCGCTGGCGCGCCGCGGCGTGACGTCGTTCCTGCCGACGGGCGTGACCGCACCGCTAGACGCGTTGGCGCGCTTCGGTGAGCAGGTGCGCGAGTGGCGACCGCGGGCGCCGGCTGACGGCGCGCAGCCGCTCGGGCTTAACCTCGAGGGTCCGTTCCTGGCGCCCGAGCGACGCGGCGCCCACGACCCGACCCACCTGCGCGCACCGGCCGATGCCGACTTCCCTACCCTCTTCGCGCCGATGCTGCCCGACCTGCGCCTGATCACGGTCGCCCCGGAGGTGGCCGGCGCGCCCGCCATGATCCGCTGGCTGGCTGAGCGTGGGGTGGTGGTCTCTGCCGGCCACTCGGCCGCAACCCTGGCCCAGGCGCGCGCCGGCTACGCCGCCGGCGCGCGCAGCACGACCCACCTGTTCAACGCGATGAGCGGCGTCGACCACCGCTCGCCCGGACTGGCAGTCGCTGCGCTGACCACCGATGAGGCCTACGTCGAGCTGATCGCCGACCGCCACCACGTCGACGCGGCCCTGTGGCCGATCATCCTGCGCACGAAACCGCCCGATCGGCTGCTGCTGGTCAGCGACGGCACCCTCCTCGGTGGCACCGACGTCCGCCGAGCCACGCTGGGGGGCCTGGAGGTGGCAGTAGCGGACGGCCGCGCCGCGCTCGTCGCCGGCGGCGCCCTGGCCGGCTCGCTGATCGCGCTCGACGAGGCCGTGCGCCACCTGGTCGCTGAGGGCGTGCCGCTGTGGCGCGCCGTGGCGGCGGCAACGCGCAACCCGCTGGCGCTGCTCGGCGTGACCGATCGCGGCCGCCTGGCCGTGGGCCAGCGCGCCGACGTCATCGAGCTGGACGCCGCGCTGGGCGTGCAGCGGGTGATGATCGCCGGGGAGTGGCTGGCCTAGCCCAGCCGGCCGTCGGTCGCCGCCGAGGTCACGGCCGCCTGATCACCACTATCTTTGGAGATGGTGCTGATCCTCGGTCGTGGCCGGCCCGGCAGCCGGAGCGGCACGGCGGGGGCGCTTGGTGCAGGCGGAATCGGGTCGCCAGCAGCTGCCGCGTAGCCATCCGGGCACGCCCGCGCCAATGGTCAACGCGTCTGCCAAAGATAGTGGCGATATGGACGCCCATGCCCACGCCCACGCCCACGCCCGCGCCCACGCCGCGGCGTCCTACCCGCCACCGATACTCCAGCCGGCGTCGACGGCCAGGACTTGGCCGGTCACCATCCGCGAGTCGTCGCTGAGCAGGTAGAGGACCGTCCCGACCAGGTCCTCGGCGGTGAGTGGGCCAGCGGCCAGCGGCTGGCGGCGGCGCACGTAGTCGAGGATCTCGGGGTCCTGCTGCGTGCGCTGGCTCATCGGCGTCGCCACCAGCGCCGGCGCGATGACGTTGACCCGGATGCCGTCGCGCGCATAGTGGGCGGCCACGGCCAGCGAGAAAGCGTTGATCGCGCCCTTGCTGGCGGCATAGGCGTGGGTCGAGAAGAGCGGCGCCGAGGGGTGGTCGGCGAGGATGCTCGACATGTTCAGGACCGCGCCGCCGCCCTGGGCCAGCATCTGGCGCACGGTCGCCCGGGTGACGAGGAACATCGAGCGCAGGTTGGCCGCCATGACCGTGTCCCAGCCCTCGGCGGCGAGCTCGTGCACGGGGCCGTCACCGAACCTCCGGCCGCTGATGCCGGCAACGTTGAACAGGCAGTCGAGCCGGCCGAATGCGTCGACGCAGCCGCGGACAGCCGATTCGGCGGCCTCCTCGTGTGCCAGGTCGGCGGCCTGCCAGCGAGCACCGGGGATCGTCTCCGCGAGCTCGCGCGCATGATCCGCCGTCCGCGATACGACGAAGACCGATGCGCCTTCCGCCGCCAGCGCCCGCGCGGCCGCGGCGCCGATGCCGGTCGAGCCGGTGACCAGCGCCACCTTGCCGGCGAAGCGCGCGCTGCTCATGGCCGTGCCAGCCGCGCGACGAGGTCCCGCCGCTCCACCGTTGACGCGCGCAGGAGCGCCGAGCCGATGCCCACCGCCGCCGCCCCGGCATCGAGGAACGCCCCCGCGTTCGAGGCGTCGATACCGCCGGTCGGGATGATCTCGATCTCAGGCAGCGGGCCGCGCAGCTCGCGCACCATCTGGGGACCGGCGGCTGACGCGGGAAAGAGCTTGACGAACGTCGCCCCGGCGAACCAGGCGGCGCGGATCTCGGTCGGCGAGAAGGCGCCCGGGATGAAGGGCAGCTGCGCCTCGGTTGCACGCTGGAGCAGCGCCACATCGAGCACCGGCGAGACGCCGAAGTCGGCACCGGCATCGATGGCCTGCCTCAGCACCTGGTCGTCGAGCAGCGTGCCGGCGCCGATGAGCACCTCCGGGCCCAGCTCGTCGCGCAGGGCGCGCAGATCATCCGCCGCTGAAGGCGCGTCGAAGGTGACCTCGAAGATGCCCGCGCCGGCCTCGGCGAGCTCCTTGACCAGCGCCACAAGCCGCGCGCGCGGCTCCACCCGACGCAGAACGACGATCAGCCGGCGGCGGCGGATCTGCTCCGGCACCGCGCCGGTACGAAGTCCCTCGACGATCACGCGCCCACCGCCGTTGGGGCGGGAAGCGGCTCGAGCAGGGCCCGGTCAACCCTCAGCCGGGCGCGCAGCTCCTCGGCCCGCACCTCCCGCGGCGTGATCCCGCCGTCGGCGGCCATCGCTGCCGCCGTGCCGGCGGCCTGGCCCATTGCCATGCACGTCGCCATCGAGCGCGCCGAGGCGTGAGCGTCGTGCGTAGCACTGAAGCAGCGGCCGGCGACCAGCAGTCCCTCGACGCCGTTCGGTAGCAGGCAGCGGTACGGGATGCCGTACACGCCGCCGTCCTCAACGTAGCGCCACTCGGTGCCGCCAGCGGAACCGTGATCCTCGATCGGCGCGCCGCACAGCGCGATCTCGTCGTCGAAGCGGCGGGCAGTCAGGACGTCCTCGCGGGTCAGCTGGTACTCCCCGATCACCCGCCGGCTCTCGCGCACGCCGATCGACGGGCTCGTCCCCACCACCACCGAGCGCTCGAAACCCGGCACTCGATCGCGCAGGAAACGGTGGTACTCGCGCACCTGCCGGCGCCCCTCGAGCTCGGCATTGGTCAGCGCCAGAGGATCGGTCGCGTCGACGCGCGGGATGCGCGTCATGTGGACCATCACCACGCCATCGAACGGGGTCCGGTGCCACGAGCCCTCCAAGCGCGGCAGCTGGTACTCGCCGCTTGCGGCCGCCTCACGCATCAGCGCCCACAGCTCGTTCTTGGCCGTCCCGGCGGCGCGCGCGACGTCCACGTTCGCGAGCCGGAACAGCGTCGACAGGGATTGGACCTGGCCGCTTGTGTGCATGTCCTCGTAGGGCACGCCGGCGAGCGCGCACAGGTCGGCGTCGCCCGACGCATCGACGAACGCGGCGGCCTCGAACCAGCGCTCACCGCCCTTGTTCCAGACGCGCAGCGCGCTGACGCGGCCAGCCGCCAGCCGCACGCCGGTCGCCCAGGTGTGGAGCAGCAGCTCGACCCCGGCCTCGGTAGCCAGCCGCTCCCAGACCAGCTTGAGCGTCTCCTGATCGTAGGTCACGCCAGTACCCGCGCCATAGGTGTTCGGCCGCTCGAAGCAGACACCTTCGGCGGCGAGCCGCTCGACGACCTCCCAGCCAAGCCCGCCGACCACGCGCCGCGGCGTATCGCCAGGCGTGTAGAAGGCGTAGAACGTGTCGAGCACGGCGGTCGAGGTGCCGCCCATGAAGGCCAGCCGATCGACGAGCAGCGTGCGCGCGCCGCTGCGTGCCGCTGAGATGGCCGCCGACGAGCCGGCCGATCCCGCGCCCACGACGAGGACGTCATACCGATCGCTCAGGCCCACGCCAGCAGCCTCCGCGGGTTGCCGATCAGCAGCTGGTCCGTCGGGCCGTCGCCGATCCGCTCGCGCAGCCGCGGCACGAACCCGCCGAGCAGGTGGCGCAGCCCGGGCTCGCCGCCCCACGCGCGGTGATAGCCGCGCCGGCCAAGGTCGAGCCCGAGCATCAGGCTGGCGCCATGGCCGGCGCCGACCATCCGCTCGATGAAGTCGAGCCGAGCGTCGTCAGTGGCGTACTTCTCACGCCCGATCGTGTCGTACACGAGGCTGACGCCGCGCGCCACCAGGTCGGCGTGGAGGGCCTCGTCCATGTTGCGGTCCATGTGCGCCAGCGTGATCCGATCCGCGGCCGCGCCTCCCTCGAGCAGCAGCGCAACGATCTCGTGGGCGCAGGTGGCGGCCTCTGTGTGGACGACCATCGGTGCGCCCGTGGCGCGGCTGGCACGCGCGATGGCCCGCAGCCGGCGCTCCTCGGCAGAGCTGATCTCGTCGAGCGACGCTCCGCCCTTGATCACGCCCGCCCTGACCCCGGTCCCGTCCATGCCTTCACGCAGCTCGTCGACGATGCGCTCCGCCAGCTCCTCTGCGGCCGCCTCGAGCACCCAATCGCCGGGCCGGTAGTGCGCGTCACGATGGAAGCCGCTGGCGGCGATGATCGCCACACCGGTCGACTCAGCGACCTGGCGCAGCAGCCGCGGCTGTCGGCCCAACCCGATCGGGGTCAGCTCGACGATCCCCCGCAGGCCGGTCGCTGCGCCTTCCTCTACCTCCGCTTCGGCGTGGTCGATGTCCGCGAAGCCCTCACCCGGCTGGGCAGGCGTGTCGAGGAAGAGATGCTCGTGGGCGTCGGTCGGGCCGAGGTCGGCGGGGTCGAGCAGCCCGGTGACGGTGACGATCATGCCGGTGGTCATTGCTGCCTGATGATGCCACCCGCGGCGCGGCCGACTGGGCTACGCTGCCTGCCGATGAGCGTCTACCGGCGGATGGAGCCAGACGAGCGGCCTGAGTGGAGCGACGTCACCTCCGCAGGCTCGGCCCAGCTGCGGCCGGGCCAGACCTTCGACCCGCACTACCACGACTGTGATGAGTACTGGCTGGTCTACGGCGGCCGGGCGCTGGTCAGCGTCGGCGACGAGCGCTACATCGTTGGCCCGGGCGACATCGTCTGCACCAACACCGGGCTCGTGCACGACATCCTGGCCATCGACGCGGTCCTCGAGATGTTCTGGTTCGAGGGCGCGCTCGTGCCCGACGGCCGGGCCGGCCACCTGCACCGCACGCCGGGGGAGGCCGCCGGCCACCCGATCCGGACGCTGCCACCCGGGTGACGCCGCTGCGCTTCATCCACGTCGGCACCGGCGACTGGGGGCGGCGCTGGTGCGACACTCGCGCAGCGTCAGATCCTCAAGACGATGCCACCTGCCAGCGGCCGCGAGTCAGCAGGACTTGCCGACGATCTTGATCTTGCGCAGGATCTTGTCCGGCCCGTCAGTCCTCCAGAATTGAACGACTGTCTCGAGACGGTAGTAGTAGGACCTGTGAAGACGGTCGAGGTTCGCGCGCGAGGAATTCGTGTAGCTGTGGTTCCTAGCCGTGTTCGGGAAGTAGCGAGACGAATTGCTTGTCTGTGCTGCGACGATGCCGGCGCCGGACCTCGTCTTGCTGCGGATGAGGCGGATGCGGAAGACGATCTTGTTTACCCCGCTCTTGCCAATCTCGCTTGCGCCCACCTTCAGCGTTACGTAACCGTAGCCGGAGGCGCCGCCCGAGTTGGTGCATTTAGTCGATATGAGCCAGGCATTCGTCGACGCCCCGCTGACGACCGGCGCGGCGGCGAGCAGGATCGCAAGGGCAATCGCCATGGCGAGCAGGAACTGGTGCCTGAGCATCGGGACACCTCGCGCTAGCAGGTCCAAACAATTCATGTTTGAGCCGCGCGTCATGTTTGAGCTGCGCAGCGCCCACCTGCCACGGCCGACCGGCCCGATCTATGGTGCCGCCTGGCACGATCGGCTCAGCGGCCGCGCGGCTCAGCCCTTGCCGTAGCCCTGGCGCCAGAGCCACTCGCGCAGCGTCAGGCCGGAGGCGCGGACCTTGGCCGCGGCGTCGCGCCCGATGTATCGCCAGTGCCAAGCCTCGTACATGTAGCAGGTCTTGGCACGCCTGTTGGGCGGGTAGCTCATCACGAAGCCGAACTTCCAGCCGTTCGAGGCCATCCACTTGCCGGCGCGGCTGTTGTGGAACGAGCCGCCTGCCCAGGGCAAGCTCCCGCCGGCCGCCTTGAGATCGAGCGTCGTGCCAAGCTGGTGCTCCGAGTGGCCGGGTCGAGCGCTCTGCAGGCGGGCCCGCTTCGTGCCAAGGCGACGGACGTTGTTTCTGTAGATCGAGGCCTGGCTGGCGTACGAGCGGTAGGCGCTCTGGACGGCGATCGGATTGCCTGCCTTGCGCGCGGCCGCCGCCATCGCAGCAAGGTCGGCAATGACGAGCTTGCGCACCCTGCCGGAGCCGCCGATCTTGGCTTGGCTGACGCTGACCATGCCCGGCGGCACATACGAGCGCGGCACCATGTAGATCGTGTCGACCAGCGTCTTGTCCCAATCGTCGTAGGCGCGGCGCGGTGTCGTCACGTCGGCGTAGCGGCAGGCTGGCAGCGGCCCCGGACTGGCGGCGCTGGCCGTCACCGGCGCGACGACGAGCACGGTCAGAGCCATGACCAGGCTGAGCAGCAGGGTAGACAGGCGCTGGCTCATGACGGGCACCCATCGTGCCTGCCGCGCTCAGGGCCCGTCAAGCGCGCCAGATCGGCCAGTGTGGCAAGGTACCAACGGAGCGAAGGACAGCCGTGTGCGCTGCGGGGGCCGTCACGCCGTGAACGATCGAGGCGAGGGTCTATCTCTGCATGGACGTCATCAGTGCCGAGGGGCTGGTCAAGGTCTACCGCGGTCGCCGCGGATCGAATGAGATAAGGGCCCTCGACGGCGTCGACCTGGCGGTAACCGAGGGAACCGTCCTCGGACTGCTCGGGCCGAACGGTGCGGGCAAGACCACCACCGTCCGCATCCTGGCCACGCTGCTCCAGCCGGACAGCGGCCGGGCGACCATCTACGGCCATGACGTGGTCCGCGAGGCGCAGCGCGTCCGCTCCCTGATCGGGCTGTCTGGCCAGTACGCCGCCGTGGACGAGAACCTGACCGCGCGCGAGAACCTTTGGATGTTCGGCCGGCTGTACCAGCTCTCGAGCGCTGAGGCGAAGGCGCGCGCCGCGACCATGCTCGAGCAGTTCGATCTCGCTGATGCTGCGGACAGGGTCGTCAAGACGTTCTCGGGCGGCATGCGTCGACGGCTCGACCTGGCGTCGGCGCTGATTGGGCGGCCGCGGCTGCTATTCCTCGATGAGCCCACGACCGGACTCGACCCAAGGAGCCGGCTCGGCATGTGGGACGTGATTCGCAAGCTCGTCAAGGAAGGCACGACGCTGCTGCTGACCACGCAGTACCTCGAGGAGGCTGACGAGCTGGCCGACCTGATCGCGGTCGTCGACCACGGCAAGATCATCGCCCGCGGTACGTCTGATGAGCTGAAGCGGCAGGTTGGCGGAGAGCGAATCGAGGTGGTGGTGCGCGATCCGGACAAGGTCGAGCGGGCGACCGAGCTGATGAGGGCACTCGACACGACCGACCCGCACGTCCACCTCGACGAGCACACGCGCCGGTTGTCGATGGCAACCAACGGCGGTGCCGACGCGCTGGTGTCGCTGGTCCGCCAACTTGCAACCGAGCACATCGACATCGACGACATCGCGCTCCACCGGCCGACCCTCGACGACGTCTTCCTGACCCTCACCGGGCGAACAGCCGAGCCAACGCCCGATGCCGACGCGAACGCCAACCCGGAGGCCCGCGCCGCATGACGGTGTCACTGCGCCAGCCTTTCCGCGACGGCTTGATCCTGGCCTGGCGCTACCTCAAGCGCGTGCCACGCATCCCCGAGCTGGCGATCTTCGCCGTGCTCCAGTCGATCATGTTCGTGCTGCTCTTCGCATACGTCTTCGGCGGCGCCATCCCGCTGCCCGGCGGCGGCAACTACCGGGAGTTCCTGATGCCCGGCGTCTTCGCCCAGACGATCGCGTTTGCCTCCGCCACGACGGCGATCGGCATGGCGGACGACATGGCCAAGGGGATCATCGACCGATTCCGCTCGCTGCCCATGGCGCGCTCGGCGGTGCTCGTCGGGCGGACCTTCTCGGACGTCATCTACAACACAGGCATCTTGTTCGTGCTTATGGGCGCGGGCTGGTTCGTCGGCTGGACCGTCAACACCGGCGTAGGCGAGCTCGTCGCCGGCATCGCGTTGCTCGGCCTGTTCACCTACGCGATGTCGTGGATCGGCGTTTGGCTCGGGCTGTCCGTGCCCAACGTCGAGGTCGGCCAGCAAGTCGCCTTTACGACGATATTCCCGCTGACTTTCATCTCGTCCGTGTTCGTGCCGCCGCAGACACTGCCAGACTTCCTGCGCCCGATCGCCGAGTGGAACCCGGTCTCGACGCTGGCCTCGTCGCTGCGCGGGCTGTGGGGCAACCCGAACCCGTTCGCGGCCTCGGGCCTGCCGGCCGAGCAGCCGATCCTGGTCACGATCATCTGGGTCGGGATCATCCTGGCGGTGTTCGTGCCGCTCGGCGTGAGGAAGTACCGCTCGGTCAGCCGGTAGCCACCCGCTCCGGCGGCGGCAGCAGCAACAGCACCGCGGCCAGCGCTATCACGAAGATCGTGACCCCGACGGCCAGTGCCCAGTGCGCACGGCTGCTCAGCATTCGACGGGCATCAAGCCGGCTGACCAGCTCGTAGAAAAGGCCCACACCCAAGATCAGCGGCAGGGCGATGATCGTGGTCGCGAGGACCGCGATGGCCATATTGTCCACGCCCCGCTGCGTGGTCCAGGCCCCGATCGTTCGGAACAGCGGCATCCCTCAGCCCCTCTCGCTGCGGTTTTCGCGCGAAGGATAGCGCTTGCTGCCAGCCGACATTGCTCCTGCGTCGAAACCGTCGGGCCGCGGCCGACCGCGCTATCGCAGGGAAAGCGTCAAAGGGGCGTTAAGTAGCCTCGCGGGCGCGGGCCGCGGCGTCGCCAAGCGTGGATCGGGGCCGTGACCCTGGTAATCCGGCGGTAATGGGGCGGCATGTGGCTGGCTAGAGCCGATCCCGACGATAGCGCTGGAATGGGACGCCGCAATCGACAACAACGCCGCACCGCAGCCCAAGCCGCAGCCGATCGTGCTGCGGATGAGACCGTGGGCCGTGTCGGCTCGATGCTCAAGGATGCGCGCCGCGCGGGCGGCTGGACCATCGAACAGGCCGCCGGCCGGGCGGGCATCGCGACGAGCACCTGGAGCAGGCTTGAGGTTGGCGCGGACGGCCGGACGACATTTGCGACGATGAACCGGGCCGCCAGCGCGGTGGGCCGGCCGCTACATGCGTACCTTGAACGAGCCTCGGCCGCGGACCAGCCGCGCGACATCGTCCACCTGCGGAACCAGGAGCTCGTGATTCGCACGGCCAGCGGCGGAGAATGGCGTCCGCTGCCGGAACAGCTCATCGACTTCGACGCACGGACATCGCGCGCCGCCGACGTCCTGCTCTGCCGCGCCAGGGACTACGCGCTGGTCGAGATCTGGGACTGGTTCGCCGACGTCGGTTCCGCCGCGCGCGACTGGCCGCGCCGGCTTGACGCCGTCGAGCGCTACGCCATCGCGCGGATGCGCGACGACACGCTGCCCCGCGTCAGCGGTGTGTGGATCGTCCGCGCCACGCGACGCAACCGCGAGCTCCTGCGCGGGCACGAGCACTTCTTCCGTGCGCTGCTGCCAGGATCCAGCGTCGGCTGGCTGCGCGCTCTCGGCGACCAACACGCGACGATGCCACAGCAGCCCGGCCTGCTGTGGGTATCGGTTCGGGGCGAGCGCCTCTACCCAGTGCGCTGGTGATTACGGCCACGCTCGACCAGGAAAGAGCCGCCGATCCGCCTCCGCGAGCGCTACGGCTCCTCCGCCCACAGCCCGGCCCCCTCCTCGCGTGCCTCGGCCTCAGCGGCGACGAGCGCCTCCTGGTACGCGATGTCCGGCGGGAAGCTGACGGCATGCGCGAAGCCGGCGCGGACCAGCTCGAGGTTGACCATCCGCCAGCCGATCGGTGACTCCTCGCCGGGC
>DATMJK010000038.1:0-40442 GCA_035553915.1 Candidatus Limnocylindrales bacterium | reverse complement strand
GACGGCTCGCTCCACCTCCAGCCGGCCGCGCGCATCTACCCCCTCATCCATCGCCTGCTGGCGGCGCGTGGCGCCGCCTTCGCGCTGTGGCTGGGCGACCAGGTTTACTCGGACGGCGTCTCAGAGCTGAGCGTGCGCGAGCGCATGGCGCAGGACCGCTCGATCACCGACGAGCAGCTGCTCGACACCTATCGCCACCTGTATCGCGGCTACTTCAACGAGACCGGCTACCGCCGGCTTGCCGAGGCCCTCCCGGCGTACCTGATGTGGGACGACCACGACATCTTCGACGGCTATGGCTCGCTGCTCGATCAGAGCGAGTTTGACGGCCGCATCTACCGCGCCGCCCGGGCCGCGTACGTCGAGTACCAGCACGCGCGCAACCCCGAGGGCGCGCTCGATGCGCGCTCGCCCTTCGGATATTCCTTCTGGCACGGTGACGTTGGTTTCCACGTGCCCGACCTGCGCGGCGAGCGCGATTTTCATGCCGGTCGCGTGCTTGGCGACGCCGGCTGGGCGAAGCTGGATCGCTTCCTAGCCGAAGCCTCGGAGCGCGGCGTGCCGACCATCTTCATCGGCCTCAGCGTGCCGCTCGTCCACGCCTCGCCGGCGATCATGTCCGCCCTAGAGCGTGTGAAGGCCGGCTTCGGGCGCGATGTCCGCGACCGCTGGTCCGTGCCGGCCTTCGCTGCCCAGCGGACTATGCTCCTGGAGCGCCTGTTCGGCTGGCAGTCAGAGCGGCGCCGCCGGCAGGTGATCGTGCTGTCAGGGGATGTCCACGTTGGTGCCGCGTTCAACGTCCGCGCCCTGCGCAGCGCCGGCCATTTCAGCCAGTGGACCAGCTCCGCCCTCTCGACCCCGGTCGGCCCCAAGCACGCGATGGCCAATCGAGTCATCACCACCGCCGTGCGGCTGGGCGAGCGCGAGCTGCGCGTCTGGCGGCGTGGGCTGGCGACGCGCAACAACGTCGGCCTGGTGACGGTCGCGCCGGCCGATGGCGGCGGCCACGAGGTGGTGCTCGAGATCCACGAGCTCCGGCCGGACGGGGAGCGACTCGCGGTCGCGCTGCGCGACGCGGCCCTGCCGCGCTGAAGGCAGCTACTCGCCGAAGATCGGGACCGCCACGCCGAACTCGGCACCGCCTCCGTCGCGATTGCGCGCCCACACCCGGCCGCCCATGGCGCGCACCAGCTGGCTGCTGACGAAGAGCCCGATGCCCGCCCCGGAGGCGCGGCGGGCGGCAGCCGGTGAGCGGTAGAAGACCTCGAACAGCTGGGCGGCGTCGCGTTCTGCGAAGCCGCTGCCGTCGTCGAGCACGCGCACGCTGACCTCGCCCTCACCCTCCTCGACCTTGACAGTGATCTCCGTGCCGCCGTACTTGGCCGCGTTGCCGAGCAGGTTCTGGAGCACCTGTTCGAGGTACGTCTCCTCGGCAGCGATCGGCGGCAGCCCGGGCTCGAGATCGAGCTCGAAGCGGGCGGCCGGCCAGCGCGCTCCCTCGGCCTGGATGATTCGCGGCAGGATGCGCTGCAGCAGCACCGGCTCGGGCTCGATGCGCAGGCCCTCGCGCTCGACCCGGCTGAGCACGAGCAGGTTCTCGACCAGCCGGTACAGGCGGTCTGCCTCGGCGCGGATGTCGGCGTACACGTCGGCTCGGACCTCTTCCGACAGGGTCGGCCGGTTGAGCACCTCTGCGCCGCCGTAGATCGTCGTCACAGGAGTGCGCAGCTCGTGCGACAGGATGCCCAGGAATGCGTCGCGCACGGCGCGCGCCTCGCGCAGGCCGGTGATGTCGCGCATCACCAGGATCGTGCCGCCGTCCGCCGGCGTCTCGTCGCCGTCGACCGCGACCCGGTAGACCGACAGCTCCATCCAGCGAGCCGCGCCGCCGGCGGCGCGGCCTCGGGTCAGGCGCAGCTCGACGCCATCCGTCAGCGCATCCACCGCCGGAGAGCGGCCCGACTCCGCCCAGGCGAAGCTGGCCAGGATGGCGCGCATGCCGCCGTCCAGCCGACGGCCGAAGAGCGCGTGAGCGGCCGGATTGGCGAGCACCACGTCGCCATTGGCGTCGCAGACCACGACCGCGTCACCCATGCCCTCGATGACCGCCTTGAGCTCAGCCGCGCGGGCCTGCTCGAGCTGCGCCACGCGGGCCAGCTCCTGTTCGCTGCGCTGCCGCTCTATCGCTGAGGCGAGGGTGTCAGCCATCGCCTGGGTGAAGTCCACATCGTCCGCGGCGAAAGCGCGAGGCTGCTGGCTGTGCGCGCCGAGGACACCCCACGGCCTGTCTGTACCGCCGATGATCACAGTCAGCCCGCTCGCCACGCCGTGGCCTCGGACCAGCGCCGACGGTCGGAAGCGCTCCTCTGTGGCCAGGTCGGTCACGACAACGGGCTCCGTCGTCGACATCGTGAAGCCGGCCTGTGAGCCACGCCCACCCGACACGCGAGCCCGACCGATGCGGCCTTTGCGCCAGCCCACGCCGGCGACCAGCCTCAGCTGGCGGCCACCGGGCATCAGCTCCAGGACCTCGGTATACGGCGCGCCGAGCGTGTCGGCCAGCTTGCGCGCCGCGAACTCGAAAAGCTCGGACAGGGCCACGCCGCTCAGCGCCAGGCGACCGACCGCGGCCAGGACGGCCTGCCGCTGCTCACCTCGGTCGACCCTGCGGTAAAGGAGCGCGTTGTCGATCGCCAGCGCCGCGCGCCGGGCAACCTCGCCCAGCAGCTCCAGATCAGCCCGCTCGTAACCTTGCCTGCCGGCACGCACGCCAACGGAGATCACGCCCAGCACCCGGTCGCGTGCGACGAGCGGCACCCACAGCGCCGAGGCCATGCCTAGCTGTTCGAGCATCCGCCGGTGCTGCGCATCGCGCGCCAGCCGGCGTAGGTCGCCTGGGCTGACCTCGTACAGTGCCACCGGCTGACGGGTGGCGACGACCTGGCCGCGCAGCCGGCCGGCGCGCGGCACCAGCGGCCAGCGCCGGTCAAGCTCGCGCAGCAGCTCCTCTCCCTCCGGCTCGACATGGGCCACGCCGACGCGCCGGAAACGCTCGCCTTCCTCCAGCACGTCGACCGCAGCCCAGTCGGCGAACAGCGGGACCACGGCGTGGGCAACCTGGCCGAGCGTCGTATCGACGTCGAGTGAAGCCCCCAGAAGCTCGCCCGAGCGAGCCAGCAGCTCTTGGGCGGCCTCGGCCCGGCGCTTATCGCTTACGTCGCGGAAGAACCATACCCGCCCGCGTGGCACGCCCTCGCGGTCGATGACCGGTGCGCTGTAGCGATCGAATGTGCGCCCGTCCTTGAGTGGGATCTCGTCGCTGCTCTCTTCGGTCGGGTGCGCGTAGAGGTGGACCACTCGCTCGAGGAACGGCTCGGGCTCGGCCAGCTGCTCGCGTACGGCGGCGAGCGCTGCCTCGTCGCTGCGGCTGGTCACCACCTCCGGCGGGATGCGCCACATGTCAACGAAGCGCCGGTTGAAGTAGATCATCCGGCCCTCGACGTCGACGACCAGGATCGCGTCGATGGCGGCCTCGGCGATCGCCTCCAGCATCCGCGATTGGAAGGAGAGCTGCCGTTGCGCTCCGCGCTGGCTGGTGATGTCCTGAGCAAGCACCAGCAGGCGCGGCGGCTGGCTGCCCGGCGCGATCGACTTGAGCGCGACCTGCAGGGTCACCCGGCTGCCGTCGCCGGTGATGACGGTCACGTCGTAGCGGCCGCCGGGCCGCTCGCCAGCCGCGTAGCGAGCAAGCGCAATGCCCAGCGCCTTGCGCTCCTCGGGCGCGACCAGATCGAGGACCGAGCCCATCTGCAGCAGCGCTGTTTGATCGTGGCCGACCAGTCGCGCGAGCGCGTCGCTGGCATCGACGATCCGATCCCCCTCCAGCACCAGCACCCCATGGCCGAGCTCGTCGAGCGCGCGGACGAAAGCGCCGACGGACACGGCCTGCTCAGCTAGCGGGCCGGCGGGGACGGACGACGCAGTCTGGCTAGGGGTCAAGGCCTGCGATTCTGGCATGTGACGCTGGACAGAGCTTGGGCCGTCGGTGGGGGCCCGACCGACGGCCCACACGGCGACGAGCGTAGTAGCGACGAGGTACGCTCCGCGACGCCGTCGCCCGGGACTTGCCCCTGCCCGAGCGCCAGATAACTCTGTTACCGGCGGCTGCCAGGGGCAATGGGTGCCAGGTTGCGACGCATTGCGGGACCATTGCAAGACGCCCCGGGATGTGCCAGACTGCCGTTCGTCGCGGATGACCTTCGCGGCAGTACGCAAAGCCGTCGATTTCGGACGGGCTCTCGAGCGGAAGGCGTCCCCAGACGTCGAGCCGCAGAGTTGATGGTCGGACCGGTGCCCCAGCATCGGACGGCAAACCGTCACAGCCGTGCCCAAGAGGGGGCTCGGACGAGACGCCACCGAGATTGGCATCCGAGCTGCGCCCCAGCGCAGCCGACCATACCAGGGGGTATACGTCTTGAGCTACGCCTTGTCCGGTGCCGCCGTGGCACCTTCGCTTGAGGGCAGTCCGCGAACCGGCTATCTACGCCGCCTTGTGCTGGTGGTTCTCGCGCTGGCCTTCGCCATCACCCTGCTCGCCATCGCGCCGCCCGCCGAGATGCACGCTGGCCAGGGCCGCACCGAGGCGGCACAGATCGTCTCCTCAGCCCGTGACAAGATCGGCGCGCCGTGGGTGTGGGCCGCTACCGGCCCCAAGGCCTTCGACTGCTCCGGCCTGGTCTTCCGGGTCTTCAAGGAGAACGGCCTCGAGGCCCGCATCGGCGGCCGCAAGGGCGCCAAGGGCTACTACAATTGGGCCCGCCAGCGAGGCCTGCTGTTCAAGAAGAACCCGCGCGTGGGTGACCTCGTCATCTGGGGCAAGGGCAGCCACATCGGCATCTACATCGGCAACGGCAACGCGATCAGCACGCTGACCTCCGGGGTCAAGGTGCACGGCGTGTTCCGCGTCACGACCCCGTTCACCGCCTATGTCAAGGTGAACCTCAGCCGCTAGCGGCCACCCCGCGAACTCCCCTCGACTCGCCGGCGACCCCTCTCGCCGGCGAGTCTCTTTTACGCCTCGTAGACCTCAGGGTTGACGCAGTTCGGCAGCCGTTCCTCGCGCAACCCGGCCAGCAGGTTGTCAGCGGCCATTCGAGCCATCTTGCCGCGGGTGACGACCGACGCCGAGGCGATGTGCGGCACGACCAGGCAGTTGGGCAGGCTGAGCAGCGGATGGTCGGCGGGCAGCGGCTCAGGATCCGTCACGTCCAGGGCTGCGCCGCCGATCTCGCCATCGCGCAGCGCCTCGAACAGCGCGTCGTGGTCGATAACCGGGCCTCGGCTGGTGTTGACCACGATCGCGGTCGGCTTCATCCGGCCGAACGCGGCCGCGTCGAGGAGGTGGCGCGTCTCTGCCGTCAGGTTGGTATGCAGGCTGATGAAGTCGCTTTCGGCCAGCAGCGTGTCCATCTCCACGCTCGTGGCGTGGAGCCGCTGCTCGTCCTCCGCCGTTGCCGGGTGGACGTCGTGGTACAACACGCGCATGCCGAAGCCGGAGGCCCGGCGGGCCATCTCGCGCCCGATCCGCCCGAAGCCAACGATGCCCAGCGTCGCACCGTGGATGTCGTGACCAAGCAGCAGCATCGGGCCCCATGTACGCCAGCGCCCGGCGCGGACGTAGTCGTAGCTCTCCGGCAGGCGGCGCGCGGCGGCCATCAGCAACGCGAAGGCCAGGTCGGCGGTCGTCTCGGTCAGCACACCGGGCGTGTTGCCGACCGGAATGCCGCGACGCGTGCAGGCCGCGACGTCGATGTTGTCAAAGCCGACGGCGAAGTTGCTGACCACCTTGAGCTGCGGGCCGGCGGCATCAAGCAACTCGTCATCGACGCGATCCGTCAGCAGTGACAGGAGACCGTCAACGCCCCTGACCCGGCGCAGCAGCGTCTCGCGCGGCGGCGGCAGCTCATCAGTCCACACGTCCGCGTCCGTCGCCGCGGTGACCGGCGTCAGGCCGGGCTCGGGAATGACCCGCGCGACGAAGACCTTGGGCAGCCCGGCCGCGCGGCCGGGCGTGGCTGGGCCGCTCATGCGCCGGCGTGGACGGGCGGCTTTGAGACGACCTCGCCGATCCGCTCGAGCGCGCGGCGCAGGTTGTCCTGCGAGTTGGCGTAGCTGATCCGGACGTGGTCGGTCGCGACCTTGCCAAAGGCCGTGCCGGAGAGCACGCACACACCGGCCTCGTGGAGCATGCGGTCGGCGAACTGCGACCCGTCAAGGCCGGTGCCGGCGACGTTGGGGAAGACGTAGAAAGCGCCCTGCGGCATTCGACAGCGAATGCCCGGGATGGCATTCAGGCTAGAGACGATCATCTCGCGCCGGGCGCGGAACTCCTCGACCATCTCGTGCACCCGGTCCTGCGGCCCGGTCAGCGCCTCGACCGCTGCCATCTGGCTGGCGGCGTTGGTACACGACACCGAGTTGATGATCAGCTTCGAGAAGGCACCGACCAGCCCTGGCGGGACGATCGCGTAGCCCAGACGCCAGCCGGTCATGGCGAAGGTCTTGCTGAAGCCGTCGAGGACGATCGTCCGCTCGACCATGTCCGGCAGCGAAGCGATGGATACGTGCTCGCCCTCGTACAGGTTGCGGCCGTAGATCTCGTCAGCCATGACCATGATGTCGCGCTCGCGGGCGATGCCGGCGATGGCCTCGATGTCGCGCCGGGCGAGCACTGACCCGGTCGGGTTGTGCGGCGAGTTGAAGATGATCATCCGCGTCCGATCGGTGACCAGCGAGCGCAGCTCGTCGGTGTCCAGCCGGAAGTCGTTCTCCTCGCGCAGCGGGATCGGGACGGCCGTGCCGCCGGCGTAGCGGGTCATGGATTCGTAGATCGGGAAGCCTGGGTCGGGGTAGATGACCTCGTCGCCTTCGTCGATCAGCGCCAGCAGCGCGTAGAACATGATCGGCTTGGCGCCCGGCGTGACGACGACGTTCTCAACCTGCGCGTCAAAACCCTTGCGCAGCCGCGCGTCGGCGGCGATCGCTTCGCGCAGCGCCGGGATGCCGAGCGGCGGCGTGTAGTGAGTCCAGCCCTCGTCCAGCGCGCGGTGGGCGGCCGCGATGATGTTGGCCGGGGTGTCGAAGTCGGGCTCGCCGATCTCGAGATGGATGATGTCGCGGCCTTCGGCCTCGAGCGCGCGGGCGCGGGCAGCAGCCTCGAAGGCCGTCTCGGTGCCGATGCCGTGCATGCGCTGGGCGAGTCGCATCGCCGCCGATGGTATCAGGGCACTGACCGTGCCCTGTCAGTCGGTGATGGTCATGCAGTCGGTCAGGCCCGACTGCTCATCGATGGCCGTCAGCGCGGAGTCCGCGCAGGGCCGTGCTGCGTCGGGTGCCAACACGTCGATGATCGTCGCTGCCATGAGTTCCACGTCCTCGCCCAGGCAATCCCCGATGGCGAACACGCTGTAGCTGTACAGCAGCCAGCGGCCGACGGGCAGCCACAGCTCGGACGACTCCGCCCAGTCGTAGTAGAAGTTCGCGTCGGGCTCGTCGCGGCTGGCATCGATGACGGGTGACCACGTCGCCGACAGCGGCCGCTCTCGGTCGAGGACATGATCGGGACAGTCGGTCGAGTAGGCGCTCGACATCTCCAGCCGCCCGTCGAGTTGCAGGAAGCCAAATGAGGCCACCGGATGCCCGCTAACGCTGACCCGCCGCGTCGACCCGTCGTAGGCGAGCACGCTCCGGACGTCGATCGGCTCGCCGGCGATCGCCCAGGCGGGCGACTCGATGGAAAGCTCGAACGAGCCGGCCGACGTGCCCTGCCGCGCGCTACCGCCGGCATCCAGAACCTGGACGTAGACGTCGTCAGCCCGGACCGGCGCGGCCAGCTGGAGGGTTATCGATTGGCTGCGGACCTGGGGCCAGCAGCCGCCGGCCTCTGCGGGCAGCCGCACAATCCTGGCTGCGAACTCGTCCGGGTCCGAACGAGGGCGGCGCAGGTCGACCAGAACCGGCATCTGGTCGCACACCGCGGAAACCGGCCACTCGATATGCAGGCGGGTCAGGTCACCGTCGGGATTCGAGGCTGTGGCTTCGCCGACCTGCTCGCCGATCCGAGCCTGGCACGTGGCCACGACGTTCGCGTGGTCGCGCAGGCTGACCTCCGCGCGCGACGCACCGTCCGCGTACGCGCAGGCATGATCAGGTGTGGCGGTCGGGACGGGCGCCAGCGGCGACCGTGGCGGAGTCGCTGGTTGTGGCGTCACTGGCTGCGGCGTGGAGGTGGGCGTGGCCACGGGCATCGCCGGGCCGGGCTCCTCGTATGAGATCCGTGCGACCACGTTCCACTGCCAGCACGGCGGCGTCTGGTCGGGGCAGCCGCCGCCCTCCAGGCGGCGCGAAATCGCCCACAGGCCAGGCACCGGCGGCGCGATACGCTCTGCCGTCCGCGGCGCGAACTCGTTGTAGGCGTTGCCCTGCATCTGCACGCCCCCGGCGGGCGGGAAGAAGCCATCCGGGTTGAGCGCGAATGGGCTATCGGCGAGCCAGCTGGGCCCGCCGCAGTAGCGCTGCGGCAGCCCAGAGATGTACGTGCCGGGAGCGGGCGGGGCACAACTGCCCGCCAAGTGGATCCCGGTCAGCCAGGCCGGCCAAATGATGACCTCGTCGAAGGCGGTCATCTCGGGCGTGTAGTCCGGGGAAGCGAGCGTCGGCAGGCCCCACGAGAAGTGCTCCTCGTACTCGCGGCCGACGTACTCGACCGTGCCATCGTCGGCGACGCGGAGCAACAGTCGAGACTGCTCCACGGGGCCAAGGGCGCGAGCCCACCAGCGCCACTCGACTCCCTCGACCTCGCGCTCGGTGGCACCCGGGTCGGTCTCCATCACCGGCATCCAGCGCGAATGGACCTCGAGGTTGCCGCCGGTACCGAGCAGCCGGCCCATCAGGCAGCGATCGGCGGCGAGGCATGACTCGGGATCGGCCTCCAGTGCGGCGATGGCTCCATCAACGAGAACGGAGCGGCCATGGAAGCGGCCCTCCGGCAAGCCGGCGGCGAACTCGGCGGCGTGGTACCACGAGTAGGTATTGGGCGGCGTAGCCTCTGCCAGCACCGGCGTCGGCGCCGGAACGCCGACATAGATCGTGATCGAGGGCCGCATCTCGATGTGCCTGCCCGACGAACCGCCGCAGCTGCCGGTGAAGAACTCGGAGTACGCGGTGATCTGCCATGTCCCGGGCGGCAGGCGGAGCGCGGGGTCGCGCACCCAGCTGGCGAAGAAGTCTGCGTGGGGGTCGTCGTCTGACCAGCCAGCGCTCTTTCGATACGGATAGTTGCGCGGTTCACCTTGGCGCAGCGTGTGGCGCAGGCATGGCTCGTTCCAGCCGGCGCCCATCTCCATGTCGCCGTCCAGCTGCCGGATGCCAAAGCCCATCACGAGCTCTTCGACGCCGACGACATCGATGGCTGCCTGTGCACCCTCGTACGTGAGCACCGCCTCGACCTCTATCGCCTCGTCAGGCGCGTAGGCCGCCTTGTCTGCGCGCAGCGTCAGGGTGAAGTCGCCCGATCGAACGGTTGTCGACGGCGGCGCCGGCGTGGCGGCCGGTCCGACCGTCGGCTGGCGTACGAACAGCGCGACCAGCGCCACCAGCGCGAGTGCGATGATCCCGGCCGCGCCGATCAGCGCGGGCGCGGGCAAGCGTCCGTCCAGTCCCTGCGGAGCCTCATCGCCCAGCCCGGATCGGACGGCGGCCAGCAGCTCCTGTTCCTCCGCCGGCCCGTAACGCGCTGCCCGCGCGACCGAGCGCAGCACATCAGCCAGGCGGCTGTCCAGCTCCTCGTCGCTGAGGCGCCTCCAGCCGCTCATTCGGCGCGCTCCAGCTCTGACCGCAGCGCCCGGCGAGCACGGTTGAGCCGCCACTTGACGGTACCCGTCGGCACGCCGAGCCAGGCGCCCATCTCGCGCATGCCGTAACCGTGCAGGTGATGGAGGGTGAGCAGGGCCCGCTGGTCAACGGAGAGACGCAGGAAGGCGGCGCGCACGTCTGCCGAATCACCGCCGGGCTCGGGCAGCGGCGCTTCGGCACCGTGCTCGAGCGTGACCTCGCGCCTCCGGCCACGTCGTCGCAGCGCGTCGCGACACTGGTTGACCAGTCCGCGGCCCAGCCACGCGTCAAATCGGTCGAGGTCGCGCAGCTGGCCGATCCGCCGCCAGGCATTGATCAGCGTTTCCTGGGTCGCGTCTCGAGCGTCGGCCTCGTTGCCCAGGATGGCGGTGGCGGTGCGATAGAGCGGCTCTGCCTTGGCCAGCACGATCGTCTCAAAGGCCTCCATGTCGCCGGCGCGCGCCCGAAGCAGGAGCTCGCGGTCCATCAAACCCCTCGTGCGTGGCCGGACACCCAGTTGACGATCGTCGAGGCCATTTGGTTGGCCGGCGGGGACATGGTGCGACAATTCGGGCAGTGGCGCGCTTCTACGGAATCGACGAGGCCAACGAGCGGCTGGCGCAGGTGGGTCCGCTGCTCGAGCGCCTACGTGCCGATCGCGACGCCGTTGCCAGCGCGCAACGTGAGCTGGTGCGTGCGCGCACCACCAACGGCAGCGCGGAGCACGCCGAGGAGCTGGCCCAGCGCCAGACGGAGATCCGGGAGATCGTGCGCCGGATGCAGGCCATCGTCACTGATCTCGACGCGTGGGGCATCGCGCTGCGCGACATCGGCAGCGGGCTGATCGACTTCCCGGCGCTGGCCAGCGGCCGCCCGATCTGGCTGTGCTGGCGTCTGGGCGAGGACGACATCAATTGGTGGCATGAGGCCGACGCAGGCTTCGATTCGCGCCGGCCGCTGGCCGAGCTGACCTAGCTCCGGAGGTCGTCTTCCTCAGGCGGGGCGCGGAAGCGGCCGCGCGAGACGCGCTCGATGACGCGCATCGTGCCGCGTGGATGCGAGTAGGCGATGCCGATCAGGACGAGCAGGATGAACATCGTCGTGCCCGCACCAGCGGCAGCCAGGTAGCCGAGCTGCTGGCCGACCTCACCCGGGATGCCAAGGCCGGGCACGGTCAGCCCGAACAGGCCGAGCCGGAAGAAGGGCGCCCCGGGCGCCACGTTTGCGCGCAGCACGCTGTCCGTCACACCCTCCTGGGTCTCGCCGCCCATGGCGTAGACGTACGACCCGAGAGCGATGACGCCGGCATCGGCGCGGCCAGCGGGCAGGTCGCTCACCTCGAGCCGGTTCCAGGCGGGGATGGTGCCGTCGTCGACGTCCGGCACAGCCCAGTAGTTGGTCATCGCCAGCTGGCCCTGTGCATCCTCGCCACCAATGGCGTAGATCGACCCTGCGTTCGAAAACGAGAAGTGGTTGGCCCGGGGCTCAGGCAGCGAGAAACTGGCCGCCGACCCAACTGACACGCCCCAGCCCTGCGGCCGCTCGCCCTCGCCCTGGACTGGCGCGCCGTCGGCGTCCAGCTCGAGGAAGAAGACCAGGTTGGAGACGCCGTCGGGTCCCACGCCACCCATGACGTACACGAAGCTCGTCGCCAGCACCGCGCTGGCGGCGGCCCGCGGCTCGGGCAGCGGCAGCTCAGTCATCTCGACCCACGGATCGGGAGTCGTCGACTCGGCCTCCAGCGCAGCCAGGTAGACGGTGCTGCTCGGCTGGCCGTCGACGAGGCCACCAAAGACGTAGATCCCTCCGGCCCCGCCGACCGCGCTCGCACTGGCCACTGCCACCGGGAGCTGCAGCTCCGCTGCCTCCTCCCAGCCCGACAGGGTGCCCTCCTCGAGGATGCCGCGGAAGACCGTGCTCGTTGGATTGCCGGCCTCGTCCAGCCCGCCGATGACGTAGGGCGAGCCGGCGGCGACGACGGCGACCGCGTCCGCGCGCGGGGCAGGCAGATCCGCCGCAGCCTGCCAGCCGGTCAGGTTGTCGTCGACCAGGGCCGTTGCCATGACGGTCGCGGTCGCCGTGCCGTCAGCACCGCGCCCGCCGACGAGGTAGATGTTCTCCGAGACGTTGAACGCTGCTGCGCCGGCGCGCGGCGCGGGCAGCGTGATCCCCTCTCCGCCCTCGATCCACGGCACGACCGCGCCAGCCGGCGCCGGGCAGGGCAGGCCCTGGTTGCGGGCGTCGCACCAGTTGACCGGGCTGATCACGTTGTAGCCGACGTCGATCGTCGGTGAGACGGTGAAGTAGTAGGCGCGATCCGGCACGTAGCCGAGCAGGAAGATGATCGTGAAGAACCAGAAGGCGGCCTTGATCGTCGCCCACGTCCAGCCGTCGGCGTCGAACAGCCCGAAGGCCGTGCGCCGCCTGACGGCTCCGGGCGGGAGCGCATGCTGCGCCATCTAGGGCGAGGCTCCCGGCGCCGGCGATTCGGGAGCCGGCGACTCGCCCTCCCCGTTGTCGCCATTGCCCGTCCCCGGCTGCTGGGTGACGATGAAGTCGCCGTGCATCGGCGTGTAGTGACCCGGCACCGTGCACGCGAACTGCGGCTGGTCGGGCATGTCCTCGACCGTGAACACAAACGTCCGCGTGCCGCCGGTGAAGGTCTCGGTGCCCGGCAGGTCCGTCTCCTGCGGTGCCGAGGCCAACTCGTCGGCTGAGCCGATGTGGAAGTTGTGCGGCACGAACTCGCTCTCATTGATGATCCGGAACTCGATCGTCTCGCCCTCGACGACGGTGATCGAGGTGATGCGCTCGCCAGTCGAGGGGTTCACCCACTGGATCTGCTCCGTGCCAGCGATCTCGATCACGCGCGGGTTCTCAGCCGTGCCCGGACTCTCGACGGGCGCCGGTGTGGCCGGGGCCGGCGTCTCGTCACCGTGCCAGCAGGCCGGCACGGGCGTCGCGTCGGGCGGCGGCTCGTAGTTGGGATCACGCCAGCCGCGATGCTCCACGTCCGGCTCCGGGATCGCGCCTGGCTCTTCCCCTGCGTGACTGGTGTGATGAATGGTCCAGGTCACGTCCTCGCTGGCGAGCATGAAGGTGATGATCTCCTCCACCTCGCGGTAGTTGAGCGGTCCGCGCGGCGCCTCCCAGGGAGGCATGATCGAGTTCGGGTCGCCGCAGACATAGCGCCCGCCTTCGCGCAGCACGGCGTGCAGGTACTCCGGCTTGAAGTGGCCAGGGCCGGGCAGGCCGGCAGCGGTCAGCGAGTTATAGAGCTTGCCCTGGTCGTTCAGCACCGGCCCGATGCCGCCCTCGCCGTTGTCGCCGTGGCAGCGAGCGCAGTTGGCCAGGTAGAGCGCGTGGCCGCGCGCCACGTCAGTCACGTACTGGGTGTTCTGCTCCGCCTCCATCCGCCCACCGACGCCGATGAACGGCAGGCCGATGTCGTAGATCCAGTAGAGCGGGATGAACAGCACCAGGAACAGCGCACCGAGGAAGGCGGCCATCCGGGCATTGCCGCTCTGGCGCACGATCTGGCCGGTGCGCTCCTCGGTCAGGCCAACGGTGTGCGCCTGGTCGCCGGCGTAGAATCGGTCGGCCGGCAGCGTGCTGGCAGGCGCGACCGACGATTCGCGGGGCGTGACTGCGCGCGGCTCCTCCTCGGGCCGCGGCGTCAGCTCGCGGCCGCTGCGCTCGTCGCTCAAAACGCGCAGCCTCGGGGCGAGCGCGGCGGGATCAGCCCGGGCTGGCCCTGGGCGACCGGCAGCGGTCCAAGGGTGATGCGCGAGGTGTCGATCGTCAGCACTCCCCCTTCGACCGCGTGGGCGAACCAGTCCATCGAGCGGGGCGCCGGGCCGAGCTCGAGCACCTTGATGCCGAGGCGGTCATAGCGCGAGCCGTGGCAGGCGCACTCGAAGTAGTAGTTGACCGTGCAGAAGTTGGGCTTGCAGCCGAGGTGCGGGCAGCGCTGGTACAACGCGCGGACGTTGGTCGTGTCGCCCGAGCCGTCAGCGCTGACGCCGTCGCGCATGCCCTGCGCGGGATCGATCAGCTGGACATACGAGCGGGCCAGCGACAGGTACGCCGGGGCACCATCCTCGAGAGGCACGCCGGGCACGGCGGGCAGCTGGTCGAGGGTCTCGCGTGTTCCAACCTCGATCGTTGCCCCAAAGCCGACGCCCAACTGCGGCCACAGGAAGCCGAGCGTTCCGCCCAACACCTCGATGAGCCACAGGCCCACGCCGGCGCCGAGCGAGCGGCGGATGAGCGTCCGGCGCGACATGCCGGCCGGCCGGCCGCGGCGCATCTCGCGCAGCACGTCGCGCGTCAGCGTCTGCGGCTCCTGCCAGCGGGCCAGCTTCCAGTTACCCAACTTGTTCCCTCCGCAGTCGGCCTTCGGCCGCTGCTGCGCGCGACATTGGTGCGACCCCAGCGTTGCGCAGGTGTCGCCCCGTCGCTTGCGATCCAGCCAAACGTCGACCTTTGGTCATAGGGCAAAGAAGAGCCCTTGCCAGGGCATCGTGAAGGCGTAGCCGGGTCCCCGGAAGAACGCGCCGAGGAAGGTGATCACCAGGCCGGCGGCGGCGAACATGGAGAAGAGCATGACCCCGACCTTGCGGTCAGACGGTCGCGGCGAGCCGCCGTCACCCCGCGGCCCGCGGTCGATGTACGGGATGACCATCGCACCGACGATGATGTAGGCGATCGACAACACGCCCGCCACGACCGGGTGGAAGTAGGCCAGCAGCTCCTGCACGCCGACGAGGTACCACGGCGCCTTGGCGACCGGCGGCGTCACGTTCGGGTTGGCCAGCTCCTCGAGCGGGGCGTTGACGAAGATGCCCATCAGCAGCAGGAAGACTGACATCACCACCGCCGCGAAGAACTCGATCGACAGCAGGTGCGGCCAGGTCATGACCGTGTCGTCGGGCTCTTTCTGAACACGCACCACGGCGTCCTGCTTGACCAGCGCCAGCAGGCGGTAGGGCCGGGCGGCCATCGGCACGCGCTGCTTGTCGATCTCCGTCGTGCGCCGCTCCGGCGGCGCGGCGGGCACGGTCGTCCGGCGCTCGGGCGCGGCCGGGGTGGTCGTCCCCGGCTTTGCGGGCAGCCGTGTCCTTTCGTCGCTCATGCGCTGAGCCTGCCTCTCCTAAAGCGGACCTGAGATGCCGCCATCCTTGCGGATGCGCCAGAAGTGGACGGCCAGGAACACCGCCGCCGTCAGCGGCAGCAGGATGACGTGCAGCACGTAGAAGCGGAGCAGCGTGTTCTGGGTCACCTCCACGCCGCCAAAGATGAGCAGCTGCGCCGGGCGCGAGAAGAGCGGCGTGTAGGCGGCCAGCTGATTGCCGATCGTGACCGCCCAGTAGGCGATCTGGTCCCACGGCAGCAGGTAGCCGGTGAACGACAGCGCCACGGTCAGGAAGAGGAGCAGCACGCCGACTACCCAGTTGAACTCGCGCGGCGGCTTGTACGCGCCGTGATAGAAGACACGCATCATGTGCAGGAAGACGAAGAAGACCATCAGGTGCGCGCCCCAGCGGTGGATGTTGCGCGTCAGCTGGCCGAAGGGCACGAACGCCTGGATGTTGAGGATGTCGTCGTAGGCGGACAGCTCGGATGGCACGTAGAAGAACATCAGATACACGCCGGTCACGGTCAGCACGAGGAACAGGAAGAACGACAGCCCGCCGAGGCAGAACGTGTAGGCGAACTTGACGGCGTGCTGGCGGACCCGCACCGGGTGGATGTGCAGGAAGACGTTGTTCATCACCGCCAGCGCGCGTGAGCGCTCGTCGGCGGGATACGCCTGGCGGAAGATCGAGCGGAACACGGGGCTGCGGCGGATCGCGTCGTCGACCCGCTCGAGGAAGCTCACCTAGAACCGACCTCCTGCTTCGGCCTGGTTGCCGATGCCGACCAATCCCAGCTGGGTGTCGCGGTAGCTCTCCTTGTAGAGCCGACCGTCGCTGCTGACCTCCTGGAGCTCGAACCGCTCCATCGTAATTGCGTCAAACGGACAACGCTTGACGCACAACGCACAGCGGATGCAGCGCTCCTCATCGAGGACCATCGCCGCGCCGTCTGACCAGCCGTAGGCGTCGATCAGCTCCGGCTGGGCGGCCTCGGCCTTCATCTGGTTGACGTCGATCATGTGGATCACGCCTTCCGGGCAGACGTCGGCGCAGGCGCCGCAGAGCACGCAGCGGAAGGGATCGAACCAGATGTTGTAGTTGCACATCAGGCAGCGCGTGCTCTCGGTCACCGCCTGGCTGGTGGTGTAGCCCTTCTCGACCGGGGTGGTGAAGTTGACGTGCGGGTCAGCCGAGGGGATGCGAGCCTCGAGCGGCGCCATGGGCACGTGGACGCGCGGGAGGACGTCGTAGAACTCGGGCATCTCGTGACGCCACGAGCTGACGATCCGGACGTTGGCCGTCACCTCGACCTCGCGCCGGCCGGACAGGTAGCGGTCGATCGCGTAGGCGCACTTCTTGCCGTGACCGGCGGCCTCGATCAGGGTGGTGGGGCCGGTCACGAAGTCGCCGCAGGCGAAGACGCCGCGGACGTTGCTGGCGTAGGTCGCCGGATCCACCTTCAGCCGGCCACGGTTGATCTCGAAGCTCGCCTCGACCGGCAGGAAGGTGTTGTCCGCGGCCTGGCTGACGGCCGGGATCACCGTGTCAGCCTTGACCACGAACTCGCTGCCCGGCACCGGCACGGGCGCGCGCCGGCCGGTGGCATCTGGCTCGCCCAGGCGGTTGCGTACGAAGCGCACGCCGGTCACCCTGCCATCCTCGCCGAGAACCTCGACCGGGCTGACCAGGAACTCCATGCGCACGCCTTCGCGCTCGGTCTCGCCCAGCTCCTCTTCGTCGACGACGAGCTCGGAGCGCGTCCGGCGATAGGCGATCGTGACGTTGGTCGCGCCGTGGCGCAGGCTGGTGCGCGAGCAGTCCATGGCCGTGTAGCCGCCGCCGATGATGACCACGTCCTGGCCGACGGTCAGCGGCTGGCCAAGGTTGGCGATCTTCATGAAGTCTACGCCGTACTGGATGCCCTCCAGGTCGCCGCCGGGCACGTCGAGCGCGACCGCGTCCATGGCGCCGGCACAGATGGCGACCGCGTCGAAGTCGGCCTGCAGCTGATCGAACGTGATGTCCCGGCCGATGCGCGTGTTGTAGCGGAACTGGACGCCCAGCCGTTCGACCAGCCGCAGGTCCATCTCGATCGCCTCCCGCGGCAGGCGGAAGGCAGGCACGCCGATGAGCATCGTGCCGCCGCCGTAGGGCAGCTCGTCGAAGACGGTCACCTGGTGCCCGGCGACGGCCAGCTCGCGCGCGACGGCAATGCCCGCCGGCCCGGCGCCGACTACCGCCACCCGCGTGTCGCGCGGCGTGATCGCCGGCATGTCATCAGGGATACCGGACGCCTGGTGCCACTCGACCAAGAAGCGCTTCATCGCCCGGATGGCCAGCGGGCGGTCGATGTCACCGCGGCGGCAGGCGCGCTCGCACGGGGCCGAGCAGACGTAGGCGCACATTGCCGCCACCGGGTTGGGCTCGCGCGAGAGGATGTAGCCCTCCTCGAAGCGGCCCTCGGCGGCAAGGTTCAGGTAACCCCGGCAGTTGGTCCCGACGGGGCAGGCTTCCTGGCACTCGATGTTGCACTGGAGCCAGGAGGCGTCAACAGGTTGAACGAGGAACTCTTGGCTGGGGTCGATGGCCAAAGTCGTGCAGGTCCTTTCAGAACCGGGTTTCCGCGGCTGCCACCGCGCCTAATCTACCATCGGCTCGCGCTCGGCCGCATCGGCAAGGCGGGCGGTGCCGGCCCCCTGCCATCTGGCCGCCGGCGGTGACCCGAGGGTCCCGTAGACGTGCCCGGCGGTCGTTCCTACGCTCCGGCCGATGGATCAGGCCCATGTTTCCTACAGCGAGATCCAGCGCCGGCTGGAGCACCACTGCGCCGAGGCGGAGCGGCTGGCTGGGCGGGCCGCTGAGCAGGAGCAGCGGCTGCGCGAGGCACGCCGCGAGCGGGCGCTGATCGAACGCGACATGGCTGATGTCGAGCTGGCCGAGCCGCGCGTCCTGGTCGCGGCCAAGATCGAGGCCCAGCAGCGATACCGAAGCCACATCGAGCGGGCGCACGAGCCAGCGGCGGTGATGAGCGGCGCCCTCGCCTGGCTTTCAGACATCGATCGGCTGAATCGGGCCGCGGTCCGGGCGGCCGGCCATGCCGAGCAGATGGGCCAGCGGCGGCGCGAGGTCGCGTTGCTGGTCGAGGAGTTGACGCTGCGGGCCAAGGCAGCGCAGGTCGCGGCTGACAGCGCCCGCCAGGCGTGCCTGGAAGCTCGGCGCGCACTTGCCCGGCGAGACGAGGCGAACGTGAGCCAGGCCGACGATCTCGGCGCCCCGACGGGGCTCGACGCACGCCTGCCGGGCGGCATGACCGCGATCGAGGCGCTGCTCCTTGGCGAGCGCTCGATCGTCAGCGCGCTCGTCAGGCGGCTGGCCGAGGAAGCCGGCCTCGAGCCCAGCCGGGTGCAGCTGCTGCTGCTCGAGCTGCGTGAGGGCCTGATCGCCCGGGCCTACGAGGCAGCGGCGCTGAGCTTCCCGCAGGGCCATGCGTTCTGGAGCCAGTTCACGAGAGTCGAGGCGCGTGCCGTGGCAGCCTCGCTGGCCGTCCTCGGGCGGGGATTCGACGGGCGCGGCGGCTGGCAGGATGGCAAGCCGGCCGAGCCGCGCGAGCTGGCGCTCGCGCTGTCGCTGGCCGGACGCGAGCCGCGGTCGGTCAAGCACAAGCCGACCCGGGCGGGACTGGAGACGATCTGGCAGGGCGTCACCGTTGCCGCTGTCGAGCATCTCCACGACAACGCGCCCGACTTGGGCATCGAGGCCGTCACCGCCCTCCTGGGCCCGCGCGCCGAGGGCCTGTCCGACCTGTGGGACAACTGGGGCCGAGTGCGACGGCTGCTGCTGACGCGCGAGCCTGCCGCCGACTGACATCGCGCCGGGCCGGCCGCGCTCAGCCGATCGAGACCAGCCTGAAGGACTCGCCTGCCGGACGGCCGATGCGTTGCCCGTCCTCTGCTGCCCAGCTTCGAATGCGCTCCTCCAGCTCCTCCGGTTTGCGCAGCTGGCTGGCGTGCTCGCGGAGCGCCGCGATCTTCACCTCCAGCGTGTCGGTCGTATCGACGCAGATCGTCGGGTGGTTGGTGAAGAAGAGGAAGATGCGGTTGACCTCGTGTGGCGCCAGCCCCTCCTCGAGCATCAGGCTGGGAAAGGCCATCGCGTTGCGCGCGGCCGGATAGACGGCATCGAGCGCGGCCATGCCAGCCTGGCGGTGGTCGGTATGCTGGACGTACGAGTTGTCCAAGATGATCACCTCGGGATCCATCGCCATCACTGCGTCAGGGCGAAAGGAGCGGATCTCCCTTACCAGCTGCTCGCGCAGGGCGAGGTCGTTGGCCAGCGCGCCGTCCGGTCGGTGCAGGAAGGTCACGCCCTCGTAGCCGATGACGGCGGCGGCTGCGCGCTGCTCCTGCTCGCGCAGCCGGGCCAGGGCGAGCGGATCTACCGAGGCATCGTCCGCGCCCGCATCGCCGCTCGTGCAGCAGACCATCCATGCGACGCTGCCGCCGCGCACCCAGCGAGCAACGGTGCCGGCAATGCCGAAGTCTGCGTCGTCCGGGTGGGCGACGATGACGAGCACCCTCTCGGGACGTTCCTCATAGGCAGTCAGGTCATTGGCGGATCTCTCCGCGGGGCCGCTCATCGGCTGTCCTCGGGCATACGAATCGAAGTCCGATTCGATCGAATTTCAAGCAAGAAATACACCATTGCACGGGCGTTGCAGATGTGTATGCTTCGAGCCGAGGCATCGCTCGTCTCCCCCCACGGGCGATGCCTCATCTGCTTGCTCGCAACGTGTCCGCGGCCTGCTCCTCGTCCAACGCGTCGAGCACCTGGGCCACGTGCTCGTCGGGCTTGACGCTCGGCCACACGCGCCGGATCACGCCCTGCGGATCGATCAGCAACGTCGCCCGCTGGACGCCCATGTACGTCTTGCCGTAGTTAATCTTCTCGACCCATGTGCCGTACCGCTCGGCCACCGCGTGATCCTCATCAGCTAACAGGTCGAACGGCAGCCCGTACTTGCTCTTGAACCGGGCCTTGCTCTCACTGTCGAGCACGCTTACGCCAAGGACCCGCGCGCCACGCGCCAGGATCTCCTCGTTCGCGTCGCGGAAGCTGCACGCCTCGGTCGCGCAGCCGGGCGTGTCGTCCTTGGGATAGAAGTACAGGACCAGCCAGCTGCCGCGCTCATCGGCGAGGCTGCGCAGCCGGCCGCTGTCGTCGGGCAGCTCGAAGGCCGGCGCCGGCTGTCCGGCTTGGGGCATTCGCGTCTCGGTCGCCATCGTCTTAGCGTAGCGCCGTCGCGCGCTCAGTCGAGCACGAGTACCGAGCGCGGGTCGATGTCGAGGCACAGCCGTTCGCCCAGCGGCGGCACGTCCGCCCAGTCGGCATGGACGACCAGCGGCGGCGCGTCCCTGACCGCAAGGCGCAGGTGATGGCGCTCACCGCGGAAGTGGCGCGCCTCGATCGTGCCGCAGACCGGGCCACCAGCGACCGGCGTGAAGCCGTCGGGTCGGAGCAGCACCCGCCGCTCCCCGTCGGGCGTGCCGCCCGGCACCGGCACGCTGCCCCATGGGGTTGCCGCCCGGCCCGCCGAGACGACAGCCGAACAGATGTTGGCCAGGCCGAGGAAGCGCGCCGCGAACTCGGTCGCCGGCCGGCGCCACAGCTCCTCGGCCGCCTGGAGCGCGTCGATGCGGCCGTCCCGCATGACAGCCACCCGCTGCCCGAGGGCCAGCGCCTCCTCCTGATCGTGGGTCACGTACAGGATCGTCAGCCGGAGCCGGCTGAAGAGCTCGTCCAGGTCCTCGGTCAGACGCCTGCGCAGACCGCGGTCGAGCGCGCCCAGCGGCTCGTCGAGCATCAGCAGCCCCGGGCTGGGCGCGAGCGCGCGGGCGAGTGCCACGCGCTGCTGCTCACCACCGGACAGCTCGTCGGTCCGTCGCCGGCCGTAGCCGGCCAGTCCGACCATCTCCAGGACCTCGGCCACACGGCGCTCCATATCAGCCTGACGGTCGCCGCGCATGCGCAGCCCGAAGGCCACGTTCTGGCCCACGTCGCGATGGGGGAAGAGAACGTAGTCCTGGAACATCAGCCCGAAGCCGCGGCGGTGGGGCGGCACACCGGCCAGGTCGCGGCCGAGCCAGCTGATCGACCCGCCAGCCAAGGGCTCGAGGCCGGCGACCGCGCGCAGCAGTGTCGACTTGCCCGAACCCGATGGCCCGAGGACGGTCAGGCGCTCGCCTCCGGCGATGGCCAGGTCGACAGCGTCGAGGGCCAGCACTTCGCCGTAGCGGACGCTCACGCCGTCGAGGCGAAGCATCAGAGCTGGCCCGCCGCGCCACTGCGAAAGCGGTCGATGAGCAGCACCGCCAGGGCGGTGACGGCCATCAGCAGGACGCTCATCGCCATCGCCTGGCCAAAGGCCAGCGCGCCCGGCTGGGAGAGCAGCCGGAAGATCGCCAGCGGCATCGTCGGCGCGTCCGGCCGGGCTATGAACAGCGTCGCCCCGAACTCGCCCAGCGAGACCGCGAAGGCGAAGCCGCCGCCGACCAGCAGCGCCCGACCGACGAGCGGCAGGTCGACCTCACGCCACGCTCGCGCGGGGCTGGCGCCCAGGATGGCTGCCGCCTCGCGCAGCCGACCGTCGATCGAGCGCATTACCGGCACGACGGCGCGCACGACGAAGGGCAGCGCCACCAGCGCGTGCGCGAGCGGGATGAGCAGCGGCGAGGTCCGCAGGTCGAACGGCAGCAGCCCCCCAAGCGCGCCGAAGCCAACGATGAAGCCGAAGCCGACGATCACCGCCGACGTGCCCAGCGGCAGCATCAGCAGTGCGTCGAACGCCTGGCCGGCGAGGCCGCGCCAGCGCGCGATGACGATGCTGGCCAGCAACCCCAGCACCAGGCAGACCAGGCATGCGATCGCAGCAAAAACGAGCGAGTTGCCGATCGCGCGCAGCGGCGGCAGGAACAGCGCTGTCGATGCCGGCCCGAAGAGCGCCGCGTAGTTGCCCACGCCGTAGCCGCCGCCGAACGACAGCGAGCGCTCGACAAGCGCCGCGACGGGCGCGCCGAGCAGCACGACGGTCATGGCCAGCACCCCGCCCACGATCAGCCACTCGCTCGCGCCGCGTGGTCGGCGGGCGGTCGGCGACGGTGCCGGTCGAAGGGCGACGGCCAGCCGCTGCTGGTAGCGCGAGTAGAGCAGCAGTAGCGCCAGCAGCGAGCCCATCTGGAGCAGCGAGAGCGTGGCCGCCACGGGCAGGTCTAGTAGCTGCGCCGTCTGGCGGTAGATCTCGACCTCGAGGGTGGCGAAGCGCGGGCCGCCGAGCAGCAGGATCACGCCGAACGAGGTGAAGGTGAACAGGAAGACGATCGACGCCGCCGATGCGACCGCCGGTCGCAGCAGCGGCCAGGTGACCTGCCTGAACGCCGCCCAGCGGCTGGCACCGAGCATCCGTGCGGCATCGGTCAGCCGCGGATCCAGCTGCGCCCACACGCCACCCACGATGCGCAGCACGATCGCGTAGTTGTAGAAGACGTGCGCCAGCAGGATCGCCCAAATCGTGTGCTCGAGGCGGAGCGGCGAGCGCGCCACGCCGAGCGTCGTCTCGAGCCACTCGTTGAGCGGGCTGCGCGGGCCGAGCAGGGCCAGGAATGCGGCGCCGACGACGACGGTCGGCAGCACGAACGGCACGATCGCCAGCGCCCCGAGCAGCCGCCGGCCGGGGAACGAGAAGCGGGCGAAGACGTATGCCGCGGGCAGTGCCAGCCCGACGGTCATGACGGTCGAGACGACCGCCTGCCAGAGCGTGAACCAGGCCACCTGGGCAACAAACGGCCGGGTCAGCACATCGACCACGGCGGCTATCTCCGGCCGCCCGCTCGGCGCCAGCCCCAGGGCTAGGATCGACCCGACGGGATAGAGGAAGAAGGCCAGCAGGAACAGCGCCGGCGGGGCGGCCAGCAGCAGTGCCCCGGCGCGACGGCTAGCGGAGGACGACGTCGGTCCACTCCTCGATCAGCCGCTCGCGCTGGGCACCGATCTCGTCGGGCGCCATGCTCAGCGGCCGCTCGATGCGGGCCGCGTGCGCCTCGAATACGTCCGGCAGCGCGGCCCCCTCGCTGGCCGGGAAGACGAACATGTTCAATGGCACGTCCTCCTGGAAGGCCCGGCTGAGCATGAAGTCGATGACCACCTCCGCCTGCGCGCGGCGCTGCGTGCCGGCAAGGATGCCGGCGAACTCGACCTGCCGGAAGCAGCCGGCCTCGACGACGCCCGTCGCGGGCTCGTCGCGCGGCGGATCGGCGAACAGCACGTCCGCCGCCGGGCTGGTGGCATAAGAGACGACGATCGGTCGCTCACCGTCGCCGGCGGCGCTGAAGTGCCCGTAGTAGGCGTCGCTCCAGCCAGAGGTGACGAGCACGTCGTTCGCCTCGAGCGCCCGCCAGTAGTCCTGCCAGCCGTCGCCGAAGTGGATGACCGTTGCCAGCAGGAACGCCAGGCCGGGCGACGAGGTGGCTGGATTGGGCACGACCAGCAGGCCGCGGTAGCGCTCGTCGGCCAGATCCTCGAGGCGCGTCGGTGCCGGCAGCCCGCTGCCGAAGGCGGCGCGGTCGTAGTTGAGGCACACATCGCCGTAGTCGATCGGCGTCACCCGGCCCGCCGGGTCGAGCTGCAGCTCGGCCGGCACATCGTCGAGCAGCGGCGAGCGGTAGGGCTCGAAGATGTTCGCGTCGAGCGCCCGCGACAGGAACGTGTTGTCGACGCCGAAGAGGATGTCGGCAATTGGCGCCTCACGCGCGAGGATGGCCTGATTGACGACCAGCCCAGCGTCGCCCGATGCGAGCACGCGCAGGCGAATGCCGTGCTCGCGCTCCAGCTCGGCGAGGACCTCGTCCGAGACGGCGAACGACTCGTGGGTCATCAGCGTCACGTCGGTCGGACCCGCGGGTGCGCAGCCGGCGAAGGCGATGATCGACCCAAGCGACAGGGCCAGCAGGCGCTTCATGCATCACCTCCGTCTCGCGTCTGGACGACGGCCAGGCGGCCGCGGCGCAGGCCGACGGCTGCCTCGATGCCGGTGATCACGTTCGACAGCCCACGCGTCGAGCCCTGCTCCAGGAAATCGCCATCGAGGGCGTAGCGCAGGCCACGCGTGCGCACTCCCTCGGCGCGTTCGGTCAGCGGCAGCAGCGACACCAGCAGGCCATCGCGCGCATCGAGACGCAGCGACCGCCCACCGGCCAGCAGGCGAACCGTCGAGCGACCGTCGACGAGCCGCGCGTCGCAGCCATCGAGCTCTGGCATGGCCAGCAGCAACACGTTGGCCAGCGCGTGCTCGAACCTCACCCCGCCCAGCGCGCCCAGGATGACGATCTCCCTCGCCCCGCGGCGGAGCGCCTCGCGGACGGCCAGCTCGGTGTCGCTGGCGTCCTTGTCAAGCGGGTGGAGCTGGACCTCCACGCCATCCGTGCGCAGCCGCTCGAGCGCCCCTGGGGCAACCGAATCGCCGTCGCCCACGACGACGTCCGGCGTCAGGCCCATCCGCTGCGCGGTATGCATGCCGCCGTCGGCGGCGACGACCAGGCGTCCGTCGGGAGCGGGCAGCAGCCGTGAGACTTGGTCGGCAGCGGGCGCGTCGCCGTTGGCGACGATGACCGCCCGATTGATCGTTGAGTTCGACAAAGCGCACCTTCATGGGTGGGACGAGGCGCGCTCGAGGACTCCCTTCGCTGGTACGACCCAGATCAGGTTCCGAGGGTCTGCGGCTGAAGCCGCACTCTCAGCGCCGCTCGTCGGCGCTCCCCTGTCCCGCTGTTCGATTGGCACCAATTCTAGGCTAGACTCGGCCGCGTGCCCAGCCTGTCACCCGCCCAGCGTGTCGTCGACGCCGCTGCCCGCAAAGGCGTGGAGCTGCGCATCGTCAGCTTCGACGAGTCGACGCGCACCGCGGCTGAGGCGGCGCAGGCGGTCGGCGCCCAGGTGGGCCAGATCGTCAAGAGCCTGGTCTTCGTAGTCGACCGCGAAACCGGACCTGAAGGCTGCATCGCCCTGGTGAGTGGCGCCAACACCGTCGATCTGGGCCGGCTGGCCGCGGTGCTGACCGAATCCCGGTTGCGGAGGGCCACGGCCGACGAGGCGCGTGCGCTGACTGGCTACGCGATCGGCGGCATCCCGCCGTTCGGGCATCACACCGCGATGCGAACGGTCATGGATCCGGATCTCGGACGTTACGAGACGGTGTGGGCCGCTGCCGGCACGCCGAACACAGTCTTCGAGCTCGCGCCGGCGTCGCTGCGCATGCTCGCCAACGCCACGGTTGCCCCGCTGGCCCGTGAGGAAGCTCCCGCGCCGCCCCTGCGGCCGGACGCCGGCCCGGCCGGTGCGCCGCTCGAGGCCTGAGCTGGCCGGCGGATGAGCGCCGCAACCGAGCCACGGCGGGCCGCGATCCAGTACCCGGGCGGGCTGCACGCTCGCTACCGCTGGGCGGGCAGCGGCAAGGCGCTCGAGGTCTTCGCAACCTCGGAGGCCCTCGGCACGCTGATCGATCACGGCCCGCTGGTCGCCACGGAGCCTGATCGCCTGTGCCGCGCCGAGCTGCACGTCGAAGGCCCGCTCGGCGCGTGGACAGCTCGCTTCGCCTCGCTCGTCTACGACGAGCCTGCCGGCGCGCTGTGGGACTCGGCCGGGCTGCTGCTCGTCAAGTACGGCTTCCGGCTGTACGCCCTGGGCGCGCGAACCGGTGAGCTGGCCTGGAGCCACGCCAGCGGAACGCCAATCGTCGCCGCTCTGTGCTCGCCGCGGCTCGACAACGCCATCCTGCAGACGGAGGTCGAGACGATCTGCCTGCGGGCGGACGGCGAGGTGGCGTGGCGGGCTGCGCACAACGATGTCGTCGTCGAGGCTGAGCTGGTCGGCGGACGGCTGGTGCTGACCAGCTACGGCGGCCAGCGGATGGCCGTCGATCCCGTCAGCGGCAGGTCCCTCGACTGACGCCTCGAGCAGTCGCGCCCGGATGTTGATGACCGGTGGACGAATCGCACGCATCGCCCGTCGTTTCGTGGACAACTTCCTTGCGCCGGCGCGCATCGGCCGGTAGCGTGGCAATCAGCCCGGAGGGGCCAGCAGCGAAGCTAGCGACCGCGATCACATCAAGGTCCACGCCTCGTGAAGGTCACTCCGGGTTCTTCCTTGCCCTGCGCAGCGGCTTCGTCGCGCGCGGCTCGCACGTTCGATGATCGCGCTGCTGCTCGCTCTCTCTGGCCTTGGCGCGATCGTCGCCGCGCTGTTGCTGCTACGCCGGCTCGGCCCGCGCTTCCGCGTTGGCCGGCTGCTGGCCGCGGCGCCCATGGCAACCTTGGCCGACGCGCAGGCCATTGCCCTCGACGGTCGGCCGCAGTACGTCCGCATCCACGGCCGGATCAGCAGCGACGAGGAGTTCCCCGACGACCACGATCGGCCGCTCGTCTACCGGCGACGCCGCGTGCAGGTTCGAGAGCAGGGCCGCTGGCGCAGCCTGGCCGACGACCGCGAGGCCGTGCCCTTCGGCGTCGAGGAGCGCGGCACGTACGTCGCGGTCGACGCCGCCGCGCTCGACGCAGGGCTGGTCGTGGTGACGCGCGAAGCCGAGGGCGTGGCCAGCGACCTGCCGGCGGAGTACGCCGCGGGGCTCGACCCGAGCCTGCCCAGCCGGCTGGTGATCGAGCAGGTGTCCGCCGTCGAGCATGCCTTCGTCGCCGGCGTGCCCGCTCGCCGCGGCCAGGAGACCGTGATCGGGCCTGGCCTCGGCCGGCCGCTCGTGCTGACGACGCTCGAGATAGGCGCCGCGATGCGCATCCTGGCGCGCGGCCACCGCCGGCCGGTGCTGCTGGCCACGGCACTGTTGGCGGCGGGCGGGCTGGCTTTGCTGGCGGCCTTGGGCGCGCTGCTGCTGGGGCTGCCCTGACCGGCCAAAGTGCTACGCTCGACGCGGTGCTGCATCTCGCGCAGGGGCGTGGCGGCGTGCCCCCGTCAGCCTTGGTGGACAGGGTCGTCGTACGCGCCGCGCTGCTCGTCGCGGCGCTGCTGCTGTGCGCCCTTCTGGCCACCCTCCTGGCGCTGCCGGCGCTCGGCCAGGATGCGAGCCCGGCGCCGACACTGACACCGGGCATCCTGCCGCCCACCGACCCACGCTCGGAAGGCCAGGGGCCGGGCCTCGACGGCGGCCCCTTGATGGCCGCGGCACTGGTCGTCGGGCTGGGCCTGCTGGCCGCGCTGGGCACGCTCGCGTACCTGCGGCTGGCCAGGCACTGAGCGATGGCCAGGCACGATCGACGGCCGCGCGCAACGGGCCGGCCGGCCCGGCGGATCATGGCCCGGCCGCTCAACGCGCCCGGCTGGGAGCCCCACGACAACGACCCCTTCGAGGTCAGGCCGCGGCTGCACGGTCTCAGCTCGCAGCGGCGGCGGTCCATGCCAGAGCTGCGGCGGCTGGTCGGTCCGATGGTCCTGCTCGTCATAGCCGGCGCGGCGATCGCGTTGCTCGGCGGCCTGACGGACGCCGCCCAGCCGAACGGCTCAACCCCGGCCGCAACTCCCCTCGCCAGCGCCGCAGCTCAGGCTGGTGCCTCAACCAGCCCGGCCGACAGCTCGCCCAGCCCGGCGAGCGGACCGGCCTCGCCGCCCGTCAGCCCGCCGCCGGCAGCTTCACCCACAACTCCTGTGGCTCCATCGGCGTCGCCGGCGACCCCTTCGCCCGCCGCGTCGCCCAGCCGGCCGCCCAACGCGGCGCCAGCCACCGCCGAGGAGTTCGAAGCGGCCGGCGAGGTCGTGGTCGACATCGCCTTCCCGATCAAGCCGGGGGTCCGCTATCGCTATCGCAACAACTGGCTACACCGACGAGATGGCGCGCCGGAGGACTACAACCACGCCCGCGGGTTGCGCCGCGGTCGGGTAGTCCGCGCTCATGACGGCATTGACATCTATGCGCCGCGCGGAGCGCCGGTGGTGGCTCCGTTCGCCGGCTTGGTCATCGATCCGGCGGAGCGCTGGCAGCCGTGGTCCAGCGAGCGCTACGGTGAGACGGTGGTGATCCTCAGCCAGGAGCCGGCCAGCGAGGGCTATGTCGCCCTGCTGTCGCATCTCGACGTCGCCTTCGTCGAGCCGGGCACGGTCGTACGACGAGGCGAGGTGATTGGCCTGAACGGCGACTCAGGCAACGCGGAAGAGAGCCCGCCGCACGTCCACTTCGAGCTGCGCGCGCCATTCATGCTCGCCTGGGAGGAGGCCGGTACGCTGCGCCTCGTGGACGCCTTCAACCCATACGCTTCATTGCGCGCCGCGGATCCGCGTGAAGCCGACTGACTGCCCGGGCTGGGACTAACCGCCCATTGGCAGGTGATGTGAGGTTTGGGAGCCTGCCGTAGAGCGCAGAGCCCTCTGCGCACCTCACAATTCCCCCACCGGAGTCAGAGCCACGACGTCGCCATCCGCCGAGCAGACCGTCACCGTCGCCGGCGCCGCCCGCATCCTCGGCGTCCACGTGAACACCGTCAGGGCGTGGACCGATCAGGGGCGCCTGCCGTGCCTGCGCATCAACGCGCGCGGCGACCGACGCTACTCGGTCGAGGAGCTGCGCGGCTTCCTTGCTCGCGCGGAGCGCACGCCGACGGCGACCGACGCCCAGATTGCGGCCCTGCTCGGTCGTGTCGCCGGGCTGTGCGCTGAGATGGGCGATCCGGTGCTGGCCAGTGAGGCCGCTGCCGGCCTGCTCGGCCGGCGGCTCGGCTACGACGACGCGCTGCTGGTCGACAGGGCCCGCAAAACGACGACCGTCCATGGCAGCGGCCAGCACGTCCGCCGCCTGACGGAGCGAGCGCGGACCATGCCCGGCCCGGTCTTCAGCGCAATCGAGAACAGCCGGCGCAGCGTCGCCCTGGCCGTCGATCGGCAGGCCGGGCTGATCCTCCAGCTCGGACGGTCCGAGCCGGGCATGCTCGGCCGCTCCGCTGAGAGCGCGCTGCTCGAAGCGGTCAGCGTCCAGCTGAACGCCTCGGCGACCGCACATCGACTGCTCCGCGAGGGCGAGGAGGACACGCGTCGAGCTGAGCTGCTGCTGTCGATCAGCCGTCAGATCGCCACCCAGCGCGACCTTCCGGGTCTGCTCGGCCAGCTGCTTGACAACGCGGTCGAGCTGTTCGACGCCGACCATGGCGCGATCTTCAGCCGGCTCGCCGGAGGCGGCTTCCGGACCGACGCCCAGCGCCACCTATCGCCCGCGTTGCGGCGGGCGGTCGAGAGCTCGACCACGATGCCGCTGACCGCGCGCGCCTTCGAGAGCGGGCGGATGCTGTCAGTCGCCAACTACGTCGCCGACCCACGCTCGTACGAGCTGCGTGACGCGCTGATCGCCGATGGGATCAACACCGCCAGCGTGGCGCCGCTCGTCTCGGAGGACGAGCTGATGGGCAGCCTCGTCCTCTATCACGACCGGCCGTATGAGTGGCGGCTGCGCGATCGAGCGCTGTTCGAGCAGCTCGCGGCGCAGGGAGCAGCAGCGCTGCACAACGCTCGCCTGCTGGCCCGGAGCGAGGCGTGGGCGGCACAGCTGCAGTCGATCCAGCAGCTCGGCGTGGAGCTCAACCGCCTGGACGATCCGCGCGAGATCGGCCGCGTCATCGCTGCCGAGCTGGGCCGGCTCGTCGACTATCACAACGTGCGCGTCTACCGGCTCGAGGGTCGCGATGTCGTGCCTGTCGCCTGGCGCGGGCGGATCGGTGAGTACGCTGACGAGGACGGCGAGCAGCTGCGCACCACCGTCGGCCATGGCATCACGGGCTGGGTGGCGGAGAATGGGCTGGCGGTCAATCTTGGCGACGCCGCGCGTGACTCGCGGTCCGAGACCATCCCGGGCACGGAGGAGGACCTCGACGAGTCCATGCTCGTCGTCCCGATGCTCCACGAGGACATGGTCATCGGGGTGATCGTCCTGTCCAAGCTCGGGTTGCACCAGTTCAGCGACGACGACCAGCGGCTGCTAGAGATCTTTGCCGCCATCGCCGCGGCGGCGATGGCCAGCGCTGACGCGGCCGAGCGGCTGCGCCGCCAGTCGGATGCGCTGGCCCGCCAGGTGTCGAGCCAGCGTGAGCTGCTGCGGGTGACCGAGTCGGTACTCAGCACGCTCGACCGCGACGAGCTGCTGGAGGAGATCGCGAACCGCCTGGCGACATTGATGCCGGTCGACAACATCTGCGTCGAGGTGTACGACGAGCGCCGCGGCCGGCTCGATCCAATCTTCGCCCGGGGCACCCATGCTGACCACTTCCTCGCCCTTGGCTCAGACGACAGCCGCGGGGTGAGCGGCCACGTCGTCAGGACCGGCGAGCCTGTGCTCGTCGCCGATCAGCCGCATGAGCCGCGGCCGCTCCACGGCGAGAGCCGGGGTGCCCTCTCGGGCTCGCTGATGGCATTGCCACTGCGCGCCCGCGACCAGACGATGGGCGTGCTGACGATCGAGCGCCTCGGCGACGGGGCACTCTTCAGCGACGAGGACTTCGAGCTTGCCAAGCTGTTCGCCGGCCACGTGTCCATCGCCCTGCGCAATGCCCACGCACACCACGCTGTAGAGGTCCGCGCCCAGACGGACGCGCTGACCGGCCTGCTCAACCACGGAGCGCTGATCCAGCGGCTGGCCACGCCGGTCGAGGAACGCCTGCGGGAATACGGCCTGCTGATGATCGATCTCGACGATTTCAAGGCCTACAACGACCGCTACGGCCATCAGGCCGGCGACGCCCTACTCCAGCAGCTGGCCGTGACGTTGCGCCAGTCGTGCCGCGAAGCAGACGAGGTCTACCGCTACGGCGGCGACGAGTTCGCGATCGTGCTGCCCAACACGCCACCGGCAGGCGCGCTGGCAGTTGCCGAGAAGATCCGGCTGGCAGTCTCGCGGGTTCGTCGGCCGATCCATCCGGAGCCGGCCCTGACCTGCTCGATTGGTGTGGCCAGCCAGCCGGCTGACGGCGAGGACGGTCCGCAGGTGCTGCTCGCCGCCGACCGGGCCTGCTACGTCGCCAAGCGCGCCGGGCGCGACCGCATCGCCACCGGCGCCGAGGGCTTGGCACTGGCCGGCGAGTTCCTGCCCCCGCCGCCGACCCCGGTCGACCTGCCCGAGACTACCTACCCGGCCGCCTGATCATCCTCGGGTGGGGCGTCGCCGCTGGCGCGCGTCACGAGGACGGGAACGTCGTTGGTGATGCGCAGCGCGGCCGCGGCACTGCCCTGGTTGCGGGCAAGGCACAGCCGCCCGTATGAGTCCTCGTAGAGCAGCAGCTCGCCGGCCGGCGCATCGCCAAAGGTTCGTGCCCAACGCGCCTGGCGCCGCCGCGGCCGCTCGCCCACTCCCACGGCGACCACAAGCCGGTCGCCGGTGGCCAGGTCCGAGAACGCGGCGTGGGCGTCCGAGCCCAGCGCTGACAGCTTGATGTTGCCGAACGTGTCGACGTACACGACCGATGTCGCCAGCCGGCCATCAGCCACGCCCGGCACAGGCCAGTCCAGGCTGACCAGCTCGTCGATGTCGACGGCCGGCCCGATGTGGTCGAGTGGCACGCCCAGCGCGAGGTGCGCAGCCGCCGGCGCAAAGACATCGCGGCCGTGGAAGGTGGCGCTCGTCGCCGGCAGCAGGTACTGCGCGTTCTCGATGAGGTGCGCGCGCGTGGCTCCGCCAAGGCGCTCGGCGGCGGGCAGCAGCAGCCCGTTGTCCGGGCCCACGAGGTGGTCTCCGCGGACCGTCTCGAGCGCGATCGCCCGTCGTTCCGTGCCGACGCCCGGATCGACGACGGCAACGTGGGCGCCGACGGGCAGGTAAGGCAGCGCCGACCAGAGCATCAGCGCCCCCTGGCGAATATTGAACTTGTCGATCTCGTGGCTGATGTCGACGATCAGCGCATCCGGCGCGACGCCCAGGATGATGCCGCGGCAGATCGCGGCCGAGGGATCGCGCAAGCCCCAGTCGGTCAACAGGCTGACGAATGGCCGGGCCCCGTCGCGCGGGCTGCGCGCAGCCGCCGGGGTGGTGATGGCGCGGGTGTATCGGCGGACCACGCCGCCGATGGTAAGGGTATCCTCGGCCCTCCGATGCCCGCGCCCACCTCAGACTCGGCCCGTCGCCGCCCGGCTGCAGGCTGGCTCGCCTTTACCGCCCTCGTCCTGGCCGTGCCTCTCGTGTGGGCGGTCGCCGAGCCGCTGGCCGATCCACTGCGCGGTCCGGGCGTGCTCGCCGCTGACGCGATCTGGGCGGGCGTGCTCGCGGCCTTGACAGGCGGCCTGGCCCTCGGGCTGGGCGCGCGCGGGGGGCGGCAGGGCGTACATCGCGGAGCCATCGCCGGCGGCGGCATGGCCGCGGTCGTGATTGGCGCGGCGCTGGCCTACGGCGCGGCCGCCGGGAGCGTGCCGGCGATCAGCGGCTGCGCCGAGCTGCCGCTGCCGGCCGCGGGCGTGGTCGACGGCAGGGCGACGGTCGATGGCGAGACGGTTGCCATAGTCGAGGCGGCAGAGGCGGACGGCGAGGCGCTGGTCACGCTGATCGCCGGGCTCGAGAGCGGCTACTTCGAGGACCACGGCGTGGAGTTCGTCGGCGCCGTCCCTGCCCGTCGCTGCTCCGTGCTGGTCGATGGCACTGCCGCCCTGGCGGCCTTGCCGCAACTGCGGGAGCTCGGCGAGGACGGCCGCCGGCTGGTCGAGCTGCCGGTGTGGCGGGGCGAGCTGAGCTGGTGGAAGTCGGCTGATCGCCAAGTCGCACTGGCCCGCGCCCTGATCGGCGGCCACCCAGCGGACGCGTGGGCCGAGCGTGGTCTGCGCGGCCTGATCCAGGGCGAGATGCGGCCGCAGCACTGGATGGCGCGATGAGCGCGACGCGCGACCGGGCGTTCGAGCGCTGGGACCGGGCGGCGCGCTACCTGCGCATCGCGATGATCTTGCGCGAGCATCCTGACGGGCTGCGCGTCCAGGAGGTGGCCGATCGGCTGGGCGTCTCCAAGCGAACCGTCTATCGCGACCTCGAGGCATTGGACCTCAACGCCGGCCTGCCCATCTGGCAGGATGCCGGTCGCTGGGGCCTGGACCGCGGCGCGTTCCTGCAGCCGCTGGCGCTGACGCTGCACGAGGCGACGATCCTGTTCCTCGCCGCGCGCGTGCTGGCCAAAGCCAGCGACGAGCACGACAGCGAGCTGATCGGCGCCTTCGTCAAGCTCGCATCCATCCTGCCGCCGGTCGTTGCCGAGCACGTGCGGGCGACCGTCGACGCCTTCGCCGAGACGCCGCGTAACGAGCGCTTCACGCGCGTCTTCCGCGTCCTGGCCGAGGGGTGGGCCAGCCGACGGGTGATCGAGCTCGAGTACGACAGCGGCGTCTACGAGCCGGGCCGCGAGCCACGCCGGGCGCGTGTCCGGCCATGGGCGATCGAGCCGTCGGCACTGACGCACGCGCTGTACCTGATCGGCTGGGACGAGTCGCGCAAGGGACGACGGACGTTCAAGGTCGAGCGCATCCTGTCCGCTTCGCTGACGCCCGAGACGTTCGACGACGCCGAGGCGGCGACGGTCGCCCACGACATGTTGCGCGCCTGGGACGTGATCGCCGACGAGGAGCCGATCGAGGTGGTCGTCCGCTTCTCCGGCACCGTCGCCCGCCGCGCCGCCGAGACGCGCTGGCACCCCAGCCAGCAGCTGGAGGAGCAGCCCGACGGCACGCTCGTCTGGCGCGGCCGCGTCGCCGGGCTGCGCGAGATCAGGATCTGGATCCTGGGCTGGGGCGCTGATGCCGAGGTTCTCGAGCCGGCCGAGCTGCGCGAGTCGGTGGCGGACGAGCTGGAGCGAGCTCGCGCGCTGTACCGGGGCTGAGTCGCGCGACCTAGGGGTGCGTGGTCTCGACCTTGGGCGGCAGGTCAGCCCGCGCGGCTGCGACCAGCCGGCCCAGCCAATGGCGCCACAGATCCTCGTGCAACTGCAGCTGGCGAGCGCCGCGCAGGCCCGCATGGCGGATGGTGACGTGCGTCCGTGCCCCATGATCGATCGCGTCGAAGGCGACCACGCTCGGCCGCCCGAGCGGCTCGCCGACCCAGTCCCAGCTGAAGCTGATGTGCTGCATCGGCTGGAGCGAGAGCACCTCGCCCTCGGCGGTGGCCTCGCTCATCCGGATGCGCATGCTGCCGCCGACGCGCTCATCGAGCTCGGCCTCGTCGAGCCAGCGGCGGAGGCCGTCAGCAGTGGCCATCAGCTCGAAAACGGCCGCCCGCGGCGCATCCAGCTCGGCCTGCAGCTCGACTCGGTCAGTCATCGGCGCCATCGTCTGTCGTTCGGCGACGCTGCGTCAACCATCGCCGCGGCTTGGCCCGAGAGCGAGGCGGCGACGACTTTGGAATAGTCGTCGAAAGCTGAGCGCCTGAGGGCCTCGTGCTGCCGATAGCCCGCCGTGAGGGACGGCTTGCCGAGCAGGTTTCGAATCTGGGCCGGCCCACAGCCCCGCAGGCTGGCCCCACGCTGCCTACAGCAGCTTCACCGAGGCAACGAGGTCGGTCAGCCCCTGGCGGGCATCGGCGAAGAACATGCCCGTCTTGGGATCGAGGAACAGCTCGTTGTCGATGCCCGCGTAGCCGGCGGCCATCGAGCGCTTGATGACCACGATGCTGCGCGCAGCGTCTACGTCGAGGATGGGCATGCCGTAGATCGGGCTCTGCGGGTTGCTGCGCGCGGCCGGGTTGGTCACGTCGTTGGCACCGATGACGAGGGCCACGTCGGTGCGCGCGAACTCGGGGTTGACCTCCTCCATCTCGCGCAGCTGCTGGTAGGGCACGTTCGCCTCGGCCAGCAGCACGTTCATGTGGCCCGGCATGCGCCCGGCAACAGGGTGGATGGCGTACGAGACCTCGACGCCGCGCTGCTCGAGCAGCTCGGCGAGCTCGCGCACGGCGTGCTGCGCCTGGGCGACGGCGAGGCCGTAGCCCGGGACGATGATCACCTTCTGGGCATAGGCCAGCTGGATGGCGACGTCGTCGACGGCGACCTCGCGCACGTTGCCCGTCGCGCCGCCGGCCGCCGCTCCGCCGGCCGCCGCCCCACCGCCGAAGCCACCGAGCATGACGTTGAGCACCGAGCGGTTCATCGCGTCGGCCATCAGCTTGGTCAGGATCGCACCCGACGCGCCGACCAGCGCGCCGGCGATGATCAGCACCGGGTTGAGCAGCACCAGGCCGGCAAAGGCCGCCGCCAGGCCGGTGCCCGAGTTGAGCAATGAGATCACGACCGGCATGTCAGCGCCGCCAATGGGCATGACCATCGTCACCCCGAAGGCCAGCGCCGCCAGCACGATCGCGGCCAGGATGACCAGCTCGAGCCCGGCAACGTTGATCACGCCCAGGGCACCCAGGATCAGCGCAACCGTGCCGCCGACGGCGACCAGTGCCAGCGCCGCGGTCAGCAGCCGGTGGCCGGGGAACATGATCGGCGCGCCGCTGATGAAGCCCTGCAGCTTGCCGGTGGCGATGACCGAGCCGGAGAAGGCGACCGCGCCGAGGATCGAGCCGGCGACGACGAAGAGCGACGGCCAGACGTCGGCATGCCCGGTCTGGACGGCCGTCCAGTAGTCCTCGATCGCGATCAGGCCGGCCGCACCGCCGCCGACAGCATTGAAGATGCTGACCAGCTGCGGCATCGCGGTCATCTTGACCTTGCGTGCGCTATACCAGCCCAGCCCGCCGCCGATGGCCGTGCCGGCGATGATGATCGGCCACGCGAGCCCCTCGACGCGTTCCGTGACCGGCGAGCCAAGCACGATCAGCTGCACCGCTGTCACGACCACGGCAACGGCCATGCCAAAGGCCGAGATGAGGTTTCCGCGCCGCGCGCTGACGGGCGAGTTCATCATGTGCAACCCGACTACGAACAGCGCGGCCGCGAACACGTATGCGAAGTGGATCAGCGTCTGCAGCGGCCCGAGGTCCATCTCGCTCAGCCCTCCCCGCCAGCTTCCTGGCCGGTCTCGGCAGGCGTGGGCACGGCCGCCGGACGGCGCTTGAACATCTGCAGCATCCGGTCAGTGACGACGTAGCCGCCGACGACATTCATCGCCGCGAAGATGACCGCCACGAAGGCGATCAGCTGGCTCAGCGGCTCATTCGCCGTCGCGGCGATGAGCATCGAGCCCACGAGGACGATGCCGTGGATCGAGTTGGCGCCGGACATCAGCGGCGTGTGCAGCGTCGCCGGCACCTTGCTGATGACCTCGAAGCCAACCAGCACGGCGAGGATGAAGATCGTCAGCGCGGCCACGAGCTCGAACGTCATCGGGATCCCTCCGCCGCTGGCGCCTGCTCGAGCAGGCCGAGCGTCTGCTTCTGCACGACCGCCCCGTCGTGGGTGATGACCGTCGCCGCCGTGATCTCCTCGGCAAAGTCGAAGGCCAGCGCGCCGTCCTTGATGAAGTGGGCCACGAACGTGGCCAGGTTCCGCGCGTAGAACTGGCTGGCCCCACCGGGCATCGTCGCCGGCAGGTTCGTCGGAGCGAGGATGGTCACGCCGTTATCGGTCACCACGCGCTCGTCCGGCTTCGACAGCTCGACGTTGCCGCCCAGCGCGCTGGCCGCCATGTCGACGATGATGGAGCCCGGCTTCATCCGGCCGACCGCGTCGGCGGTGACCAGCAGCGGCGGTCGACGACCCGGAACCTGGGCAGTGGTTATGACGACGTCCATGCCGCCGATGTGCTCGTTCAGCTCCTGCTGCTGGGCAGCCCGCTCCTCGGCCGTCAGCTCGCGCGCGTAGCCCCCTTCACCCGTCGCGTCGGCGACCGACTTGAGGGTGATGAACTGGGCACCGAGCGACTGGGCCTGCTCCTTCGTCTCTGATCGGACGTCGTACGCCTTGACGACCGCGCCCAGCCGGCGCGCGGTGGCGATCGCCTGCAGGCCGGCCACGCCGACACCCAGCACCAGCACGTTGGCCGGCTTGGCCGTGCCGGCAGCGGTGGTGAGCAGCGGGAAGTAGCGACCGTAGGCCTCAGCGGCGATGAGCACCGCCCGGTAGCCACCGACATTGGCCTGCGACGAGAGCGCGTCCATCGACTGCGCACGCGACAGCGTCCGCGGCAGCGCGTCGAGGCTGATCGCGGTCACGCCCGCCTCCGCCAGCGCCTTCATTGTCGCCGGCTCGAGGAGCGGCTGGAGCAGTCCGATCAGCGCCTGGCCCGTGCGCAGCTTCGTGAGGTCGTCGGCCGGCGGCCGCTGGACGACGAGCACCACGTCCGCCTGGCTGAGCAGCTCGTCATGGCTGACCGTCTTCGCGCCGGCCTCGGCATAGGCGGCATCGGGGATGCTCGCGCCGTCGCCCGCGCCGCGCTCGACAAGAACCTCCGCCCCGGCCGAGATCAGCTTGGGCAGCGAATCGGGTATCAGGGCAACACGTTTTTCGTTTGGCGCGCGCTCTTTCGCGACACCGATCTTCATGGCACGACACCGCTGTGACGGGCTTGGGCAGTCTGGGATGCGGGCCAAGGATAAGGCCGGTCCGCGAATCTGTCGCTACGCTCAGCAGGTGAGCAATCCGGGCCAGCGCCTGCTGGCCGACCTTGGATCGGCGATGCCCGGGCTGCGGGTGCTGCACGACGCCGCCGACACCGAGGCATACCGCTTCGACGAGACCGAGTACCTGCGCCCCGGCCGGCCGCTTGGGGTGTGCTTCCCGCACACGACCGCCGCGGTGGCGCAGCTCGTCCGGATGTGCGCCGATCGCGGGGTCGCGCTCGTGCCGCGCGGCGCCGGCACAGGCCTGTCAGGCGGCGCGGTGGCAATAGACGGCGCGCTGACGGTGGTCTTCACGGAGATGGACCGGATCATTGAGATCGACCCGGCCAACCTCGCCGCGACGGTCCAGCCTGGGGTGATCAACGCCGATCTCGGGCGCGCCGCAGCCGCGCACGGGCTGTTCTATCCGCCCGACCCGGCGTCGTTCGAGATGTGCACCATCGGCGGCAACCTGGCCGAGAACTCGGGTGGGCTGCGCTGCGTGAAGTACGGCGTCACCCGCGACTGGGTGCTGGGCCTGGAGGTCGTGCTCGCCTCGGGCGAGATCATGCGGACCGGCGGCAAGACGGTCAAGGATGTCGCCGGCTACGACCTGACCGGGCTGTTCGTCGGCTCCGAGGGGACGCTCGGGCTGATCACCGAGGCAACGCTGCGGCTGCTGCCGGAGCCGCCACCCAAGCTGACCATGCTGGCCTTCTTCCCGAGCGTCATCGCCGCCGGCGAGGCCGTGGCGGGCATCACGGCGGCGGGCATCGTGCCCGTCACGCTCGAGCTGATGGACGCTTTCACCATCGCCGCCGTCGAGGAGATGCACGCGCTGGGTCTCGACCGCACGGCCGCGGCAATGCTGATGGTCGAATCCGACGCGGGCGGGGCTGCCGCCGAGCGCGAGCTGGTCGCCGCCGAGGCGGCTTGCCAGGCTGCCGACGCGACCTCGATCGTGCGGGCCGCCGATGAGCGCGAAGCCGACTGGTTGCGTCAGGCTCGCCGCGCGGCCCACCCGGCGCTGGAGCGCGCCGGCGTGGCCCGGATGGATGACGTCGGCGTACCGCGCAGCCGCATCCCGGAGATGCTGGCCCAGATCGAGCAGGTGTCGGCCAGGCTGGGACTGCGCGTCGGCGTCTTCGGTCATGCCGGTGATGGCAACCTGCACCCGACCTACGTCGTCGATCGCGACGATCCCACCGCCGAATCGCGCATCGAGGCTGCTCGGGGGGAGATCTACGCGGCGGCGCTGGCGCTGGGTGGCACTGTCACCGGCGAGCACGGCACCGGCCTGACCAAGCGCTCGTACCTCGAAGCGCAGCGCGGTCCAGTCGCGGTCGCGCTGATGCGCGCTGTCAAGTCGGCTCTCGATCCACAGGGCATCCTCAACCCCGGCAAGGTGCTCGCCTGATTCGAGCGCTCACATACGAGGAGCCCGGCCTCTCGGCCGGGCTCCTCTTGCTGTCAGCGGCTTCGTTTCGCGACTACTCGTGCCACTCGACCTCGACCCGGTAGTAGGTCTCGCCCTGGTAGTCGCCTGAGAACGTCAGCTTGTAGTGCCCCGGCGGCAGCCACAGCTTGAACTCGCCGTGGCTGTGGTCGCCGTGTCCCCAGCCGCGGTCGTGATAGGCGTGGACGCGCTGCCCCCAGGCGTTCTCCACTTCGAGTCGGACCCGCTCGAGGTTCGACCAGCGAAGGTAGAACCGAACCTTCCCACCGAAGGCGAACCAGCGTGAGTCGATGTCGTCGCGACCCCACAGCCGGTCGTCCCAGCGTGAGTAGCCCCATTTCGGGATGCCCGGCTGGCCGGTCGGCGTGGCCGAGGGCGTGGCGGTTGGCTTGGCCGTCGGCGTGGCGGTGGGCTTGGGAGTCGGAGCCGGTGTCGGCTTGGGCGTGGGCGTGGGCGTTGGCTTGGCGGTCGGAGCAGGCGTTGGGTTAGCCACCGGAGCGCCGAGGGCCCGAACGGCATTGGCCGCGTTCACGCGCCCTCCGCCGATCGCCGAGCCTACCTTGACCGTCGTCGACAGCATTGCCTTCTCGACCTGCACCTTCGATGCGCCGGGGGCGCGGCTGCGGACCAGCGCAGCGATGCCCGCCACGATCGGCGCCGCCGCCGACGTGCCGCAGAAAGTGCGCCACTTCGAGCCGACCGAGGTGCTGTGCGTGCAGCCAGGCGCTGCGATGCGGACCCACGCGCCGCGGTTGGAGAACTTGTAGAGGCCGTCGCTGCTGGTCGTGGCGGCAACGCTGAGCACGCCCGGGTAGGCGGCCGGGTAGAACTTGCTCGTGCTGCTCGAGTTGCCCGCAGCGGCCACGACGACGATGCCCTTAGATACCGCATAGGCGACTGCGTCGCGCATGGCGGTGCTGCCCGAGGCGCCGCCGAGGCTGAGGTTGATCACGTCGGCGCCGTTGTTGGCCGCCCAGACGATGCCCGCGGCGACGTTGCTCCAGCTGCCGCCACCGCTGGAATTGAGCACCTTGACCGGCAGGATGCGGCACTTCCAGCACATGCCGGCAATGCCCACGCCGTTGTTGGCGGCGGCCGCGATCACGCCGGCGACTGGCGTGCCATGATCCCCGTCGTCGTTCGCGTTCGCCTTGTTGCCAACGAAGTTCCAGCCGGCGAGCACGCGGCCACGCAGGTCGGGATGATTGGCCTGCACGCCCGTGTCTACGACGGCCACGATCGGGCCTGCTCCGCCGGTGGTCACATCCCAGGCGGCCGGGCCACGGACCTTGCGCGCGAACCACTGCTTGGACCACATCGGATCCGCAGGCACGGCCACCGCTCGCGCCTCGCCGTCGTCCTCGACGGCCAGGACCGCCGGATTCGACGCCAGCTGCTGGCGGACCTTCTTGCGGTCCTT
>DATMJK010000037.1:0-12869 GCA_035553915.1 Candidatus Limnocylindrales bacterium | reverse complement strand
CGCCGCGATCCAGTCGCGTGCCTCCTGCTCGTCCAGCTCGATGCCCAGCCTGGCGGCCGAGTCGATGACGCGTTGGATGCCTTCCTCGTGGGGCATTCCTGGCTACGGCACGTCCTGGTTGTCGATCTGGGCGCGCTGCAGCCGGCCGGAGTAGTCGACATAGATCGACTTCCACTCGGTGTACGTGTCGAGCGCGGCGTGGCCGGCCTCGCGGTGGCCGTTGCCGGTCTGCTTCATGCCGCCAAAGGGAAGGTGCGTCTCGGCGCCGATGGTCCCGGCATTGACGTAGACGATGCCGGTCGTGAAATCGCGCATCGCCCGGAAGGCCGTGTTCGTGTCGCGCGTGAAGATCGACGACGAGAGGCCGTATCTCGTCTGGTTGACGACCGTCGCCGCCTCAGCGTAGTCCGCGACGCGGATGACTGACAGCACCGGCCCGAAGATCTCCTCCTGCGCGACGCGGTCCATCGGCTTCACGCCGTCGATGATCGTCGGCTTGAAGAAGTGGCCGTGAGCCAGGCCATCGCCGTCGGTCGCCCGTCCCCCGCCGGCGGCCACTCGCCCACCCTCCTCGCTGCCGACCTCGACGTAGCCGCCGACTCGCTCGAGCGAGCCTGCGTTGATCAGCGGGCCGACGTCGGTCTGCGGGTCAAGGCCCGAGCCGAGGCGAAGCGAGCCTGCCCGATCAGCCAGCCGGCCGACGAGGTCGTCAGCGACCTCCGCCTGCACGACCAGCCGCGAACAGGCGGTACAGCGCTGGCCGGTCGTGCCGAAGGCAGACCACAGGATGCCCTCGACGGCGAGGTCAAGGTCAGCGTCGGCCAGGACGACGATCGCATTCTTGCCGCCCAGCTCGAGGCTGACGCGCTTCAGGCGGCGAGCCGCACGCTCGGCGATCTCCTTGCCCGTGGCGGTGTTGCCGGTGAAGCTGATCACGTTCACGTCCGGGTTCTCGACGATGGGCATGCCCACCTCGTCGCCTGATCCGGTGACCATGTTGACCGTGCCCGCCGGGAAGCCGGCCTCGTGCATCAGCTCCACGAGCAGCGCCGCGCAGTGCGGGGTGTCAGATGCGGGCTTGAAGACGACCGTGTTGCCGGTGATCAGCGCGGGCATCATCTTCCAGCACGGGATCGCGATCGGGAAGTTCCAGGGCGTGATGATGCCGGCGACGCCAATCGGCTGGCGGACGCTCATCGCCCACTTGTCGGGCAGCTCTGACGGCGTCGTGTCGCCGAACATCCGCCGGCCCTCGCCGGCCATCAGGTACGCAATGTCGATGCCTTCCTGGACGTCGCCCCGCGCCTCGGCCAGCACCTTGCCCATCTCGCGTGTCATGGCCCGGGCGAGGCGCTCCTTGTGCTGGGCCATGAGGTGGGCGAAGGCGTACATGATCTCGCCGCGCTTTGGCGCGGGCATCGCCCGCCAGGCCGGCAATGCGTCCTCGGCCGCGCGTACGGCGGCGGCAACGTCTGCCGCGTCCGAGGCGGCGAAGTGGGCGATCAGGTCGCGCGTATCTGCCGGGTTATGCGAGGCGAAGCTCCGGCCGCTCTGCGCCGGCTGCCACGCCCCGCCGATGAAGTTGCCGTAGGCGTGGGCGTCCGCGGCCGATTCGGCCTGCGGGCTGGCGGTCTGGGTCATGTCCCCGATTGTAGTCGCGGTCCGTGGCCTACAATCTCCCGCAGGAGGTCAACAATGTCTGGACTTTCCGGCGGCGGCGGTTGGCAGGAACGCATGCTGGCTCTGACCAACTTGGCGGATGAAACGGCCAAGTCGGACAGGAGCGAGGCAGCGCAGGCACGTCGTCATCGCGACCAGGACATGCTGGCCGCACGTGAGCGGGCCGGCGGCGGGAGAGGCGGACTCCTCGGTCGCCTGAAGCGACTCTTCCGCCGCTAGACCGCGAGCTCGGCAAAACGGGGGTGCCAAGCCTCAGCCCTTGACAGACCCGCCCAGGATGCCGCGCACGAAGTAGCGCTGGAGCAGCAGGAAGACCGCCACCGGCAGGGCCATCGAGATGAAGGCCGCCGCGGTCAGGAAGTGCCACTGCCCACCGAGCGAGTTGACCAGGTTGGCCAGCACGACGGTCAGCGGATGGTTGGGGATGTTCGGGCCAAGGAAGATCAACGCCACCAGCAGGTCGTTCCACACCCACAGGAACTGGAAGATCGCCAGCGCCGCGATGGCGGGCACGCTCATCGGCACCGCCAGGCGGAAGAAGGCACCCGGCGCGCTGGCGCCGTCGATCGCCGCCGACTCGAATACCTCGCGCGGCAGGGCGCCCATGAAGTTGCGCAACAGGTAGAGCGCGAAGGGCAGGCCGAAGCCGGTGTGGGCCAGCCAGACGGCGATGAAGCTGCCCGCCAGGCCCATGTCACGGAACAGGATCTGCAGCGGCACGAAGGTCATCTGCAGGGGCACCACCAGCAGGCCCACGACGACCACGAAGAGCAGGTTCTTGAACGGGAAGTTCATCCACGCGAAGGCATAAGCCGCGAAGGCGGCGACAGTGATCGGGATGATCGTCGCGGGGATGGTCAGGATCAGGCTGTTCACGAAGGCATCGCCGATGCCCTGCGCCGTCAGCACGTGCTGGTAGTTCTCGAGCGTGAAGTCCCACGGCGGGAAGAGCCCGGTCCACCAGCCTTCGAAGCGGATCGCGGCGCCGGGCCGGAACGAGTTGACGAACAGGCCGAACGTGGGCACCAGCCACAGGAGCAGGAGCAACGCAATCACGAAATGGAGAGGCCCGCGACCAAGCATCTGCCGCCAGCGCGGCGTACGGCGCAGTGGCGGCACGCCTGGCTCCCTGTGCTCTGTCGTGGCGGTCATCGCATCGCCTCCTGCTCTCGGAAGCGCCGGATGTTGATCAGCATCACGGGCACGATCGCCGCCAGCAGCACGACGGCCACGGCGCTCGCCCGGCCGTACTGGTTGAAGCGGAACTGGTTCCACATCTCGAGCGCGACGACCTGCGTGTCGAGCGTGCCGGCGGTCATGGCGTACGGGATGTCGAAGGTCTTGAGCGCGAAGATGATCATCGTCGTCGAAACGACCGCGATCGTGGGCATCAGCAGCGGCAGGATGATCCGGCGGAAGACCTGCCACTCGTTGGCGCCGTCGACGCGCGCGGCCTCGAGCAGCTCAGTGCTGATGCCCTTGAGGCCGGCCGAGAGGATGACCATGCAGAAGCCGGTCCACATCCATGCGCCGACGAAGATCAGCGAGATGTTGTTCAGCGCGACCTGGGTCAGCCGTTCGATCCCGGGGATCAGGTCAGGCAGCGGCAGCAGACCGAGCATGTTGCGCTGGTCGCGCACCCAGTCGATGGGCTGCATGTCCACCGGCGAGCCAAGCGTCACCAACAGGGCATTGACCGTGCCCGTCTGGGGCGTACCCGGGATCGACCAGTCGTACATGAAGCGCCAGATGACGGCCGCGGCGACGAAGCTGATCGCCATTGGCACGAAGATCACCGTCTTGGCCGCCGACTCGTAGCGGACGCGGTCGAGCAGGATGGCGATGGCCAGGCCGAAGCCAACGGTCATGAGCGTGAAGAAGACGAGCCACAGCATGTTGTTGCGCAGCGCCACCAGGGCGCCTTCCGAGCCCACGAACCACTCGTAGTTGGCCAGCCCGACGAACGTCGTCCCGGACTGGTCCTGGAGGCTGCGGATGAAGGTCAGGATAGTCGGGTAGACGAGGAAGATGAACAGGAAGGCCAGCGCCGGGAAGAGCCACAGCCACGGGCGCATGCCGGTCTGGAAGCGCGGGGGGAAGTGACGCAGCGCCTGCTCGGTCAGCACGATGTAGCCGACCAGGACAGTTGGTACGCCGATCAGCACGAGCACAACCAGCGCCCCCTGGGCACCGATGCGCGCCGAGCCGAACGCCTGGCCGAGCACTCCCCCGAGCACTCCCAGCAGCGGCGGCACGACGAGCACGAAGGCGAACATGGCGATCACGGCGATGACCAGCGGCGGCCAGGGAATGTCCTCTTCGGTGTAGCGCTGCTCGCCGCTGCGGTTCGCCAGCGCCACCCAGCGCGGGATCGCCATGGCGTCCAGCAGCAGCTGGCCGATGAAGAGCGCCAGCGCCACGAGCCACAGCTGCCCGAAGCCCGCCTCTACGCGCTCGCGGAAGAGCAGGAAAGAGCCGACGAACAGTGCGAGCGCCACGACGTACGCCGCGCAGGCGAAGCGGTGGCCCAGGTACCAGCGATGGGCCCCCACGGGCCCGCCGAGCATCGCCAGGTACGCCGTGCGGATATCCCTGGCGCCCCCTGCCCCGGTCATGCCTCCCGTCATGCCTCTCCTCCGTCGCGTTGAGCCGAACGGTTTGGGCGGGATAACCGAAGGGCGGCAGCCTGCGCTACCGCCCTTCGGACTTCAGGTTCTGGGTGCTACTGCCCGCCGTACGTGGCCGGGTCAGTCCTTACCCCATCCAGCCTTTCCAAGATCGCGTCGAGCTGGCCGGGGTTCTGGGTGTAGTCGACCATCGCCTGCCAGAAGGCGGCATTCATCGCCTCGGGCATCAGGTCGGATCCATCGAAGCGGAAGATGTTTGCTTCGCGCAGCGCCGCCGCCGAGGCGGAGGAGACATCGTCCGGATAGGTGGTCACCTCGAGGTTGCCTGAAAGGGCGCCCCCGCGGTCGACCCAGATCTGCTGGGCCTCAGCGGTGACCAGGTACTGCATCAGCGCTCGCGCCTGCGGCGTGTCGTTGAACATGCCGAACAGGTCGCCCGCACCGGTTACCGCACCTGCGTACTGATCGTTCATGTCGGGCATGACGAAGAAGTCGTAGTCGGTGCCGGGCTGCGGGCTCTGCGGGAACTCCGCGAAGAAGCCGGTGATGAAGCTCGCCTGGTGGTGGAACAGGCAGCCGGGCGGGTCGGTGAACAGCGGCTGGCCGGCGTCACCGAAGTTGGTCGACACCACCGCCGTTGCGCCGCCGTGCGCGTTCTGGACCGCCTGACCATAGGTCTCGAAGGCCTGGCGCACCTCGGGCGAGGTCCAGGGATGATCGCCCTGCCACCAGGCGTCGTAGACGTCCGGCCCGGCCTGGCGAATGAGGATGTTCTCGATCCAGTCAGTTCCCGGCCATCCTGAGGCCGCACCTGACTCGATGCCGATGCACCACCCAGCCCCTGCGGGCGAAGGCGAAGCGGCCATTGATTCGACATCAGACCAGCTGCCGGGAATGTCAGTCACATGATTGGGGTTGTACCAGATGAGGCCCTTGATGGCGCTCTTGATGAACACGCCGGCGATCTTGCCGTCGACGGTGCCCAGCTCGACGAACGCCGGGGCTGTCGTCGATTCGTACTGCCCAACGTCGAGAACGGTGCTGAGATCGACCAGCGCGCCGTCGCGCGCCCACTGCTGCATCTGGCCCGGTCCGGGCAGTCCGGCCAGGTCAGGCAGGATGCCCGAAGCGACGCCCGTCGTGAGGACGGTGTTGATGTCGCGCGTGCCGGTGTACTGGACGTCGATACCCGTCCGCTGCTCGAATGGCGCGACCATGGCCAGGAATGCGTCCTGTTCATCGCCGCCCCATGTGCCGATGACGGTCACCGTGCCGCCTTCGACCGGGCCCGTCGCGTCGGGCGTGCCAGCGGGCGTCGGTCCCGGCGTACCCGGTCCCGGTGTGGTGGCCCCCGGCTGGCACGCTGCGACCACGAGCGCGAACGCTACGGGCAGCACGAGCCAGCGGCCACGAATCAAACGGGGAAAGTGCATGTGCCTCCTCCATACGGGGCAAGCCGGGGATTCAGGGGCCCGACTGCCATTCGGCATCGCCATCTCCCGTGGCGGTGCCCTCCTTGTTGAGCTACCGCTCAAACGTTCCTGCGGAACTAGAAGCTGCGGCAAAGCCTAATCCTGCGCGCCGGTGAAAGCAACCGTGCCATAGGTCAATGACTGTCACCGCGTCCCGTGTCGTGCGACGCGGTGTCAGGCTCACCCGGCTCGTCCGGCGCCGGAGGCTGCGGCCCACCGGGCCCAGCCACGAAGTGGTGCTCGAACGCGCGAAGACGCGCCAGCGGCACGAGCGCCACGCCGAGCAGGGCGAGCGTGGCCAGCAGGATGCCCGAGATGGCGGCCCATTCGGAAACCACGCCGCCGAGCATCGCGCCGATGATCTGGCCGACCGCCAGGAAGACGCTGTACAGGCCCATGATCGCGCCGCGATCGTCAGGGTAGGTCTCGGAGATGTCCGCCAGCAGCCCGAGCGCGGCCGGCGTGGCGCCGGCAAGCACGAACAGGCCGATCGCGGTAGGCGCCAGCAGCGCCAGCTGGATCGGCAGCCCCCAGCCTTCGCTGTAGTTGAACGCCAGTGCCGCGAGCACCATCACCGCCCCGCCCACGATGCCGTAGAAGATGATCGTCGTGCGGCGCATCGCCTTGAAGCGATTGCCCCACCAGATGATGCCGGCGACGAAGACGACGCCTGCCGCCGCCAGCCCGATGGTGATCTGGACGGGCGCGATGCCGCCGGCAAGCAGCTGGTCAGCAAAGCGTGGCTGCGGCGTGCGCACGAGCGCGAAGAGGCTCTGCGCGGCATACAGCCCGAGCGCGGCGTTGATCGCGATCCAGGTCGGCGCCAACAGCCAGACGTGCGAGGTCGTGATCAGCTTCCAATAGCGACCGATGCCGTACATCGGGTGGTGGTGCGGCCCGGCCGGCTGCTCGGGCGCGCGCACACCCCAGCGGTAGATCGCCAGTGAGACGAAGTAGAATAGCCCGTTCAGGATGAACGCCGCGGCCGGCTCGAAGCCGAACGACCGCCACGGGACGATCTCCCACATCGGGCCGGCGGCGCCGATGCCCAGCCCGATGCCCAGGATCGTCACCAGCTCGAAGCGGGCAGAGACACGGCCTCGCAGCGCCTCGTCGTCCGACGTGGCCCAGGCGATGTAGCCGAGCACGCTGGGTACGCTCGCCGCCGTCGAGGCGCCCTCGAGCCAGCGGGTGAACGCGATGACGATCAGGCCCACGGCGGTCAGGCTGACCGTCGCGAAGATCAGGTCAAAGCTCTCGCCAGCGCGGAAGATCGGCGGCACGAGCCCAGTGATGATCACCGCCACGGCGCCGAACAGCGGCCCGTATTGCATCACCCGGTGGAAGCCCTGCCGGTCCGACAGCAGTCCGAACGGCGGTGACAGGATCAGCTCGGCGACGTAGAAGAGGGCGTGGAATACGCCGACCATGACGGCCGTCACCTCCGGCCCGCCATGGCTGGGCAGGTCGGCGAAGAAGTAGGCCAGCATGCCGCCGGTCAGGCCGGTGCTGAAGCGCAGCAGGAAGGTGCCGGACAGGACGGCGGTCAGCGATCGGTCCATCTAGCCCTCGGACAGTGTCAGCGCGGTCCGCCCAGCCAGAAGGGCGTGATCGACAGCGCCAGCAGTATGGCCAGTCCAAGGGCCAGCACGCCGGCAACCTGGAGCATCGGGTGCCAGCCCCGCGCCGGCGCCTGCGCCGCAGGCGTCGGGACGCGCCGCCAGAAGTCGGCCAGCGTCGCGGCGCCGCGCGGCACGACGACCAGGCCGAGCCACGCGCCGGCGGCCAGCCCGCCCAGGTGGGCGGCGTTGTCGATGCCCGGGAAGGTGAAGCCGATGACGATGTTGAGCACGATCAGGAAGCCGATCTGCGAGGCCAGCGCTCCCGCTCGCCAGCCGAGCGCCGGCTTGTGGATGTAGTTGCTCACCGCCAGCAGGCCGAGCAGCCCGAAGATGGCGCCGCTGGCGCCGACTGACGTGGTCGGCGAGACGAGGAAGCTGGCCAGCGAGCCGCAGATGGCGGTCACGACGTAGAAGAAGGCCATCAGCGCGCGGCCGTACATCGCTTCCACGATCGGGCCCACGATGTACAGGAAGTACATGTTGAAGCCGAGGTGGATGAAGCCCATCGGCACGCCCGGCGCGTGAACCAGCGTTACCGTCACCAGGCGCCACCATTCACCGGCCAGCACGGCCCGCTTGTCCAGCGGCAACAGCCCATAGGCCAGCTCGGAGGTCGGCGGCACCAGCAGAGCAGCGAGGCTGATCGCCACGGTGGTGCCCAGGATCGCGTACGTCACCAGCGGCGTGAACGTCGTGGCCGCGCGCGCGCGGCCGAAGTAGCGCTGGGCGGAGCCGGTGTCGCCCATCTCCTTGTTCAGCCAGCCCAGGCGCGAGGCGATGGCCGGCCGCTCCTCGGCCGGGGCGCGACGCTCGGCCTCGCGGTACGAGCGCGTCGCGCCGGCAAGGTCGCCCTGGCGCACGCGCGCGCCGGCGAGCTGCACCCAGGCCCGCCAGGTGAGCGCGTTCTCCGGCGCCTGGGTGGCTGACAGCCACGCCTGGAGCGCGCCCTCGTCGTCGTCCAGCCGGTAGCGCGCGTCGGCCAGGCCGAGCAGGGCCGCGACGTGGACGAGCGGGTCGGGGTGGCCGGTCAGGCGGGCGAACAGGCCAGAGGCTGCGCCATAGTCCCCGGTCCCGGCCGCCTCCGACGCACGCTCCAGCCACTCGCGCGCCTGGGCATCGGTCAGCGGGCCCGTCTGCGGGCCGTAGCTACCAGACATCAGCCTCCGGAAGGTGATCGATCAAGTCAGGGTTTTGGCGCGCCCGGCAGGATTCGAACCCGCGACCTGGTGGTCCGAAGCCACCCGCTCTATCCACTGAGCTACAGGCGCCGCGTCCACGATTGTAGGCCTTGCCGCCGCTCAGGCCGGGGCAGCCAGGTCGCGCCGCGGGAACACGAACAGCGCGTAGGCGATCGAGGCGATGGCAATGACGCCCAGCACGACCAGGTCGACGGGCTGCACGCCGTCGAGCAGTACCGGCTCAGGATTGAGGTAGTAGAACAGCGAGTACGGCTGCAGCCACTCAGCGTCCGGCCAGAGCGAGCCCAGCACCTGCAGGAAGTACGAGATCAGCACCACTGCCAGCGTGATGCCGGCCGCCGGGCCTACGCGGTCGAAAGAGACGGAAGCGGCGAACGAGATGGCTGCGATGGTGACGTAGAGCGCGCTCCCGTGAAGCCACAGCCAGGGCAGGTTGCCGAAGTCGAGCTCCGCGCTGTAGTCGACGGCGATCGTCGCCACCGCCGTGCCGATCAGCGTGGCGGCGATCGATACCACGATGAACAGAGTCGCCGCCACGAAGAGCGTGACGAGGTAGGCGTGCCGCGAGAGCGGTCGCGCGAGGACCACTTCGAGCGTGCCCCGCTGGCGCTCGCCGGCGACCACCGACAGCGGGTAGGCGATGGCAAAGACGGCCAGCAGGGCGATCGCGATCGGGTGGATGTAGCCCAGCGCGATCGAGCCCGGCAGGGTGAACATGCTTCCGCCGCCGAACTGCATGAACTGCTCGAGCAATGGGTACTGGCGGATGACGTCGCGCAGCGTCACGCCAAAGGTGGCGTAGATGATCGGCATCAGCATGCCCCAGACGGTCAGCCCGATCAGCACGGCCACGAGCCGCACCCAGTGCTGGCGGACGGTGTGCCGGAACACCGCCAGGTTCACGATCTCACCTCCGCGGCGAGCGACGGCTCGGCTGGGGGCTCGTCGCCATCGTCCGCGCCGTTGCCGGCGACCTCCGCCTGGTCGGCGTAGAACTCGAGGAACGCCTCCTCCAGGCGCGCTGGCTCGATCGTCAGGTCGACCACGCGCACGTCGCGCAAAGCGGCCACGAATTGGCCGACATCGCCCTCCAGGCGGCAGGTCAGCAACGAGTCGCGCAATTGGATGGCAGAGACGCCGGCGACGCCGTCCAGTCTTGGCGGCGGCCCCTCGAAGCGCATCTCGACTCGCCGCTGGCGGCGGGCAAGCAGCTCGGTGATGTCGCTCAGCGCGACCAGCTCCCCGCCGCGGATGATCGCCACCCGATCGCAGACTCGCTCGACCTCAGACAGCACGTGCGACGAGAAGAAGATCGTCCGGCCGGAGCCCCGGCGCGCCTCGAGCAGGTCGTAGAAGGCGTTCTGCATGAGCGGGTCGAGGCCTTCCGTCGGCTCGTCGAGGATGGCCAGCTCGGGATCGTGCTGCAGCGCCTGGATGATGCCGATCTTCTGGCGCATGCCGCGGGAGTAGTCACGCACCGGCCGGCGCAGCGTGCGCCGGGTCATCTCAAGTCGCTCGACCAGCTCGGCGCGCAGCGGCGTCGGCCGGCGATACAGCCGGGCGAGGTAGTCGAGCACCTGCTCGCCGCTCAGCGTGTCGTAGAGCGCGATGCCACCGGGCAGGTAGCCCGTTGCGGCCCGGATGGCGAGGCTGTCAGCCCGGATGTCGTGACCCAGCACCCGCCCGCTGCCGCGGCTCGGATGCAGGAAGCCGAGCAGCAGCCGGATGGTCGTCGTCTTGCCCGCACCATTGGGTCCGAGGAACCCGAAGACCTCGCCCTGCTGGACGGACAGGTCAAGGTCGGTCAGCGCGCGCACCCGCTCCCGCCTGCGCCAAGGCGGGAAGTGCGGTGGGAAGCGGCCACCGCCGTAGTGCTTGGTCAGCCCCCTCAGCTCGATGACGGACACGCCACGCAAGCCTACGACAGCAATCCCGCAGGCGCAGGTCCCTCAGGGGCGCACGCGAATCGTGATTCGACTGCAACCTGCGAGCGGGCAGCGTGCGCGTGGCGCTGGATGGCCGATGCCTGATGCTCTGCCCATGGCTGTTGGTGAGCCCACTCGACCGCGAACCGGCGGACGGGGGGACGAGCCCACGCCGGCCGTGTTCATCGACCTGGATACCGTGCTCCTCGCGATGCACCAGGGCCGGCGTGGGCTCGAAATCGGAATGCAGGCGGATCTGCCTGAGGCGATCGGACGGTTGCACGAGATAAGCAACCGCGTGATCGTGCTGGTCGATCCGCCGCCGTCCGAGGGCGCCGCCGGTCGCGACACCCAGCACCGGCTCGAGGTCGCGCGCCAGAGCCTGGGCGAGACCGCCGATCAGCTGACGTTCGTGACCTGCCCACACGGCGAGCGGCGGACGTGCGAGTGCGCAAAGCCCGACAGTGGCCTGATCGAAGTCGCGCTCTCCGACCTGCGCCTGCGGCGGCGTGGCTCGTGGTACATCGGTGGCGACCAGGAGGGCATGCAGGCGGCGCGCGGGGCCGGGCTGCACACGGTGCGCATCGGGCCCGTTGGCGAGGACCACCTCGACGTGGTGCATCGGCCCGACCAGACCGCCCGCGACCTGCTCGATGCGGCCAACCGGATCATGCTCGAGGCGCTGACCAGCGACTGAGCGCGGATTCGATCAGAGGTCGGTCGAGCGTCTCCTGACCAGCCACCAGCCAATGGGCAGCAGACCGGCGGCCACGGCGAGCTTGAGCAGGTCGCCAAAGAAGAACGGGAAGAAGCCGCGCTGGATGGCCCACGCCAGGTCCTGCCCGGCGGCGAGCATCAGCCACGGCACGCCGACGAGATAGATGACCAAGTTGCCGACCAGCATCGCGGCCACCGAGCCGGTGAAACGCCGATCCCAGCCCAGCTCCGCCAGCCGGCCGACCACGCCCGCCGCGACGAGGAAGCCGACGATGTAGCCGCCCGTGCCGCCAAGGACGAACGCGCCCTCGCGCAGCCCGACGATCGTGGAGAGGCCAGAGCGGTAGGTCTCGCTGGTGGCGTCCCAGGCAAAGACTGGCAGGCCGATCGCACCGAGTGCGATGTACAGCCCGACCGCGGCCAGCGCGCGCTTGAAGCCGAGCAGCGCGCCGCCGATCAGCACGCCGAACGTCTGGAGCGAGACCGGCACCTCCGGGTAGCCGGGCAGGTAGAAGCTGATCCGCGCGCCGAGGATGATCAGCAGCGTGCAGGCGCTGATCATCAGCAGGTTGCGCTGCCACGCCGCGGCGCGCTCGCCGAGGCGGATGGGGACGAGGAAATCGCCGAGCGTGAGGCCACGCTCGAACGGCGGCACCCGGGCCAGGCGCGTCGCTACCATCAGGCAGGATCGTATCAGCCCGGGAGCCGCCGGGGCCGGCCCGCGGCTGTGGGCCCCGCGCCGTTCCGGTAGCGCCTACTCGGCGAGGTCGTCGTTGATCTTGAAGGCAAGCCGGCCGAGGTTGACCTCGTAAAGCGTCACCTCCAGCTCGTGCCGGCCGGGCGCGAGCTGCTCACCGTCGACGCGCAGCACAACCCGGTCGCCAACGCTCACGCGGATGGGGTTGGTGGCATTGACGTCGTTCGCGCGCACCGGCTCCTCGCCCGGCCGCTGGGCGCTGACGCTGGCCGGATCGATGTCGCGGCCGTCGACGCGCAGCCGCCCCACGCCGACCAGCGTGCCGCTGCCCATCGGGTTCTGCGCCTCGAGCTCGAAGCCGTCGGTCGTGTTGCGCAGGCTGCCCGCGACGTAGAACTGGCGGGCGATGAAATCGGGCACGTTCACGCGGTGTAGGGTAACCCCCAGGCCGGCACCGGGCCGCCGATCGGCTACACTCAGGTCGCTCTCGCGCGCCGACCACGGTCGCCGCGGCGCGAGCGGCACGTGGTGGCCTTAGCTCAACCGGCAGAGCATCGGATTGTGGCTCCGAAGGTTACGGGTTCAAGCCCCGTAGGCCACCCCATCCCTCCAGAGCGTGAATCGTGCTCAATTGAGCGTGATTCTGGCCCTACCGCGGCTCGTCCCATCTGTCGCCGAATGCCGCCGAATCGCGCCGTTTGCCGCCGTTGCTGCGAACATTTCTGCGAACATTGCGAACATTCGGAGAGAGTCAACCGACCGGTTTCCAGCCGAGCATCCCCGTCGCGTTAGGCTGGTCGAGTAAGTGACCCCAAACTGGATCGCGTCGCTGCGCACGACGCTGGCGAGTCTTTCTCGACTTTGCTGAGACGCGCAGTGCCTCGCTTGACGGGATGACTTGCTGAGGATCGGTTTCTAGAGGACCTGGGT
>DATMJK010000036.1:0-6429 GCA_035553915.1 Candidatus Limnocylindrales bacterium | reverse complement strand
GCCCCGAGCCCGGGCCCCACGCCGGTCACCGTGGGCAACTACTTCTGCCAGACCGTCACGCAGGCCGTGGAACAGATAACGGCGGCTGACCTGACCGTGGGCGTGATCTGGCCGGACGATCACCAGACGGATTGGCTGGTCCACATCCAGTACCCCACGGCAGGCTCGTCCGTGCCGCCCGGCACGGCCGTCCACCTGTTCGTCAAGTCGCCCAGCGAGCCAGGCTGCTGACGCCCTAGAATCATCACTCATGGCGACCTGGCGGTGCCCGCACTGCGCAACCGTCCAGTCCGAGTCGTCCCGCTGCTTCCTCTGCCAGCGCTCGGCCACGTCTTGTGGCACGTGCGCGCTGTTCCGTCGCTCGCTCGTCGGCGGGACCGGCTACTGCGCGCAGGATCGGCGGCGCGAGCCGCTGACCGGGGACGAGCAGCGCGGCTGCTGGACCGCCGCCGCGCAGCCGGCGACCGAGGGTCTCTTCGTGGCTCTACCGCCGGAGGCGGCGCGGCCGCCCGCCGGGCGAGGGCTGATCGACCTCAGTCGATCGTGAAGAAGGCGCTCTCCTGGATCGATTCGCCGCTCGGCAGCACGACCAGCATCGTGACCAGGCCCTGGCCAGACTGGGCGCCCTCACGCGAGATCCGAACGCCACCCCAGACCAGCTGACCGGCGACGGTCGTGCCCACGAAGGTCTGCGTCGGCAGGCCCGGCGGCGAGATGCTGAAGGTGACCTCCGCGCCGTCGATCGGCTGCCGTGCCGGATCTAGGACGCGCGCGTGCAGCGTCAGCGTCACCGGCAGCGCAGCAAGGGAGATGTGGTCGCGCGACAGGTTGAGGGTGGCCGTCGTGCTGCCCTCGCGCCGCTCGAGCGCGAGGGTCGCGCGGCCGACGTTGCCGGCCAGATCTCGCGCCACCAGCGCGATCTCATTCAGGCCCATCGCCAGCGGGAGCTGTGCCTCGAATGTGCCGTCATCGGCGACCACCTGGGTGACCTCAGCGCGGTTGGCGGGGTTCGTCAGGACCAGCGTCGCGCCAGGCTCGCTCGTGCCACGGACGACGGCCACGGCAGCGTAGATGGCGCCGCCGGGCGGCTCGCTGACGCTCACGGCCGGCGCCGTGCTGTCGCGGACGATGACGATGGGTGCCGAGTGCAGACTCTCGCCGGATGGCCCACTGATCGCCAGGGTGATCGAGTTGCTGCCCTCCTGCAGCCCGATCGGGGCCAGCGTGAATCGGTCTCGCCGTGGCAGCCGGCGCTCGCGCAGCAGCTCGCCGTTGATGTAGACGCGGATCCGGAAGCGGCCGTCCCTGGGCAGGGCCTCGTGCAGCTCGCCGCTCAGCTGGATCTCGGAGTCGGTGAGGACGGTCGTCGCGGGCGGCAGCAGGACGGGCGCGCCGGGCAGGAAGCCAGGCTCGAAGGTCGTGGGGATCGTCGGCCCGGCTGAAGTGACCGGCTGGCCGCGAGTCGGAATCGGGGTCGCGGAGCCCGTCTCGTCCGGCCGTAGCGCCTGGCCGGCAAAGACCACCGACACTGCGCCAACCAGCAGCGCACCGGCGATGCCCAGCCGCCGCGACCAGCTGACGCGTGGCGCACGCGCGCGGCTCCGACCTCTGGCCGGGCTGGCATGGGCTCCGGCCCGTCCGCCGCGCGCTCGTGCGCGTGCGGCACCGCCGGTCCGGCCGCGCGTGCGTGACTGATCGGCTCGGCCGGCGCTTCTCCCCATGGCCGACCATTCTGGCCCTCTGGCGCTGGCGGGGCATGACGCAGGTGCAGTGAGGGCCGGAGCGGTGCGATTAGTGGTCGTGCCGGGGGCGAGGCCGCGCGTGTACGCTAGGCGCAGTTCGTGATGTTGTTGGCCCTTTATGGGAGGGACGGTGGACTCGACTGCCCGGAAGCCGATGGTGCGTCGCGGCGTGCTCGTCGGCGGCCGCCCGGCTCCGCCGCCTCCGCCGCTCGGTCCCGTGAGCAGGGTCCAGTCGAGCCTGTTGATGCGCCAGCCGGCGCCAGCGCCGGAAGCGCTCGGGCCGCGCATCCCCTTCGGGCTGCCCAGCCTGCGGCGCAACGTCTGCTCGCACTTCTACATGACCGGGCCGCGGGGACGCATCCCGATCGGCGCGCCGCACCTGCTCAAGGCGCTCATGCGCCAGGAGTCGAACGTCGCCCGCTGCCAGCTGCGCGGCGGTGTCCACCTCGACCAGGGCTACGTCTCGGACATCTGCCTGTCCTCGCGCTTCAACCAGTGCGTCTTCTACGAGGACGAGCTGACCGGTCGCTGAGGCCGGGAGGACGTTCGGTGAGCGCCTCCAACGCCCGCACTGCCAGCGATCGATACCGCGCGGCAGTCGACAGCCTCCAGTCGCGCGGCCGGTTCGGCATCCGCCTGGGCCTTGGTCGCAGCAGGGCCGTCCTGCGCCGCCTGGGCAACCCTGAGCGCGAGCTGCGCGGGGTGCTGATCGGCGGCACCAACGGCAAGGGCAGCACGCAGGCGATGGTCGCGGCTATGCTGCGCGGGCACGGGCTGCGCGTCGGCCAGATGCCCAAGCCGCACCTCGTCGAGTACCGCGAGCGGATCGTCGTCGATGGCCACCCGCTCGGCGAAGCGGAGTTCGCGGACGCAGTCGAGGGGGCGCTCGCGGCCGCGGCCGAGGTCGAGGCACGGCAGGGCCCACCAACCGAGTTCGAGGTGCTGACCGCCGCCGCTTTTCTTGCCTTCGCCCGGGCCGGGATCGATGTGCTCGTCGCGGAGGTGGGCATGGGCGGCCGGCTGGACGCGACCAACACCTGGCAGGGCGGCTTGAGCGCGATTACCAACGTTGCCCTCGACCACACCGAGTACCTCGGCCCGACCACGCGCCACATCGCCCGTGAGAAGGCGGCGATCATCAAGCGCGGCGATGCGCTGGCGCTGACCGGCGCGGAGGGAGACGCTCTGGGCGTCATCACCCGCCGGGCGCGGCGGGTATCCGTGCCGTTGCGCGTCGTCGAGCCCCTGCCCGTGCTGGGCATGGACCGCCGCGGCCTGCGGGTACGTGGGCCGGACGGCGGCGAGCTGCTCGTCGGGCTGCTGGGCGCGCACCAGGCGGCCAACGCCGCGCTGGCGCTGGCCATCGTCGACGGCCTAGCCGGCGCGGGGATCACTCCCGCGGCCGCGCCCGCCGCCATCCGTCGTGGGCTGGCCGAGGTCCGCTGGCCGGGCCGGCTCGAGCTGATCGACGGCCTGGGCACGGACGTGCTTCTCGACGGCGCCCACAACCCGCACGGCGCGGCGGCCCTGGCGGCGGCACTCGTCGAGCTGCGGCCGCACCTCGCCGCGGGCCGGCCGACGCTGCTCGTCGGCGTGCTGCGCGACAAGGACGTGGCCGCGATCCTCGCGCCGCTGCGCGATTCACCGGCCCTCGCCGGCGCGCAGGTCTTCGCGACCAGCGTGCCGGACAGCCCGCGCTCGCTGGCCGCGGCCGAGCTGGCCGCCGCCTGGGGGAGCGGCGCCCGACCGGTGGACGACCCCACCACGGCGCTGCAATCGGCCTTGTCGGGTGCCCGCGCGGATGGCGGGCCGCTGGTCGTCTGCGGGTCGCTGTACCTTGTGGGCCACGTGCGCAAGCTGCTGCTGCCCGCCTAATGGACGTTGCCGCCCGCCCGCCGGCGCCCTTGCGCATCGGCCGCCGCACTTTCGAGTGGGGTACCCGGACGTACGTCATGGGCATCATCAACGTCACGCCCGATTCGTTCAGCGGCGACGGGCTGCTCGGCGACACGGCCGGTGACCCAATCGCGGCCGCGGTGCTCCAGGCGCGACGGATGGCGGCCGAGGGTGCCGACCTGCTGGACATCGGCGGCGCCTCATCGCGTCCGGGCCACGCGCCCGTGCCGGCGGAGGAGGAGGCGCGCCGCGCGGTGCCCGTCGTGCGCGCGGTCCGCGAGGCACTGCCGGAGATGCCGCTCAGCATTGACACCACGTCGGCCGTGGTGGCGGAGCAGGCGCTCGACGCCGGCGCGGACTTGCTCAACGACATCTGGGGCGTGGGTCCGGATGATGCGCTGGCCCGGCTGGCCGCGGAGCGCGGCGTGCCGATGGTGGTCATGCACAACCGTGCCGAGCCGCGCTACACGAGCGTCGTCGGCGAGGTGCTGGCTGACCTGGCGCGGGCGGCCGAGCGCGCGATCCACATCGGCGTTCCGGCCGAGTCGCTCATCCTCGATCCGGGGATCGGCTTCGGCAAGACCGCCGAGCACAACCTCGCCGTCCTGCGCGACCTTGGCGTGCTGGCCAGCCTGGGTCGGCCGGTCCTGCTCGGAACCAGCCGCAAGTCGACCATCGGCAAGGTGCTCGACCTGCCGGCGCACGAGAGGCTCGAGGGCACGCTGGCCACGACGGCGCTGGCCGTTGCCGCTGGCGTAGACATCGTTCGTGTCCACGACGTGGCGGCCAACGTCCGGGCAGCCCGGATGAGCGACGCCATCGTCCGCGGCGGCTGGAGCGAGACGGAGACGCAAGCGAGAGGAGGTGGGGAATGAGCGATCGGATCTTCCTGCATGAGATGAGCTTCGTCGGCCGCCACGGCGTCACTGACGGGGAGCGCGCCGAGCCGCAGCAGATCGACGTCGATGTCGAGGTGGCGCTCGACCTTGCGCCCGCCGGTCGAAGCGACGACCTCGCCGACACGGTCGACTACGGGTCGATGTACGAGCTCTGCCGCGAGATCGTCGAGCAGCGCAGCTTCCGGCTGCTCGAGGGCATCGCCGAGGCGATCGCCGGCCAGCTGCTAGGCCGCTTCGAGCGCCTGGAATCGGTGACCGTCAGGGTGCGCAAGCCCGGCCTGCCGATCGAGGGCCAGCTCGAGCACGCGGGGGTGACGATCGAACGCAGCCGCGGCTGACCGAGTCGATCAGGGAGAGGCGGCGGGCCTGACGTCGAGCGTGATCGCGATCTGCATCGCCTCGCCCTCCCGCAGGATCATCAGCGTCAGCCGATCGCCCGGCTGATAGGCGGCGAGCACATCCTCGAGGGTGTTGTTGGCGTCGATCCGCCGGCCGTTGATGGCCGTGACGATGTCGCCCTCCTGGAGCCCGGCCGAGGCGGCCGGGCTGCCCGGGAAGACTGCCGGCTGCCTGACACCGGGCACGATCAGCGCGCCGTAGTCGATGGGCAGGTCCTCGCGATCAGCGATGACCCGATCGATGGAGACGTACGAGATGCCGAGCCACGGCCGCTGCAGCGGCTGGCCGGCGATGGCCTGGGCCATGATCGGCTTGGCGATGTTGATCGGGATGGCGAAGCCAATGCCCTGCGCCCCCGAGGCGACGGCGGTGTTGATGCCGATCACCTCGCCGCTCTCGTTGACCAGCGGCCCGCCCGAGTTGCCCGGGTTGATCGCGGCATCGGTCTGGATCAGGTTGTTCAGCCGGCGCGTCTCGCCGGTCACCGGGTCCGTGACCGGCACCCGGTTGCGCCCGAGGGCAGAGATGACGCCGCTGGTGACGCTGTTGGTGAACGTCCCGAGCGGGCTGCCGATGGCAACCGCCAGCTGGCCCGGCCGCAGCTCGGTCGAGTCGCCGATGGCCGCCGCGACGAGGTCCGTGCCGTCGACCTTGACGATCGCGAGGTCAGTCAGGGTGTCGTAGCCGTAGACCCGGCCGGCAAGCTCGCGCCGGTCGTTGAGCCGGACGCGGACGTTCTGCACGTCGGCCACGACATGGCGATTGGTCAGTATCCAGCCGGCCGCATCGAAGATCACGCCAGAGCCGACGCCCGTCTCGGGCAGCGACATCGGGTCCTCCGATTCGCCGGCCAGACCGGTGATCGTGACGACGGCCGGGCTGACCGCGTCGGCTACGCGGGTGACCGCGCCTGGGTCGATGGTCGTGGTGACCGGCGTGGTCGGCAAGGTTGTCTGCAGCGGTGTGGCCGTGGCTAGCGCGCCGGCCGGCGTGCCGGCTGCGGGCCCGGCCCGGCTGTCCAGGGCCATGTACGTGCCGCCGGCGCCCACGGCACCACCGACCAGCCCGGCGAACAGGACAGCGGCAAAGATCGCCAGCCCACTCCGCCGGCGCGGCCGAGCGCGGCTGCCGGGCAGGGGCTCCAGCCAGTGCTCTGGCGTGCGCGACGCCGCCCAATAGGGCGTCCCGCCGTACGGTGGGCTGTAGCTGCTGTTCGGCTCAGTGGCGGGCTGGTCGCCCGGCCCGCGAGCGTCGTCCTCGGCTGGTCGATCGGTCATCTGGGCAGGTCTACTCGGGGAGCGTGGCACGGCACGGTCAATGATCGGACGGAAGTGTTCACGCCGCGCCAGCGCGCGGTGAAGAATTGGACACGTCGCGCGGCAATCTGACGGTGACCTCTGTACCGTCGCCCGGGGTGCTGGTCAGCGTCACCCGGCCATTGTGCATCTCGACGATGGATCGCACGATGGACAGTCCCAGCCCTGAGCCGGAGG
>DATMJK010000035.1:0-6434 GCA_035553915.1 Candidatus Limnocylindrales bacterium | reverse complement strand
GCCGCGGTCGAGGTCCGCTATGCGGACGGCAGGGCCGACCGGCGGCCGGGACTTCGAGTCGACCGCGTGGCGAGCCGGCGAGTCTTCGGCCGGTCGGGAGAGATAACCCGGATCGACGTGTACGTCCCCGAGGATGAGCTGCGGCTGACCGACGGCCCTGAGAACCTGGCAGGCCCGTCGAGCGGCTGAGCGGAATCTCCGATCCGCAGCGTGATGACCGAGGCACAGCCGAGCCCCAGCGCCGCCGACCTACGCGGCCTCTTCCCACACGACTTCGTCTGGGGCGTGGCGACCTCGGCCTACCAGATCGAGGGCGCCGTCCTGGCGGATGGTCGCGCCGCCTCCATCTGGGACACGTTTTGCCGAGAGCCAGGCCGTGTGGCCAACGGCGACAACGGTGACGTGGCCTGCGACCACTACCATCGCTGGGCCGAGGACATAGGCCTGCTGGCTGATCTGGGCGTGGCGGCCTACCGCTTCAGCGTCGCCTGGCCGAGGGTTATGCCGTCGGGCACCGGTCGGGTCAACCGTCGCGGGCTCGACTTCTATGACCGGCTCGTTGATGGCCTCCTCGAGCACGGCATCGCGCCCACGGTGAATCTCTACCACTGGGATCTGCCCCAGGCGCTGCAGGACCGCGGCGGCTGGGCCAACCCTTCCATCGTCGGCTGGTTCGGCGACTACGCCGCAGCGGTCGCCGGCAGGCTGGGCGATCGGGTGACCAGCTGGATGACGCTCAATGAGCCGCAGGTCTTCACCTTCCTCGGCCACGCCACGGGCGAGCACGCACCGGGGCTACGCGATTGGCCGACGGCCCTGATCGCCGCGCATCATGCCCTGGCCGCGCACGCAGCGGCCGCGCGGGCCATCCGGGCTTCGGCCCAGGCCCCGCGCATCGGCATCGCAATCGATGTCACCCACGCAGTGCCCGCGACCGACAGGGACGAAGACCGGCAGGCAACGGCGTTGTGGTGCGCCGCTCGCCACGGCTGGTTCCTGGACCCCCTCTTCGGGCGCGGCTACCCCAGCCTGGCCCTCGAGGCACACGCCGCCGCCGGCCACCTCGAGCGACTCGTGCTCGGCGAAGTGCCCAATGGCGAGCTCGACTACCTAGGCATCAACTACTACTTCCGCCAAACCATTTCAGCCAGGCCGACCGAGCCGCTGCGGCCCTTCATCGAGCCGCCAGCCCGGGCGGAGCTGACCGAGATGGGCTGGCACGTCGATCCCGGCGGCCTGGCGCTTGTGCTGCGCGACCTGCACGAGCGATACGCGCCGGCCGACACCGTGGTGACCGAGAACGGTGCAGCCTACCCGGACCGGCCGCCCAGGCGCCCCGCAGGTCAAGTCGACGACGCCGACAGGCGGTCGTATCTCGCGCGTCACGTGCTGGCTCTGGCCGACGCGCGCGCGGCCGGCGTGCCGGTGAGCGGCTATCACGTCTGGTCGCTGCTCGACAACTTCGAGTGGAGCTCTGGATACGGCAGGCGCTTCGGCATCGTCCACGTCGATTTCGCCTCGCAGCGCCGCCAGCCAAAGGCGAGCTTTGACTGGTACCGCCAGCTGATCCGGGGGTAGGCCTCCACAGGTTCGCCAAGTCATGGAGTACTACCTCGCCCTGCGCAATGCGCCGCCTCGCCGCGGCCCGCAACCGGGTGGTCAGCGTGACGCATATACAGGCTTTGGGCCCCCTGACCTCTGCCAAGGGCTGGGCGCCAGACTCGAGGGAGCACGGCAGTGGCCCCCGCGCTCGCGCAGAGAGATCAAAGGAAGAGTGGCTCCGGCGGTAGGACTCGAACCTACGACCAAGCGGTTAACAGCCGCCCGCTCTACCACTGAGCTACGCCGGAGCGAACCGATCACCGGCTGGCGATCGTGGCGTCGGTCCTACTGGACGCGCCGAGGACTGAGGATAGCACGAGGCGACGGCGCTGCCGCCGGCGCCCTCGTGGGTTGCGAGAGCCAGAAAGGGTGCTAGCTGGACTCGCCGAAGTGGTGGATCGCCGCGTCGGACAACCGGAACGGCAGGTTGGGCAGCGGCCGCGGATCAGGATCAGGCTCATACTCGCCGCTGCGGCGCGACTGGCTGTATGTCCAGCTCGGTCCACCAGCGGCCAACGCGGTGAGCGCCTCGGCGGCACGGTCCACGTCGTCGGTCGTAGTGCCTGCCCCGAGGCTGACGCGCACGGCGCCCGGCACGCGCGTCTTGTCGCCGGCGGCGAGCTGGCGGACGATGGCATCCTCGTCGGCGTGGAGCAGCTGCATGACCAGCGGATGGGCGCAGAAACAGCCGTGACGCACGGCAACGGCCCACTCGGCAGAGAGCGCCGAGGCGACCAGCGAGTGGTGCATGCCGGCCAGGTTGAAGGTCAGGATGCCCAGCCGCGGGTGGTCGGCCGACCAGATCGAGTAGAGCGTCAGCCCCTCGACGGCCGATAGCCGCTCGCGCGCGTAGCCGTACAGCTCGTGCTCCTCGCGCTCGATGCGGCCCATGCCCACTGCGTCGAGCGTCTCGCACGCCACCCCCAGCGCGACCGCCCCGATCGTGTTGGGGGAGCCGGCCTCCTGGCGGTCGGGCAGGCCCGTCCAGTAGACGTCGTGGAGGGTCACGAAGTCGACCGCCCCGCCCCCGCGCAGGAATGGATCGTGGTCGGCGAGCCAGTCGGCCCGGCCGGTCAGCACGCCCGCTCCGTATGGCGCATACAGCTTGTGGCCCGACAGCGCCAGGTAGTCGACGTCCCAGGCGGCGATGTCTATGGGCACGTGTGGTGCCAGCTGGGCCGCATCGACGAACAGCCGCGCCCCGTAGCGATGGGCAATCTCGGTGGCGCCGCGGATGGGCCACAGCTCGCCGGTCACGTTCGAGGCACCGGTCATCGCCACCAACGTCGGCGGGTCGATGGTGCGCAGCACCTCTTCCAGCGCTGGCAGGACGCCATCTGGCGAGCTCGGGATCGGCAGGTAGTGCACGCGGTGCCGGCGCCAGGGCAACATGTTGGCGTGGTGCTCGACGGCGAAGGCGACGACGTTGCTGCCCTCGGGCAGGCTGGACGAGAGCAGGTTGGTCGAGTCGGTCGTGTTGCGCGTGAACAGGATCGCGTCGTCGTGGCGCGAGCCCAGGAAGCGGGCGACGGCATCACGCGCGCCCTCGTAGGCAGCGGTCGCGACCTGCGACTTCCAGCCGGCGCCGCGGTGGACGCTGCTGTACCAGCGGCCCATCTCGTCGACCGCGTGGGCGACCTCGACGAGCGGCGGGGCGCTGGCCGCGAAGTCGAGGTTGACGTAACGGGCCCGCCCGCCCGTGACCAGCGGCACCTCGAGCTGGTCGCCAACGAGTCGAAGCTGGGTCCGTACCGGCAGCTCGGCGGTCATGGTCGGGCCAGCATACGCCCCTGCCCACCGGCCTGGGCGAGCCTCGGTCAGGTAGCTGGGCCCTTCTCCTGCTTGTCGCTCGGCAGGAACAGGAAGGCCAGCGCCGTCAGGACGACCGACCCGCCCGCCACGATGAAGCCAACGGACACGTCGTCCAGTGCCTCCCACAGCTGCGCCGTCAGCGTCGCGCCGACGATGATGCCCAGGTTGCCCAGCGCGGCCACCGTGGCAAACTGCCGACTGCGCCGACCGCCCCCTGTCGCGTCGGCGAGGAGCGCGTACCACGACGCCGAGACGCCGGTCACGCCGCCGCCGGCGAACACGGCCGAGGCGTACAGCAGCACGCGCGGCGCCTCGAGCCAGTAGACGGCGCTGAAGGCCAGGATGGGCAGGGTTGCCAGGATCGCCACGTTGCGCCGGCCGTGGAGGTCGGCCTGACGGCCGAGCCACGGCCCGAAGACGATCGCGCCCAGCCCGAAGGCAGCGAACACGAGCCCGATCTCCGCGGTAACCCAGCCCAGCCGCTCCTCGGCAAAGGGGCCGTAGGTCGTGATGAACGCGCCGAATGAGCCCATCAGACCGATCTGGGCGATGAGCAGGATCGACAGCCGCCGGCGATCAGGCGGGGCGGCGACCGGCGCGGGGTCGTGGGTAGTCGGGCGCGCTGGTGGCGCCTCGTCGGCGACGAGCTCAGAGGCTGGGCGCGGCAGGAACAGCGCGCCGATAGTCGCCAGCGTGCTCGTCACGGCCACCAGCAGGAACGGCAGGCGCAGGTCGCCGAGTGTGGCCAGCAGCCCGCCTATCGCCGGCCCTGCCACGGAGCCGGCCGAGCCCGCGGCAGAGAGCACGCCGTTGGCGAAGCCGAGCCGGATCGGGTCGACGAGCTGCGCGAGGTAGAGCCGCTCGCCCACGATCATCACCCCTCCCCCGAGGCCGGCAAAGCCACGGAACAGGATCAGCGAGCCGGCCGAACCCGCGCCAACGATCAGGAAGTTGGCCAGCGCGTAGCTGCCGATGCCCGCCGCCAGGACGCGGCGCATGGCCAGCCGCTCGGCCAGGAAACCGGTCACGAACTGGCCGCCCGCGTTGGTCACGGCAAAGACGCTAGTCAGCAGCCCGAGGACGGTTGGTGTTGCGCCCAGCTCGCGCGCGTACAACGGCAGCAGCGGCAGCATTACCGCCACGCCCACCTGGACCACGAAGACCATCGCTGCCAGCAGCAGCAGCGCAGGGTCGAGCGCGCGCACGCGCGCGGCCCTGGCACGGAGGTCGGGGCGGCTGGGCATCGCCGCCGATGCTAGCCGCGATCAGCGCAATACGACGATGGCATTGCCCGGCGGAGCGTGGCCCTTGCCCAGAGCGCGCAGTGCGGCGCTCGTGCCGACCGGGAAGTCGGTCGCCAGCAGCGCTGCAAAGTCGGCCCGGAACAGGCGGGTAGCGCGTGAGTCCGGCAGCAGCAGGATGAGGCCGTCAACCGCGCCGTCGCGTTGCTTGAGCATCAGCCGCCGGATCAAGGCCTGGCCGTCGATCGGGTTGAGCTCGGCCTCGACGGCAAAGCGCCAGCCCTGGCCGCTGATCAGCGCGTCAAAGGCGCGCTGGTCGCCAGCGAACGGCAAGGCGACCTCAGTCGCCCAGCGGAGCGACGCGTGGAGCCGTCCCCGGAAATGGGTCAGGAGCCGCGCGTGGCGGTCGTCGCGCAGGGGTCGGGCGCCCGGGTACGCGCGCGCCGACAGCTCCAGCCCGACCACGGCGCAGAGCTGCGCGAGCACCACGATCGATACCCATGGCGCTAGTCCGCGCTCGATGCGCGAGAGCTCGCTGGCCGAGATCCCTACGGCGTGCGCAACTCTTCCAAGGCCGAGCCCGAGGCTGCGCCGGGCGAGTCGGATCTCCGAGCCGATGGACGCGGCCAGGCCGAGACCGCGCTGGCGCCCCCGGTGCGTGGCCCTTTCGCGAGTTGCCATCGGGTAACGATGGCCGTGACCGCTTCACCGCCGGTTGCCGGCGGCTTGTCTCCTGCTTTGCCGTGGGACGGCACTACGAGCCGCAATCCCGCGCCAGGGCGGACCTTGAGCACTCCGGAACCGTAGCGCCGGTGCAGGCGTGGCGTCCGGCGGCACGCTCAACCGCAGAAGATCCTCGCTCTGGCCAAGAGAATGGCCGTGCCGGCCAGCCTGCGGTCGTTAGTGCCGCGGGGCGGCAAGGCCCGCGGCACTCGGGGGCCGCGACCCGTTCCTCGGGCTACTCGAGGTAGTCCTTGAGCTTGCGGCTGCGGCTTGGGTGGCGCAGCTTGCGCAGCGCCTTGGCCTCGATCTGGCGGATGCGCTCGCGGGTCACGTTGAACTCCTTGCCCACCTCCTCGAGGGTGCGGGCGCGGCCGTCCTCGAGGCCGAAGCGCAGCTGGAGCACACGCCGCTCCCGGCCGGACAGCGAATCGAGCACCGCCTCGACCTGTTCCTTGAGCAGCTGGTGCGAGGCAGCCTCGGCCGGGGCAAGGGCGGCGCGGTCCTCGATGAAGTCGCCGAGGTGCGAATCCTCCTCCTCGCCGATCGGTGTCTCCAGCGACACCGGCTCCTGCGAGACCTTGATGATCTCGCGCACCTTGTCCGGCGTGACCACGACCTCCTGGCCCTTGGACATCGCCTCGGCGATCTCCTCGACCGTCGGCTCGCGGCCGAGCTCCTGGAGCAGGCTGCGCGACACGCGGATCAGCCGGTTGATCGTCTCGACCATGTGGACCGGGATGCGGATCGTGCGCGCCTGGTCGGCGATGGCACGCGTGATCGCCTGCCGGATCCACCACGTCGCGTAGGTGCTGAACTTGAAGCCCTTCTCGTAGTCGAACTTCTCGACCGCGCGAATGAGGCCGATGTTCCCCTCCTGGATGAGGTCCAGGAAGCTCATGCCGCGACCGATGTACTTCTTGGCGATGCTGACCACCAGGCGCAGGTTGGCCTCGGTCAGGCGCTTGCGCGCATCGGTCGACTGCTCCACCAGGCGCCCCGTGCGCTTCTCGAGCGGCACGTCGAGCGGGATGGTCGGGTCGTAGCCCAGGCTGTGGA
>DATMJK010000034.1:0-29248 GCA_035553915.1 Candidatus Limnocylindrales bacterium | reverse complement strand
GGGCAAGGCGCTACGGCCCGAGGCGATACACGTCGTGCCAGAGCTGCCCAGGACGCGCTCGGGCAAGGTCATGCGGCGCGTCGCCCGCGCGGCCTACCTAGACACCGACCCGGGCGACCTGACGGCGCTCGAGAACCCGCTCGCGGTCGAGGCCATCCGCCGCACCGCCGGCCACGGCTGACCGATGCGGCAGCGCATCTCCAGCACTGCCAACCCACGGATCAGGGCCGCGCTGCGATTACGCGACCGGAGAGATCGTGAACGCTCCGGGCTGACGCTGATCGATGGCGCGCGCGAGGCAGCCCGGGCCCTGGCCGGCGGAGCGATCCTGCGCGAGGCCTTCCTCTCGGCCGCGGATTGCCACGATGATGAGTGCCGGGCCGCCCTCGAGCAGCTCAACCGTGCTGGCCTGCCGGTGCATGACGTGAGCGCCGAGGCCTTCGCCCGGCTCGCCTACGGCGATCGCCGGGATGGCCTGATCGCGGTCGCCCAGATCCCGCGGCACGGTCTGGCCGACCTGTCGCTGCCGGCTGATCCGCTCCTCGCCGTCGTGGAGGGCGTCGAGAAGCCGGGCAACTTGGGCGCCATCCTGCGCAGCGCCGATGGCGCCGGACTGTCGGCGGTGATCGTCGCCGAGCCGGGTACCGACCTGTTCAATCCCAACGTCATCCGCGCCAGCCTGGCCACCGTTTTCAGCCTGCCCGTGGCGATTGCCTCGAGCGGGGAGTTGCTGGCCTGGCTGCGCGATCGGGACATCCGGATAGTGGCCGCCCGCGTGGAGGCATCGGTTGACTACGTAGACGCGGATTACCGCGGCGCAGTGGCGATCGCGCTGGGCAGCGAGGCACGCGGGCTATCCGACGCTTGGGCCGAGCTGGCCGAGACGTCCGTCCGCGTGCCGATGCTCGGCGTGGCCGACAGCCTCAACGTCTCAGCCACGGCCGCAATCCTCTTCTACGAGGCGCTGCGCCAGCGCCGGGCGGGCTAGTCGTCGAGCACGAAGGTGACGACCATCACCACCTTGTACTCGGTCACCTGGTCGCCGCTGACGCCGACCTCTTGCTCCTTGATCCAGGCGCCCTTGACGTTGCGCAGCGTCTTGGTGGCCCGGGCCAGGCCCTGGCGGATGGCGTCCTCGAAGCCCTCGCTCGAGGTGGCGCTGATCTCGGTGTTACGGGCAACGGACATCTGGCTCTCCTTCGCTACTCGACTCTCAGGTCGAGCACCTTGCGACCGATGACCAGCCGCTGGATCTGGCTGGTGCCTTCGCCCAGCTCGGTCAGCTTGGCGTCGCGCAGGTAACGCTCGACCTTGTATTCCTCGACGTAACCGTAGCCCCCGTGGACCTGCACGCCCATGTTCGTCACGCGCTGGGAGACTTCAGATGCGAACAGCTTTGCCTGGGCGGCGGCAAGGCCGTAGTCACGGCCCTGGTCCTTCAGCCAAGCCGCGCGATAGACCATCGCGCGCGCCGCCTCGACCTCGGTCGACATGTCCGCGACCATGAAGGCGACGCCCTGGAAGGTGCCGATGGGCCGGCCGAACTGCTTCCGCTCGCGGGCGTACTGCGTCGAGGCATCGAGCGCCGCCTGTGCCAGCCCGACGGCCATCGCGCCGATCGAGATCCGGCCGCCGTCGAGCGTCTTGAGGAATATCTTCCAGCCCTCCCCTTTGGCACCCAGCATCTGGCTCGCGGGCACGCGGCAGTCCTCGAACAGCAGCTCGCCGGTGGCGCTGGCGTGGAGGCCCATCTTCTCCTCGAGCCGGCCGATGCTGAAGCCGGGTGCGCCGGCCTCGACGATGAAGGCGCTGATCTCCGGCGAGCCGCCCTCGCGCTCTCCGGTACGGGCGGTGACGATGTACGTGCCCGCCTGGCCGGCGTTGGTGATGAAGCGCTTGCCGCCGTTGATGACCCATGTCCGCCCGTCGGAGCCGTCCTCGTGGCGGGCGGTGGTGCGCGTGCCGCCCGAGTCCGAGCCTGCCTCTGGCTCGGTCAGCCCATAGGCGCCGAGCACCCGTCCCTGGGCCATGGGCTCGAGGAAGCGCACCTTCTGCTCTTCAGTGCCGGCCATGTGCAGCGGGTTGCAGCCGAGCGAGGTGTGGGCAGCGACGATGATCCCGAGCGAGCCCCAGGTACGCGACAGCTCCTCGACGGCGATCGCGTAGGCGAGTGTGTCAAGCCCCGCGCCGCCCTCCTCTTCGGGGAACGGGATGCCGAGCAGCCCCATCGGGCCGAGCATGGCCACGATATCGGTCGGGAAGCGCCGTTCGCGCTCGTGCTCCTCGACGCGCGGCTCCACTTCGCGGGCGCAGAAGTCGCGGATCGTCCGGCGAAGCAGGTCGTGTTCGGGCGACAGGTCGAAGTCCAACGCCGGTCAGGCTAGCACGGGCGCGGCCGAGCGGCGGATGGGCGCTTCCCCGGCCGCCATCGTCTCGCGCGCATTGGCGTCTGTTTGCATGGCGTGAGGTAACGACGAAGATCTGTGCTTGCCGTGGCCGACAAGGTGTCGTCCGCGGCTGCGTGTTCGTCCCGCGTGCACAGGTGGCCAACGAACCGGGGCCGGTTGAGGACGCTGGCTGGCTCGATGGCTGTTAGCTCACACTACGCGTACAACCGGCGTGGACCGTCCCGGCCGACATTGATCGCTGCCGGCCCGCCACCGGGCCCGAGCGCGGAGATCTGCCGCCCCCCTCGCTCGTTCAGGCCTCCTCGCGCTCGACCTTGCGTCGCGGGGCCGGCGGGCGAGACGGCAAGGGCAGGTCGCTGACGCCCTTGACGAACGACGCCTGGCGCGCCCACTCCGCGCTCTGCTCCTGCTCCTCGACCGAGAGGATGCCCAGTCGGCCGAGCATCGCCAGCTCGTCGCGGATGTACGTCTTGAGCATCTCCGGGCCGTCGGTGTTGATCGTGAAGCGCACGCCATTGCGGCGGAACGTGTCAAAGATCCAGCGGAACTCCTCCCAGCCGGACACGACGCGGGTTGTCAGATTGCTCGTCGGGCAGACCTCGAGGGTGATCTCGCGCTCGCGGATCATGGCCATCGTGCGCGGGTCAAACGCGGCCTTGACGCCATGGCCGATGCGCGAGGGCTCGAGCTGCTCGATGACCTCCGAGATCTCCTCGACCGGCCCTGATTCGCCGGTGTGGACGGTCACGCCCAGTCCGCGCCGACGGCAGCGCTCGAACAGCCGGCGGTAGTCCGCCGGGCGGAAGTCGGCCGATTCGGGGCCGGCGATGTCGATCCCCACGACGCCACGGTTGCGGTAGCCGATCGCCTTCTCAGCGATGATCTCGTTGAGCTGGTAGGGGAAGCCCCGGTCGAGGCACAGGATCAGGCCCGGGATGACCGGGTACTCGAGCATCGCCCGGTCCATGCCCCGGATGGCGGCGCTGATGATGTGGTCCAGGTCCTGCTCGCCGCCGCGGTTGCGCTTCATCGGGTTGAAGCGCAGCTCGATGGTGGTGATGTTGTTCTTGCGGTACGCGCCGCCGATCACCTCGTAGACCGAGCGCTCGACGGCGATCGGCGATGACTGGATCAGCTCCGTCCAGTGAAAGAGGTCGAGGTACGAGGTGAACGAGCGGCCTCGGCGGGCCGAGACCGTGATCAGGTCGCGGAAGGCCCAGTAGTCCTTGGTCGGCAGGCGGATGCCCTGCGCGTGGGCGATGCCCCACATGATCGCCGGCGCGACGGCACCGCCCAGGTGGCAGTGCAGCTCGGTCAGTGGGCGATTACGGGCGAGGACCTGGGCCACGCCCCGATCGTAACTGAGCGCGGCGGTCAGGCGGCGCGCGCCTGGGCCTCGACCGACAGGACCAGCGCCAGCTGCTCGGGATCCGGTCTCGGCGCCAGGCGGACGACGCGCCGATCTGCGACCTCCAGCTGGCGGGCCAGGTCGCGCACCCGCTGGCGGACCGGGCGGACGTGGGCATCGGGCAGGTATGCCCGATCGGCGTAGAGGCGCTCGTACATCGGCAGCAGCTCGGGCCAATAACTGGCCAGCTTGTCCAGGTAGTGCTCGCGCGTGCCGGGTCGCAGGTACAGGACGTTGGCCCAGACGCCACAGGCGCCGTGATCGCGGGCTGCCCGGATGACGTCCGCCATCAGCTCCGGCTTGTCTGACAGGCCGGGCAGGATGGGCGCCAGCCCGACCGATGCGCGAATGCCGCCGTCGACGAGGGCGCGCAGAGCGCGCAGACGCTGGTGGGGCGGCGCGGTGTTGGGCTCGGTGTAGCGCCAGATCTGCTGGTCGAGGGTGGGGATGGAGAACGTCACCGATACGTCCGCCCGGCGGGCGGCCTGCTGAAGCACGTCCAAGTCGCGCACGACCAGCGGGCCACGGGTGATGACGCTCAGCGGGTTGGCTGACTCGGCCAGCGCGACCAGGCAGGCGCGGGTCAGGCGGTAGCGGCCCTCTGCCGGCTGGTATGGATCAGTTGCCGCGCCGATGGCCACCAGCTCGCGCTGCCAGCTCTTGCGCGCCAGCTCGCGGCGCAGCACCTCGGCGACGTTGGTTTTGATCCTGATAGAGGCGCCATAGCGGTCGTCAGACGGCCGCTGGGCGCGGCGCTCGAAGGCGCGCACGTAGCAGAACGTGCATTGATGGGCACAGCCCATGTACGGATTCAGCGACCAGCGGAAGCCCATGCCCTTGACCCGGTTCAGTGCGCTCTTGCAGGGCTCCTCGCGGTACTCGGCTCGCGGCATCGGTGCAGTATAGAACGGGCGTTCTAGTCAGGCAATGCCGTTGGCTGCCAGTGCCACCTGCTCGGGCGTGCGCCGGCGGCGCGCTTCGTCGGGCACCTGATCTCGTGCGTGGTACGAGGAGCGCACGAGCGGCCCCGACTCGACGTGCTTGAAGCCAAGCGCCAGCGCCTCGGCCTTCATCTCCTCGAACTCTGAAGGGTGGTAGTAGCGCTCGAGCGGCAGGTGTTTCTCGGTCGGGCGCAGGTACTGGCCGATGGTCAGGATGTCGCAGTCGACCGCGCGCAGGTCGACGAAGGCCTGGCGCAGCTCCGCGCGCGTCTCGCCCAGGCCGACCATCAGGCTCGACTTGGTGTGGACGGCGTGGCCCAGCTCGCCGGCCATGGCCTTGGCCTCGCGCAGCACACCCAGCGAGCGGTCGTAGCGTGAGCGCTTGCGGACAGGCTTCTGGAGCCGCTCGACGGTCTCGAGGTTGTGGTTGAGGATGTCCGGACCAGCCTCCATGACCGTGCGCAAGGGCGCAGGCTCGCCGTTGAAGTCGGGGATCAGCACCTCGACGCCCATGCCCGGGCACCCGCGGCGCAGGGCACGGATGGTCTCTGCGAAGATGTGCGCGCCGCCGTCAGGCAGGTCGTCACGCGCGACGCTGGTCACGACCACGTGCTCGAGGCGCATCTGGCGGATCGCCTCGGCCACGCGACGCGGCTCGTCGTCGTCGTTCCAAGTCGGCCGGCCGGTCGCCACGGCGCAGAAGCCGCAGGCCCGAGTGCAGACGTCACCCAGGATCATGATCGTCGCGGTGCGCTGCTCCCAGCACTCGCCGATGTTCGGGCAGTGCGCCTCCTCGCAGACCGTGTTCAGCTCGAGGCCGCGCAAGATCCCCTTGAGATCGGTGTAGTTGTCGCCGACCGGCAGGCGCGCCTTGATCCAGTCGGGGTGCCGGCGCAGCGCCGTGCCGCCGTCGGAGGCGGTGTCGAAGCTGCCGCCGCCCATGGCGATCGTGGCCGGGACCTGGGTCGAGTGGCCGTGACCGCCGGGCGTCGGCGGCTGGAACATCGGCAGCTGACGTTGCACCAGCTGCCTACCAGATCGAGGTCGAGGCGTCGACCGATTCGAGCCAGCGCTTGACGTCGCCGATGAACCGCCCCGCCTGCGCGCCGTCAGTCGCCCGGTGGTCGAAGCCCAGGCACATGTACATCATCGGCTTGATCGCCAGCGCATCGCCGGTGGCTGTCTCGACGACGACGGGGCGCTTGACGATCGACTCCATGGTCAGGATGCCGACCTCCGGCGCGTTGATGATCGGGGCGGTGATGATCGAGCCGGTCCAGCCGGTGTTGTCGAGCGTGAATGTGCCGCCCTGGATGTCGTCCATGCGCAGTCGACCACCGCGCGAGCGCTCGGCGAGGTCGCGGATCTGCCTGTTCAGGCCGTGGACGGACAGCGTGTCGGCATCCTTGATGACCGGCACGACGAGACCGTCCTCAACGGCCACCGCGACACCCAGATTGATCGCTTGACGGCGCCAGTGGCCATCGTCGGTGTAGTGGGCATTGAAGTCGGGGTGCTTGCGCAGCGCCTCGACGACCGCCTTGGCGACGATCGCGTCATAGGTCAGCCCAATGCCCTCGCGGGCCTGGTAGTCGCGCTTGATCGCATCGCGCAGCCCCACCACGCCGGACATGTCGACCTCGACGATGGTGTACGCGACAGGCACCTGCAGGGCCTTGGTCATCTGGGCGGCGATTGCCTTGCGCATCGGCGACGGCTGCTTGAGCGAATCGCCGGCTGCAACCGGCGAGGGCTGGGTCGGCGCCTGCGCCGGCGGCTGCTGCTGCGCTGCGGCCGGCTGGGGCTGCTGGGCCTGCGTCTGCGGCGTCGTCGCCGGTGGCTGCTGGGCGCCAGCGCCGCCTGACTCGATGAACTTGAGCACGTCGTCGCGCGTGACCCGACCGCCATTGCCGGTGCCAGCGATGAGCGACAGGTCCACGCCGTGCTCGCGGGCGAGACGGCGCACTGCGGGCGTCATCCGGCCGCCGTAGCCGTCCGGGCCGGACCTGCCATTGCCCGACGAGGTCTGGGCCGGCGGTGGAGCGACCGCGACCGCGGCCTGGGCAGGCGCCTGCTCGGTCTGGGCCGGCTCGGGCTTTCGCTCGGGGCGCTCATCGGAGCCTGCTGGGCCGTGGCCCGTGCCCGCCTGGGGCGCGGTCTCGTCGGCCGTTGCCTCCGCGGTCGCAACCGCTGTCGGCGCGTCGGGAGCGGCTGCGCCGCGATCGGAAGCGCCCTCGCCCGTCGCCTCGGCACCCTCGCCGGCCGCCTCGATGACCGCGATGTCCGTGTTGTTGGGCACGGTCTCGCCTTCCTGCACGAGGATCTCGGTCAGCGTGCCCTCGAAGGGTGAGGGCACCTCGGCGTTGACCTTGTCAGTGATGACCTCGACGATCGGCTCGTACTTGGCGACGTGGTCACCGGGCTTCTTGAGCCACTTGCCGATCGTTCCCTCGGCGACGCTCTCGCCGAGCTGCGGCATCTGGACCTTGGGCATTCAGCGGGCCTCCGGCACGGGGCGGTCGTTCATCTGGCCCGATCTTAGCGTCGAAGGCCAATCAAGCGGCAGATTAGCGGCGGGCTTGACCCTCCGGCGTGCGGTCAGTAAGCCGCGAGCCTCCGGACGCCTTCGGCGATGCGGTCGGGGCTGGGCATGAACCAGTCCTCGAGGGCGTGGTTGTAGGGCACGCCCGGCACGTCCGGGCCGGTCACGCGCAGCACCGGCCCGTCGAGGTGGTCGAAGCCTTCCTCGGCCAGGATGGCGGCAATCTCAGCGCCGTAGCCGCCGAAGCGGTTGTCCTCGTAGGCGATCACGCACTTGCCCGTCTTGGCCACCGAGTTGAGCAGCGTCTCGCCGTCGAGCGGCCGCAGCGTGCGCACGTCGATGACCTCGACGCTCACGCCCTCCGATTCGAGCAGGTCCGCCGCCTCGAGCGCGTAGTAGGCCATCAGCCCGTAGCCCACGACCGTCACGTCGGTGCCCTCGCGGGTCACCTTGGCCGAGCCTAGCGGGATCGTGTAGTCCGTGTCGGGCACGTCGCCGCGGACCGAGCGGTACATCTTCTTGTGCTCGAGGAAGAGCACCGGGTCCTCGTCCCGGATGGCCGTGCGCAGGAGGCCGCGGACGTCATGCGGCGTGGACGGGATGACGACTTTCATGCCCGGCATGTGGGCGAAGAATGCCTCCACCGACTGGGAGTGGTACAGCGCGCCGTGGACGCCGCCGCCGTAAGGGGCGCGGATGGTCATTGGCAACGCGACGGCGCCGTTGGAGCGGTAGCGCATGCGCGCCGCCTCGGACAGGATCTGGTTGAAGGCCGGGAAGATGAAGTCAGCGAACTGGATCTCGGGCACCGGCCGCAGGCCGTTGACGGCCATGCCTATCGACGCGCCCACGATGAGCGACTCGGACAGGGGCGTGTCGAGCACGCGGTCGCCGCCGAACTCGTCGTACAGACCGTCAGTGGCCAGGAAGACGCCGCCTTTCTTGCCCACGTCCTCGCCCAGGACGACGATCGATTGGTCGCGCCGCATCTCTTCGGCGAGCGTCGAGCGAACCGCCTCGATGTACGTCTGCACGGCCACGGTCAGCCCTCCTCCGGGCGCAACGGCCCACCGTCGCCCATGAAGCGGGTGCCCGTCCAGAGCGGATCGTCCATCCGCGCCGGCGGCGCGTCCGCATAGACGTGGCGCTGGGCCGTCGCCGGGTCAGGATCGGCCTGCGCCTCGGCCCAGTCGGTGGCGTCCTCGACGACCTGCCGCGACTCGGTGAGCATGCGCTCCTCCGCCTCGGCGTCGAGCAGCCCGGCATCGCGCAGCTGGTCGCGGAAGAGCGGCAGCGGATCGCGCGCCTTCTCGGCCTCGATGTCCTCAGCTGTGCGGTACTTGGTGTGCTGGTCGTCCGACGAGTGCGCCGTCAGCCGGCTGACCTTGGCCTCGATCAGCGTCGGGCCATCGCCGCTGCGCGCGCGCTCGATCGCCGCCTTGCCCTCGCGGTAGCAGGCCAGCACGTCAGCGCCATCGACGACGATGCCGGGCATGTTGTAGCCGGCGCCACGGACGGCGATGTCAGCCACTGCCGACTGGAGCGACATCGGCACGCTGATCGCGTAGCCGTTGTTCTCGACGACGTAGACCACCGGCAGCTTGTGGATGCCAGCGAAGTTGAGCCCCTCGTGGAAGTCGCCCTGGTTGCTCGAGCCCTCGCCGATGTAGGTGATCGCCACCTGGCCGGTCTTGCGCAGCTTGGCCGCGTACGCGATGCCGGTCGCGTGCAGCAGCTGCGTTGCCACAGGCGACGAGACCGACAGGATGTTGCGCTCGGCGACGCCGTAGTGGCCGGGCATCTGGCGGCCGCCGGACGAGGGATCGACGCCCTTGGCGAACTGGGCGAGCATGATCTCGCGCGGGCTCATGCCGAACGTGATCAGCGACGCCACCGAGCGGTAGTAAGGGACCATCCAGTCGTGGCCCTTCTGGAGCGGGTAGGCGATGCCCACCTGGGCACCCTCGTGGCCCTGACCGCTGATCACGAACGGGATCTTGCCGGCACGGTTCAGGATCCACATCCGCTCGTCGACGGCGCGGGTGATGACCATCAGCCGGTACATCTCGAGCAGGTCGTCGCGCGACAGCCCGATGTCCGCGCCCAGCTCGCCGGCGGCCTTCTGCTCGGTGCGCGTGGCTGCCATCGTGCCTCCTAGAAGTTGATTGCCTTGCCGTCGACCGCCAGGGCCGCCTCGCCCAGCGTCTCGGACAGGGTCGGGTGCGGGTGGACGGCCGCGCCGACCTCCCAGGCCGTCGCCTCGAGCAGCATCGCCGCCGAGGCCTCGCCGATCAGGTCCGTCACCTGCGGGCCGAGCATGTGCACGCCCAGGATCTCGTCCGTCTTCTCGTGGGCAAGCACCTTGACGAAGCCCTCGTGCTCACCGTGGATGAGCGCCTTGGCGCTGGCCTGGAACGGGAACCTGCCGACGCGGTACGGCACCTCGTCGCGCTTGAGCTCCTGCTCCGAGCGCCCGATGGACGCGATCTGCGGGCGCGAGTAGGTCGCCCGCGGCATCTTGAGGTAGTCGACCTTCTCCGCCTCCGCGCCGGCGATGGCATGGACCGCGGCGATGCCCTCGTGGGCGGCCACGTGGGCGAGCATCAGCTGGCCAATTACGTCGCCGATGGCGTACAGGTGCGGCTCGGCAGTGCGCATCCGCCCGTCCACCTGGACGAAGCCCTTATCGACCTTGGCCCGGGTGGAGTCCAGCCCGACGTTGTCCGAGTTGGGCGCTCGACCGGTGGCCACGAGCACCTGCTCGGCGCGCAGCTCCTTTGGCTCCTCCCCCTCCTTGCCGACCATCAGCCGTACCCCCTGGTCGTCTGCTGTAACGGCGGCCGGGTCGAAGCGGGCGTTGGTCATGACCTTCATACCGCGCCGGCTGAACGAGCGCTCGAGGTCCTTCGACACGTCAGCGTCCTCGAGCGGCACCAGCGCCGGCGCGTACTCGAGCAGCGTCACCTCGACACCGGCGTCATGGAAGAACGAGGCGAACTCGACGCCGACTGCGCCTCCGCCGACGACGATCACGCTCTTGGGCAGCTCGTGACCGGTCGCCACCTCGTCGCTGGTCACGATGCGCGTGCCATCCGGGTCGAGCCCGGGCAGGCTCTTGACGCGCGAGCCGCTGGCCAGGATGACGTCGGTCGCGTCCAGCACGCGCTCGCCTGACGGCTTGCCGTCGTCGCCGATCGTGGCCACACGCATCTTCTTGCCACCATGCAGGGTGGCCCGGCCGCGCACGTACTCGACCTTGTTCTTCTTGATCAGGCTGTGCAGCCCCTTGGCCAGCCGATCGACCACCGCGTCGCGCCGCTTAGCCACGGCCGGGTAGTCGAACGACGGCTCGCCAACCTTGATGCCGAACTCCTCGGCGTGGCGGATGCGCTCGAACAGCTCTGCCGATTCGAGCATCGCCTTGGTCGGGATGCAGCCCCAGTGGAGGCACGTGCCGCCGATGCGCGGCTGGTCGTCGATCAGCGCGACGCGCAGGCCCAGCTGGCCCGCGCGGAACGCGGCCGCGTAGCCGCCCGTGCCGCCGCCGAGAACGACGAGGTCGAAGCTGTTCGAGGAGCCTACGGCCATGTCAGCCGCAACCGCCGGGCGGGCGCGGCCGTCGGGCGGACGTGCGCATGGGGATCTGGGCCATCGCTGGCGATGGTACGGGCGCCGGCCCGGAGGCGCAACAACGGCCACCCTGGCGCGCGTCGCAGCGCCTCCTGCACTCGGCGCAGTGCCATACTCCGCGCCGTGCCGGACGTGACGGTCCTCGACGCGCTGCTTCTCGTTGGCGGGTACTTCTCTGGATCGCTGCCGATGGGCGTGATCGTCGCCCGCCTGACGGGCGCGCCCGATCCGCGGACGGTGGGCAGCGGCCGGACGGGTGGCACCAACGCGTTGCGTGCGATGGGCCTCCGGCGGGCAGTGGCGGTGGCGGGGCTCGACGTGCTCAAGGGCGCACTGCCGGTCGCCGTGGCGGTCCTTCTCGGCGCGGCGCCGCTGATCGTGTCGCTGGTCGGCGTAGCTGCCGTGCTCGGGTCATGGGCGTCGATCTTCCTGCGCTTCCATGGCGGTCGCGGCGTGGCCACCGGTATCGGCGCGGCGCTGGTCATCCAGCCGCTGGCGGTGCTGATCGCGGCGCCGGTCTTCTTCGGCTCGATTCTGCTCACGCGCTTCGTATCGCTCGGCTCGCTGCTCGGCGTGGCCGCCGGGGCGCTGGTCATCGCGGCCTTTGTCTGGATCGGCTGGAACCATCCGTCAGCGCTGCTCTTCGCGATCGTCGGCGCGGCGCTCGTCTGGATCGCTCACCGCGACAACATCGACCGGCTGGTCAAGGGCGAGGAGCGGAAGTTCGACCCGTTCGCGCGCGGTCAGGGCTAGTGCCGCGGGCGCAGCGCCCGGTAGAGCACGAGCGCCGTGACGGCCAAGAGGCCGACGATCAGCACCGGCCAAAGCTCCAGCGCATCGCCGACGCCCGGGACGTAAGTGCTGAGCACCTGCAGTCCGAGCACGACCAGCGCCGCGGCGAGGGCGACGAGCAGCACCTCGCGCAGGCCGATTGGCGAGCGGGCCGGCTCGGTCACGTAGGGTCGGCGGCGAACGGGATGCCGATCGGCGCGACCAGGACGCGGCCGGCGTAGCGGCTGCCGCGGCGGGCCAGCAGGCCCTCCTTTGGCCGGTGGAAGGTGACGGTCACATTTGCCGCCACGGCCGGATCGGAGGGCTGGCCGCTGCTCAGGTCGATGGCCGTTGGCGTATCGATGGCCAGCACGGGCACGCTGGCGCGACGGGCGCGGAGGCACAGGTCAACGGCCGCCCGGATGGGCTCACGCAACGGGCCGCGCACGCCGGTGCCCAGCAGCCCGTCGACGACCAGCGCCGCGCGCTCGATGCCCGACGCGAAGATGGCCACCTCGTGGGCGGTCGCGGCGTGCATCCGGTCCACGTCAGGCAGGCCCTCGAGGCGCTCCCAGTTGAGCCGCGCGTCCCGGGTCTGCGGCGTCTCAGCTGTAGAGACGAGCACGACCACGCAGCGCACGCCGGCTGCGGCCAGGTGGCGCGCCGCGACCAGGGCGTCGCCGCCGTTGTTGCCCGGCCCGGCGAGCAGCAGCACCAGCCCGTCAACGGGCCGCTCGTACGTTCTCAGGGTCGCGCGGGCGGCCGCGGCGACAGCGAACCCTGCCTGCTCCATCAGCTCGGAGCCCGCCACGCCGAGGCGCTGGGCGCGCGCGTCGGCGCCGCGCATCTGCTCGGCAGTCATCGCTCGCCGCGCGGCCTGTGGCGCCCAGTGCGCGGCCAGCCGCTCGAGGTCGAGCTCGGCTGCCCGCAGCAGCGGGTCGTCAAGCGGCAGGCCACCCTCGCTGGCGGGCGGCTGAGACAATGTCGGAGAGTCGCGCATCGCGCCGATCGTAACCCCGCCGCGGAGGACCGAGTGCCGCGCTCCCTGATCGAGCCGCCGGTCGAGAGGCTGACCGTGCTCTACGACGACGACTGCGGCTTCTGCCGCTGGTCCGTCGCGCAGCTGCGCTCGTTCGATCGCCACGCGCGCTTCGAGTTCGTGCCGCTCCAGCACGCGGCAGACCATCCAGATCGGCCCGAGCTGGCCGCTCTCGCCCGGACACGCGACCTGGCGGCGGTGATCCACGCCCTCCGACCTGACGGTGACGCCCGCGACGGCGGCGGGGCGATGCTCGAGATCCTCGATGCGCTGCCCGGTGGCTGGTTGCTCCGGCCGTGGGCGCTGCTGCCGGGCGTGGAGCGCGTCGTCGACTGGGGCTACCGGCTGGTCGCCGATCGGCGCGGCCAGATCAGCCAGCTGCTGCGCAAGTCCGGGTCGCCAGCGCCGGCCTGCGACCTGCACCCGCGGCCGGCCGGAGGGCCCGCCTGATGGACGGCTCCTGGCTGCGGGAGCTGCTCGCCGACCCGCAGTGGGAGGCGCTGTTGCGGGTGCTGCTGGCAGGGGTCGTGGCGATCGTCGTGGGCATCGAGCGCGAGCGCGAGGGCAAGCCGGCCGGCGCGCGAACCTACGGCCTGGTGGCAATGGGCGCGGCGATCTTCACCGTCGTGGGCATCTACGGCTTTGGTGTAGGCGACCCGGGCGCGCGCATCGCGGCACAGATCGTGACCGGCATCGGCTTCATCGGCGCGGGCACGATCCTGCACATGCGGCGGCGCGTCGTTGGGCTGACCACCGCCGCCGGCATGTGGGTCGCCGCCGGTATTGGCATGGCCATCGGCAGCGGGCTGTACATCATCGGCATCGGCGCGGCGGTGGCGCTGTTCCTGCTGCTCCAGTTCCTGCGGCCAGAGTGGCTGCGCGGCTCGGGCCTGGCCCGCGAGGCAGCCGATGACGAGCTCGAGGACGCGTAGTCAGGCCCCGATAGCGACCGGCCGGGCGACCTTGCCCGCCCTCAGGTCCGCCAGCACTTCCTGCGCGGCGAGCATGCCCGGCGCACCGGTGATGCCGCCGCCGGGGTGGGCACCGGAGCCGCACAGGTAGAGGCCGGACAGCGGCATCCGGTAGCGGCCGTAGCCGTGCAGCGGCCGCCAGGCGAACCACTGGTCGAGGGCGATCTCGGCGTGCATCGGGTGGCCCCCTGTGGCGCCCCAGTCACGCTCGATGTCGAGTGGCGTGATCACCTGGCGCTCAACCAGGCGCTCCGAGATGCCCGGCGCGAACCGCTCCAGCGTCGACAGCACGAGGTCGCCGAGCTCGTCGCGGCGGGCTTCCCAGTCCCCCTCACGCAGCTCGTACGGGGCGGCCTGGACGATGACGCTCATCACGTGCTCAACGCGAGCCGCCTTGCCGCGCCGGCCGCCCGCGAGCAGCGCCGGATCGAGCAGCGTGGGCACCGTCGCCTCCATGTACGGCTCATCGGGCAGGCGGCTGTACTTCGCCGCCCTGGTCGCGCGCTCGAGCCAGTCCATGGTCGGCGCGAAGACGATCCGCCCGCGCAGCCTGGCGGCCTGTTCGTCAGACCCCAGCCCATCGAGGCTCGAGAAGGCAGGCGGCCCGGCCAGCGCCAGGTTGACCTTGGCCGTCGCGCCGGCTGATCGGATGTTCGAGGCACGCCACGACAGCCGCGGCCCGAGGACCTCCGGCTCCAGCAGGTCGAGCAGAGTGCGCCTGGGGTCGAGGCCCGACACGACCACCGGCGCACCGATCTCCTCGCCCGACGCCAGCGCCACCCCGCTCACGCGCTCGTCGCGCCGGGTGACACGGGCAACCTCCGCGCCAAGGCGGACCTCGCCGCCCTTGGCCGCCACTGCCGCTGCCAGGGCAGCACCCAGCGCCCCGGGCCCGCCGCGCGCCGTGATTGATTGCCCGGCAACGCCGCCGCCGTGCCCGGCCGCATCCGCGATGAGCACCTGTGCCGTGCCCGGCACCAGCGGCCCGAAGGCCGTGTACTGGACGCCGCGTGCGGCGACGAGCGCGCGCAGCGGGTCAGACTCGAACCACTCGCCGACCAGGTCGGCAACGGTCATCGGCAGCACGCGCAGCAGCCCGCCGCCCTCCGCCTGGGCGCGCGCGCCGGCGGTCAGGCCGGAGAGAGCCCCGCCAAGCGCGTCAGCCAGCGACGGATGGGCGATGTCCGGCGGGACGCGGCCCATCAGCGCGCCGAGCCCCGAGCCAAGGGCAACCAGCTGGCGATCAGCGTCCGCGTAGGCGGCCGCGTCGCGCAGCGGCAACACGCCGCGGGCGGCGAGATCGGTCAGCTCCGCGATCGTCCGCCCGATCTCGGCGTAGAGGGTGATGCCCGGGCCGCCGTCAGGTTGCGGTGCGAAGGCTCGAACGTCACCACCCAGCAGCGCCAGGCCGTGCTCGCGCAGGCGCAGCTCGCGCGCGATCCTGGGGCGCAGCCGGCCAACGGTATGGGCCAGCGCCGGCACTCTCACGCCGGGCAGGATGTCGGTCGTCGCGGCCATCCCGCCGGGCTCCTGCCGGCGCTCCAGCACCAGCACCCGCTGACCGCCGCGCGCGAGATACGCGGCGCAGACGAGGCCGTTGTGGCCGCCGCCGACGACGATCGCGTCGTAGCCGGCGCTCACGCCACGCGCTCCTGCCGGCCGCGGCCGGCGCTGCCAAGCACCTCGCGCGCGGCGTTGCGCCCCGGCGCACCGGAGATCGCGCCGCCAGGATGCGCCGACGAGCCGCAGAGCCAGAGGTTCTTGACCGGCGTGCGGTAACCCGCACCGGGCAGCGGCCGGTTGTTGAACAGCTGCCCGAGCAGCAGCTCGCCCTGGAAGATGTTGCCCTCGGTCAGGCCGAAGCGCTGCTCGATGTCCCACGGCGTCAGCACCTGGCGATGGAGCACGCAGTCGTGAATGTCAGGCGCGTACTCGGCGATCGCGTCCTGGACCGCATCGCCGAAAGCCTCACGCTGGCCGTCCCAGGTACCCAGGTCAGGCGAGAGCCGGTACGGCGCGTACTGAACGAAGCAAGCCATGACGTGCTTGCCCGGCGGCGCGACCGACGGATCGATCACGCTCGGGAAGCCCATGTCGACGTATGGCCGGCGGCTGAAGCGCCCCTCGACGGCGTCGTCGTAAGCCTCGTCCAGGTAGTCAAGGCTGGGCGAGAGGCTGACCATGCCGCGGAAGTGGTCGCTCGTGCCGGGTGGCAGGCACCTGAACGTGGGCAGCCGCGACAGCGCGAAGTTGACCTTGCCGCTCGATCCCCGGAACTGGTAGCGCCGGACCGCCTCCTCATCCTCTGCCGCGAGCGTTCCCGGCTCGAGCAGGTCGAGCAGCGTCCGCCGGACATCGGCGCTCGAGAGGATGGCGCCAGCCTCTATCTCCTCGCCGGAATCGAGCACCACGCCCGTCGCCTTGCCGTCGGCGACGATCACCCGGGCGACAGGTGCCTCGGTGCGCAGCTCGGCGCCGTTCTCGCGGGCGGCAGCGGCGATGGCGCCGCTGACGGCGCCCGTGCCGCCGCGCGGCAGGCCCCAGGCGCGGAACTCGCCGTCGATCTCGCCCATGTAGTGGTGCAGCAGGACGTACGCCGAGCCAGGCGAGCGGACGGACAGGAATGTGCCGATGATCCCCGAGGCAGCCAGCGTCGCGCGCAGGGGCTCGGTCTCGAACCACTGGCTGACGAACTCGGCGCTGGACATCGTCAGCAGCTGGATGAAGGCCGTCTGCTGCGCCTCCGGCAGGGCGGCGAAGCGACGCGCGAAGCCGGCCAGGCCGAGCACGCCGCGCGGGTCAAGGCCGGCGCCAGTCCGCGGCGCGCCCTCGTCGAGCAGCGGCTTGACGAACCGACCCATCTCGCTCATCAGCAGCGCGTACTCGTCGTACGCCTCGGCATCGCGCTTTGACCAGCGGCGCAGCTCGCGCATCTTGCGGCCGTGGTCGTCGACGCGCCACAGGTACTCGCCCTCCCCAAGGCCAAGCGGCGTCAGCGTGCCGTCAACAGGCAGGATCTCCAGGCCGTGCCGGGCGAGCTCGAGGTCGCGGATGATGTCCGGCCGGAGCAGGCTGACGACGTACGACGCGACGCTGAACTTGAAGCCCGGGAATATCTCCTCGGTGACGGTCGCGCCGCCCAGGATGTGGCGCCGCTCCAGCACCAGCACGCTCCAGCCGGCGCGGGCGAGGTACGCCGCCGCCGTCAGGCCGTTGTGCCCCCCTCCTATGACGACCGCGTCGTACCGCTCAGCCACGGCCTAACTGTAGCCGCGCGGGGGCTAGGATTGGCGGCGTGAGCATCGGCACGGTGCTGGGCGAGCGGACCGCGGCGCTCAACCGCAAGCAGCAGTGGCGCGAGTGGTCGGGCTACCACGTCGCCTCGGTCTACGACGAGCTGCACATCCACGAGTACACCGCCATTCGCCAGCGGGCGGCTGTGCTGGATGTCTCGCCGCTTTTCAAGTACATCGTCCGCGGGCCGGACGCGGTCCGACTGATCGATCGCGTGATCACCCGTGACGCGACCAAGATCAAGCCCGGCCAGGTGATCTACACGCCGTGGTGCGACGAGAACGGCAAGGTCATCGACGATGGCACCGTCGCCCGGCTCGAGGACGACAGCTTCCGCTGGACGAGCGCCGACCCGCACCTGCGCTGGTTCACGCTCAACTCCCGTGGCCTGGATGTAGAGATCGAGGACGTCAGCGAGTCAATGGCCGGGATCGCGCTCCAGGGTCCCCTCGCTCGCGCCGTGCTCGAGGCGGCGACGGGCGATGACTTCGCCGACCTTGGCTACTACCGCCGCCGGTCGGCCCGCGCCGGCCGCGTCAAGATCGATGTCAGCCGGACCGGCTATACGGGCGACCTGGGCTACGAGCTGTGGGTCGATGCAGCGCGGGCCGTCGAGCTGTGGGATCGGCTCTTCAAGCACGGCGCGGCGTACGGGCTGACGGCTGCGGGCATGCTCGCGCTGGACATGGTCCGCCTCGAGGCCGGGCTGGTCCTGATCGAGGTCGACTACACCTCGTCGCGCCACGCCCTGGCGGCCGACCAGAGCTACTCGCCCTATGAGATCGGCCTCGGGCGGCTGGTCAACCTCGACAAGGAGGCGGACTTCGTCGGCCGGCACGCGCTGCGCGCCGAGCTCGAGGCCGGCGGCCCACAGAGGCGGCTGGTCGGGCTGGCCATCGACTGGATCGATATCGAGGCCCTATACGAGGCGCAGGACCTGCCGATCAATGTCGTGCCCACCACTTGGCGCGAGCACGTGCCGGTGTACAGCGCCAACCGGCAAGTCGGGCGCGGGACGAGCGGCTCATACAGCCCGCTGCTCAAGCAGCACATCGCTCTCGCCTCGGTCGACGCCGCGCACGAACCCATCGGCAGCCGCCTCCAGCTGGAGTGGACGGTCGAGGGCAAGCGCGGCCGCGCCACCGCGACAGTCGTGGCGCTGCCCTTCTTCGACCCGCCGCGCAAACGCGCCTGAAGTCAGCGGCGGGCCATCTCCGCGATGATCCGCCAAAGGGCCCGCCGATCCTCGCCTGAGAGCCGCGTGCCCGGATAGCGGTCGAACGGCCGAGGTCGGCGATCCAGGTAGAGCCGCCCGCTCGTAGCCCTCTCCCCCGGATTGGCCGAAAGCCAGGTGATCGTGTCGGCGCCTTGCTCGACGTTGCGCAGCAGCGGACGCAGCAGCCGATGGAAGCGGGGCATCGATTCTTCGAGGCCGGGCGTGTCCACCCAGCCCGGGTGCATCGCGTTGACCGCCACCGACGTGCCGGCCAGCCGGCGTGCCCACTCGCGGACCAACGCGACCTGGATCCGCTTCGCCTGGGCATAGGCACGCGGCCCGGACCACTCCCGGCTGCGCCACTCCAGGTCCTCGAAGTCGACCGGCTGCGCGTACATCCCGCCTGACGCGACGCTGATCACGCGGCCGGCGGGTGCACGTCGCAGGAGTGGCATCAGGCCGCTGATCAGCGCGAACGGCCCGACGACCATCAGCGCCAGCGTCAGCTCGATCCCGTCCTCGCTCTCGCGGCGCTCGCGGAACATCCCGCCGGCGTTGTCGACCAGGATGTCGAGCCGTTCTTCGCGGCCGTCGAGCTGCTCCACCGCAGCACGCACCGAGGCGAGCGAGGACACATCCACGACGAGCGTGGGGTAGCCATCCGTGCCGGTCGCCGCGGCCAGCTCGTTGCTCAGCGCTGCCAGCCGTTCGGCGCTTCGTCCGGCCAGGACCACCCGCGCTCCCGCGAGCGCAAGGGCTCGCGCGACCTCGCGGCCGAGACCAGAGGTTGGCCCTGTGACGAGCGCCGTTTGCCCATCGAGCACGGCCGGGGGCGCGGCGGGCGGCCAATCGAACAGCCGGCGCCGGATCGCTGGGCCGGCGCTGCTGAAGCTGCCGACGATGCTCAGCTCGAGCAGCGCGTCGACGGCCGCGCCGAGAGCAGGCCAGATGGCCCTCGAAAATGGTCGTACGAGCATTTGACAACTATACACACCTTGTCTATCGTAGGCGATAACGTAGTACAAACGCTGTACGTCACTCGCGATGGAAGGGCGCCAGCAACCCGAGAAGGAGCATCAGCGTGGCCCACCTGCGCGAGACGATCGCCACCAGCTTGCCCGTCGAGAAGGCGTTTGCCTTCGTTGCCGACTTCGCCAATGCCAGCCAGTGGGACCCCGGTGTTGCCTGGTCCGAGCGGCTCGACGACGGGCCACTTGCCGTCGGTGCGCGCTACCGCCTCGGTGTGCGCATGGCCGGCCGGGTAGCGCCGATGGAGTACCAGGTCACCCATCTCGAGGCCAGTCGGCGGGTCGTGCTCGCCGGGCGCGGTCGCGGCGTCGCCGCCGTCGATGACATCACGTTCAGCCCGACCGAGACTGGCAGCCAGGTCGAGTACAGCGCTGACATCCGGCTGACCGGGCTCTTTCGCTTGCTTGAGCCGCTTGCCGGTGGCGCCTTCGCACGGCTCGCGCGACACGCGCGTGAGGGCATGCAGCGCCGGCTCGACGAGCTGGCCGACGATCTCGAAGGCTCACACTCCGAGGACGGGGCGTCGGGTCAAGCGGCATGAAGGTCGCGGTCATCGGCGCCGGTGTCAGCGGCCTGTCTGCGGCCTACGCCATGCGCGCCAATCACGAGGTGGCGCTGTTCGAGAGAGATGGTCAGGTCGGCGGGCACGTCAAGACCGTGCACGTTGAGACGCCGACCGGACCACTCGCCGTGGACACGGGCTTCATCGTCTACAACGAGGTCACCTATCCGCGTTTCGTGGCCATGCTCTCAGAGCTGGGCGTGGCAACCCAGCCCGGCGACATGTCGCTTGGCTCAGCCTGCCGGGCGTGCTCTATCGAGTTCAGCTCGCGGGGCCGGCGTGGCTTCTTCGCCGACCCGTCGCTCTTCGGCAAGCCGGCGCACTGGCGGATGTTCGGCGACATCCTGCGCTTCTATCGGCTGGCCAGGCAGGTCCTGGACAGCAAGGTGGCCACCATGGCCACCCTGCGCAGCTGGCTTGATGGGCACGGCTTCGGGCGTGGCTTCCGGCAGCACTTCCTCGTCCCCGTCGTGTCTGCCGTCTGGTCGACCTCACCCGGGCAGGTGATGGACTTCCCCGTCGGCTACCTGCTGCGCTTCCTCGATAACCACGGGCTGATTGGCGTCCGCCGGTCGCTCCAGTGGCGGACGATAACCGGCGGGTCAGAGACGTACGTCCGACGGATCGTCGAGTCGCTGCCGCCGGGCAGCGTCCGTGCCGGTCGACCGGTTGTAAAGGTGACCCGCGGCCCCGATGGGCCGATGGTCTGGACGCCCGACGGCGCCGCCGAGCCCTTCGACGCGGTCGTGCTGGCCAGTCACGCCGATGACGCGCTGGCCGTGCTCGCCGACGCCGATGAAGACGAGCGGCAGGCGCTGGGTGGCTTTGAGTACACGACCAACCGGGTGGCGCTCCACACCGACCACGCGATCATGCCTCGCCGCCGCGGCGCTTGGGGCTCGTGGAACATCCTGACCCCTGACTGCCGCCGCCCGGCCGAGCAGCTCACGATGACCTACCACATGAACCGGCTACAGGCGCTGCCCGGTCCGATCGACTACCTGGTGACGGTCAATCCCGGCCCCGATCTGCGCGACGAGCAGGTGCTCGTGACGCGCGACTTCAGCCACCCGCTGTACACCTTCCGCACGCTCGCCGCGCAGGCGGCCCTGCGGCGGCTGCAGGGCAGGCGTGACACCTGGTACGCCGGCGCCCACCTGGGCTATGGCTTCCACGAGGATGGCTGCAGGTCGGGCTTCGAGGCCGCGGAGATGATCGGCTCGCCGGGCCGCTTGCTGGCCGGCCGCGAGACTGTGGAGCGGGCCGCATGAACAGCCACCTCCTGCATGGCAAGGTCCGCCACCAGCGATCACGGGTCACGAGCTACGCACTCGAGCACGATGTCTACTATTTCGCGCTCGATCTCGACGAGCTCGATCAGGCGACCAACCGTCCGCCGCTCCTGGCCCGCAACCGGCGCGCGCTGGTCACGTTCCGCGATGAGGACCACCTGCCGGAGCCGGCGACAGACCTTCCGTCCGACCTCAGGCAACACCTGCGCCGCGAGGGGATCGAGATTGGCAGCGGCCGGATCACGCTGGTCACCAACCTGCGCGTGCTCGGCTACGTCTTCAACCCGGCGAGCTTGTTTCTCTGCCGGGACGCCGCCGGCGCGCTGGTCGCGGTTGTCGTCGAGGTCCACAACACGTACGGCGAGCGCCATCTGTACACCCTCCGACCGGAGGCACCGGGAACTGGCTTCAGCGCGCAGATGGACAAGGCGTTCCATGTCTCCCCGTTCATCGGGCCTGACGGGCGCTACCGGGTGACAGTGCGCGAGCGGGCTGATCGGCTGAGCGTGGGCATCGGCTTGCGCGATGGCCAGGGCAGCGTGCTGGCCACGAGCCTGATGTTGCGCCGCCGGCCGCTGACGACGCGCAACCTGCTGCGCACGCTGCTCCGCCACCCGCTGATGACCCAGCGGACGTTGGCGCTGATCCACTGGCACGCGCTCCGGCTGTGGCTGCGTCGAGTGCCATTCCTGCGTCACGTGCCCGTGATCCGCGCCCAGGATGGCCGGGCGGCTGGCGCAGCCCACGGAGCCGGCCGATGAGCGCCGGCTCGCAGCCGCGCCGCATGCCCATCGTGGGCGATCTGATGAGCCGCTCTGCCGAGCAGCTGCTGCTCGCACTCGGCACGCGGATCAGGGTCGGCCGGCTGACAGTCGAGCTGCCCGATGGCAGCAGGCGCGCGTTTGGTGGCAGGAATGATGGGCCGGCGGCCGAGATCCGGGTGCACGATCCGAACGTGCTCTGGCGGATCCTGTTCGGCGGTGAGCCGGCCAGTGGCGAGGCGTACATGGACGGGCAGTGGAGCAGTCCGGATCTCGTCGCCGCGATCAAGCTCGCAGCCCTCAATCGGGAGGCGCTGGCCCTGACCGGCGGCTGGCTGCGCGCGCCGCTGCAGCTGCCCAGGACGCTTGCCCATCGCGCCCGCCGGAACAGCGTCGGTAACGCGCGGCGCAACATCAGTGCCCACTATGACCTGGGCAATGACTTCTACCGGTTGTTCCTCGACGAGACGCTGACCTACTCGTCCGCGGTCTTCGCCACGCCCGACCAGCCGCTTGGTGAGGCGCAGCGCAACAAGTACCGCATCCACGCCCAGCGGGCGGGTATCCAGGCGGGCATGCACGTGCTCGAGATCGGCACCGGCTGGGGCGGCTTTGCGCTGTATGCCGCGGGCGAGCTTGGCGCGCGCGTGACGACGATCACGATCTCGCGCGAGCAGCACGCGCTCGCCAGCGAGCGCGTCCGCCAGGCGGGGCTCGACGAGCTCGTCGATGTCCAGATCCGCGACTACCGCGAGATCCGCGGCCAGTACGACGCGATCGTCTCGATCGAGATGCTCGAGGCGGTGGGCGCCGAGTACTTCGCGGGCTTCTTCGGCGCCTGTGACCGCGCGCTCAAGCCGGGCGCCAGGATGAGCCTCCAGTCGATCTGCTTCCCCGATGTTGCCTACGAGCCGCAGCGCCGCGGCGCCAACTGGATCCAGATGTACATCTTTCCCGGCGGCCTGCTGCCCTCGCTTGCGGAGATCGAGCGCTCGCTCCATCGGACGCGACTGCTGATCACCGCCACGCAGGACATTGCCGAGCACTACGTGCTCACGCTGGCTGCCTGGCGCAGGCGCTTCCTGGGCCGGCTGCCAGAGGTCCGCGCCCTTGGCTTCGACGAGCGCTTCATCCGAATGTGGGAGTACTACCTCGCGATCAGCGAGGCGGGCTTCGCTACCGGCTTGGTGCAGGACCAGCAGATCGTCTTCGAGAAGCGGCGCGCGCTCGCCTGAGCCGGCCCGTCGGCAAGGATCAGTAGCCAGCCTCGGCGAGCACCTCCAGCGCGCGATGGCGGCTGTAGCTCCACGACGGCCAGCCGGCGCCGGCCGCTTCCTGCCGTAGCTGCGTGGCCGTTCGCCGCAGGATGCGCCGCAGGTCGGCGGCCGCGGCCGGCGTCAGCCGCGGCAGGGCGGCGACCATCGCCGGCACCGCGTCGGCGCCGAGGTACTCGAGGTAGTCCGTGTCGAGGCCGGAGTGCCCACCGGGCGCGACCAGCGCGGGGTTGATCGCGCGCTCCAGGTTGCGCTCGGTGACGAACGCGTGCGGCCCGACCAGGTTGACGACGACGGCGATGGCCAGTGCCGAGCCGACGACCGCGTGGGCCAGCCAGCGCCGCCGATCGATGGCCAGCCCGACGATCGCCACGAAGAGCCCGATGCCGAGCCAGCTGATCATCGCCAGCACGTAGAGACGCAGCTCCGTCCAGCCGTATGCCGCCTGGTACAGCCCCAGCCGGTAGGCGGCCGAGAGCAGCACGAAGCCGGTCAGCACCGCCAGCGCGACTGCCGCGCCGCGATAGGCGCGCGTTCGCTCGCCGACTAAGTGACTGAATGCCGCCAGCACCAGCCCGACGATCACGGCAACGGCCATCAGCTCGAAGAAGCCGCGGCGCGCGTACTCGGCGTACGTCAGGCCACTCACCGCCAGCGTGTCGAGGCCGCCGAACAGGTACGCCAGCTGGAGCAGCACGAACGCAGCGAACGCGGCATCGAGGATCAACAGCACCAGCGTCGCCTCGAGCGCGCCGAGCCGTGGCCCAGCCGTCTGGGCGGTCGCTTCGGGCTGAGGTGCCGGTCGCGGCAGCCAAGCGGCGACCATTGCGCCGGCGAACAGCCAGCCGGCGGCGGTCGCGAAGAGCAGCCGCCTGGTCAGCTCGCTTACGTCGACGCCGAGGTGCGTCAGGGCCGCCAGCTGGGTCGAGAAGACCGCGTCGGCGGCGCTGAACAGGGCCACGAAGATGACCAGCAGCGGGAGCGCGATCAGCAGGCTGCGCAGCAGCGGCGCCATCAGGCGGCCGCGACCGAGCGACCCGACCCGCGGGTTGAATCCGTGGCCAAGGAGGAAGCCCCCGAACACGGCCATCGCCGAGGCCACGATGCCCAGCTGGGCGACCAGCCGGCCGGCCAGCCGGGTGACCGGCTGGCCGCCCATCGCCACGGTCGACGCGAGCGTCAGCCCGGCCGCGGCCGGCACGTTGAACAGCTGCAGGCTCAGGTCGTCGCGCAGCGCCGGCAGCCAGCCGAACGTGAGCGCGGCCAGCGGCAGCCAGGCGTCCAGTCGGTCGAGCGAGGCATCCGGCCGCCGGGTGAGCAGCGCGGCGCCAAGCACGGCGCTCACCCATAGGCCGAGGTTGATGCCCGGCTGCTGGCCGACGAAGAGCAGCTGCGCAAGCAGGCCCGCGCCGGCCGAGAAGGCCAGGATGCGGGCGGCTCGGCCAGCCGGGATGCGCTCGACGAGGTCGGCGCCGCGGTTTCCACTCGCCTGCTCGGCCGCGGCGTGCACGGTTGGCTGCATCGGTCGGTCAGTCATGGCCCGTTGACGATCGGCCGCGGCCGGCATGTGACGCGGCCGGCCTTTTGCAGGATCAGCCGCGGATGCGTTCTAGGCCGTACCCACGACTCCCGTCAGGAATGTCCCGTCAACACCGTAGACCTGGCTGACCAGCTCGCCGGTCAGCACATCGGTCGGCGGGCCGTCGGCGACGAGCCGTCCGTCCGAGACCAGCAGCAGGCGCGGGAAGAAGTGGCGCGCGAGGGCGATGTCGTGAAGCACCGCCAGGACGGTCACGCCGTCGCGCTCCGAGAGGTCCGCCAGCAGCTCCATCACCGCCACCTGGTGGCGCAGGTCGAGGTGGACGGTCGGCTCATCGAGCAGCAGCAGCCGCGCGCCCTGCGCGACGGCCATTGCCAGCACGACCAGCTGGCGCTCGCCGAGCGATAGCTCGCGCACGTCGCGTCCGACGAGGTGGCCGATGGCGGTCCGATCGATCGCCGCTTCGACGGCAACCCGGTCCGCCGGCCGCGGCCCGAGCAGCGGGTGCTCGTGCGGGATGCGGCCGAGCGCGACCAGCTCCTCGACCCGCAGCGGGAAGGCGATGACCGTCTGGCCGGGCACGACCGCCAGGCGGCGAGCCAGGGTGCCCCGGCCGATCTCCTCGATCGGCACGCCGTCGAGCAGCACGGTGCCCCGCCGTTCAGCGCCGGCGCCGCCGCCGGTGATCGCGCGCAGCAGGCTCGACTTGCCGGCGCCGTTCGGGCCGAGCAGGGCGGCTCGCTCGCCGCGGGCAAGGGCCAGGTCGACATCGCGCAGCACCTCACGCCGCCCGTAGGCCAGGCCCACGCTGCGCAGCACCAGGTCGGTGCCGCTCATCGGGTGCTCACAGGGCGTAGCCGGCGCGGTAGCGGCGCAGCAGGTAGAGGAAGAACGGCGCACCCACGACGGCGGTCACGACACCGACCGGCAGCTCGCCGGGGATGCGCGCCAGCAGGTCGGCGAGGCCCATGAACGCCGCGCCGAAGATGGCCGCCAGCGGCAGCAGCACGCGTGCATTGGGGCCGACGACGAGCCGCACGAGATGCGGCACGACCAGCCCGACGAAACCGATCAGCCCGCTCATCGCAACCGCCGCCGCGGTGGCCAGCGTTGCCGCGCCGAGCAGCAGCTTGCGCTCGCGATCGACGTTGACCCCCAGGTGCGCCGCGCTCTCCTCACCCAGCAGCATCGCGTTGAGCACCCGGCCGCGGAGCAGCATGACCGCCGAGCCGAGCACGACCAGCGGCAGGCCCACGGCGAGCTGCGGCCACGACGACAGGGCGAAGCTGCCCAGCAGGTAGGTGAAGATCTGACGCAGGCTGCTGCCCGAGAGGTACATCGTCACGGCCAATGCCGCCGCCAGCATCGCGCCGACGGCATAGCCGGTCAGCAGCACCGTGGTCATCGAGGTCGTCGCTCCGACCCGGGCAAGACGGTAGACAACGCCCACCGCCAGCAGCGCCCCACCGAAGGCCAGCAGGTGCAGCAGCCCGAAGCCGAGCAGCGCCAGCTGGACGGGCACTATCAGCCCGACCGCCGCACCAAGGGCCGCTCCACTGGCCGTGCCCAGGACATATGGATCGGCCAGCGGGTTGCGCAGCAGGCCCTGGAAGGTCGCGCCGGCGAGCGCCAGCCCGACGCCCACGATCATCGCCGTCACCACCCGCGGCAGCCGCAGCTCCCAGATGATGGTCTCGGTCGCGGCCGGGTAGGCCACCTGCGGCCAGCCGAGGACGCGGCTCATGATCACGCCCAGGGTGTCAGCCGGGGCGATCGGCACGTGGCCAAAGGCGACACCGGCGACGAAGACCGCCGCCACGGCCAGCAGGCCCGCGCCGGCGAGCAGCAGCGGCCGCCGGCGAAGTGCCTCCAGGCGGCCTACGCGCAGCACCGGCCTGACGGCAGGTGTCGTGACGCCGGCGCTCATCGGATCACTCCGGGCACAGCTCGAGCGCATCGGCCGGCGGCTCGATCGCTGCCTCGGGATGGATGGCCAGCGCCAGCGCCGCAAGGCCCTCCGCCAGGCGGGGGCCGGGCCGAGTGACGATGGTGTCGTTGACCGGCCGGATGGCGCCCTCGCGGACGGCGGTCATCGATCCCCAGGCCGGCCGTGCCGCCACATCGGCCGGGCAGACGCCCCACTGCGCGTCGCCGAGCACGATCACCTGTGGGTCCTGCTCGACCAGCCGCTCGACCGAGATCTCGAAGACCGCCGGGTCGGTGGTCGTGATCGGCTGGCCACCGGCGAGGGCGACCAGGTCGGCAACGAAGGAATCGGGTGCCGGCCCGTAGATCGCCGGCTCGGAGCCGATCTGGTAGAAGACACGCGGACGGTCGAGGCCGGCGACCGCGCCGGTGACCTCGTCGATCCGCTGCTGCATCGCGGCGGTGAGGGCATCGGACTCGGGCGCAGCGTCGATCGCCCGCCCGACCAGCTGGATGTCGTCGAGCACACCCTCCACCGTTCCGGCGTAGAGCACCAGCACCGGCACGCCCAGCTGGCGGATGCGACGGATGTCCTCAGGCGGGGTGAAGCTGTTGCCACCGGCGAGCACGAGGTCGGGAGTCAGGCCGACCAGCGCCTCGTGGTTGACGCCGGTGAAGGCGGCAACGCCTGGCAGCTCGGCGGCCTCCGGGGGGTAGTCGTCGAAGTCGCCACGTCCGACCAGCCTGTCGCCGGCGCCGAGCGCGAAGACGATCTCAGTCGTTGCCGGGGTCAGGCTGATGATGCGCTCCGGGCGCTGCGGCAGCATGACTGTCGTGCCCTCGTCGTCGACGACGGCGCGCGGATAGGCGGCGGGTGGGGGACTGAGCGGCTGCGTCGGGGGGCTGTCCGCCGGCTGGCGGCCGGTCGCCGTCGGGTTGGCCGGCACTGCGGCTCCGCAGGCAGCCAGCAGCAGGGCCAGCAGCAGGGCCACGACGGCGGCCATGGAAAAGCCCCAGCTCGGCAGCGCTGCTGACGAGGGGGCCGCTGAGAGATGACTGCGCACGGGTGCCTTCCCTTTCTCGCGAAGGAACAGAGCACGACCGTGGTCCGGCGACCGGACTTCCAGCGCCTGCGCTGGTAACCGTAGCGGGACTGTGCCGGATTCTCACCGGCTTCGCGGAGCCCACGGTCCTGTCTATGAAGTTGACTCGGCGAGTGTAGCGCCCGGACGGACAACCGAGCAGCCGACGCGCGCCGCGTTTATCCACAGCCATCCGCAATTGGCCGCGAAGGCCTCTCGGGCAGCATGCGCAAGTCGCCGATTTCCGCCGCACTGTCCCGTCGGAGGAGGTCGAGCCAGGATGAGGCTGCTCAATTGGATGGTCTACCGCGGTCGGCAGGCCGTTGGCGCGACAGGGCTGGTGGTGCTGCTCGGCGCGCTCGTCGTGGCGGCACCAACGGATGCGCCGCCGCCCAAGGGCGCGCGATCGGCCGGCGCTGCGGTGCCGCCTGCGGTCGCGGCTCCGCTTACGGCGCCCGCGCCGCTCGCGCCGACGCCAACGATCGAGGCAGGCAGCGGTGCCACGCCGACGGCCGGGACAGATCGCGGGACGGTCGATCAGCCGGAGTCGGCGACTGGAGCCGCGGCCGCGCTGCCCTGCAGCCCGCGGCGCGCACGGCCGGCCCGGCCGGCCAAGGCACCGCCAGTCACGTTCAGGGGCGTCATCGATCAGCGTGGCGAGCAGGTCGGCCGGATGCTGAGCCTGCGCGCCCGGCAAGGCGTCGACGTGAGCGTCAGCCTGCCCGCTGACTCTTTCATCGCGCAGCCGCACGGCGACTGGCTGGTCTATGGCGCCGCGCGCGGCAAGGGATCCGAGGTGCGGGCGATCGACCTCGAGACCGGCTGTGACCTCCGCCTCGCCCAGGTCGCCGGCATCGCCCGGGCAGCCGTTATGACCGCCGACGGCAGCGCCGTCTACGTTCACCAGGTCGACCCACGCAGCCGGCGCGATCTAGGCGTCAGCCGGGTCGACCTGCCGAGCGGCGAGACCCGCCAGGTGATGCCTCCGTTCAACGCTGGCGCCGCCTTCGGGCCGGTCTATGCCACCTCGCTCAGCTGGAACTTCAGCGGCACGAAGCTGGCGGTGCAGTCGTGCGGCGCGGGGGAATGCCACACGCGCCTGCTCGATCCGTCGAGCGGGACGATCACCGAGCACCGGCAGGGTCATGGCGCGCTCGTCGTCGTGACCGCGACGGAGCTGATCGCCTTTGCCGCCGGCCATGTGCGGCCGGCACAGCTGATCGCCATCTCGATCGCTGACAGCGGCGTGCGCGTGCTCGCCGAGCAGGCGTTCTCCGCCGAGCTCTCGGGCGACGGCAACGCGCCGCTCATCCGAGTCGAGCTGCTTGACGGCTGGCAGGAGGTGGCGCCATGAAGCGCCTGAGCGCACGAGCGCTGATCCTGGCAGCGCTGCTGGCACTGCCCCTCCAGGCGGCCAGCGCATCATCGATCACGCCGATCAGCAAGCTCGACTGGGAGCAGAACCAGAGGCTCGAGTTCCGCTGGCGTGACGATGCCGTGCCGCCGACCTGGATGCGCAGCGCCGTCCTGGCGGCGGCGAGCGACTCGAATGCGAGCCGCGA
>DATMJK010000033.1:0-44419 GCA_035553915.1 Candidatus Limnocylindrales bacterium | reverse complement strand
GCCGATCATCGCCGCCGCCCAGCGCGAAGCCGCGGACGGCGGCGATGATCGGCACGCGAATGCGGCGCAGCCGCTCCCAGCGGGCGAAGTTGTTCGCCTTCGACAGCGAGGTTGGCGTCGCGTCGGCCATCTCCTTGATGTCAGCGCCGGCGGCGAAGGCCCGATCACCCGCACCGGTGATGACCACGCAGCGGACCGATTCGTTGGCGTCGAGCCCCTCGAGCGCCTCGACCAGCTCGCCCAGCGTCGCGTAATCGAGCGCGTTCAGCACCTCGGGGCGGTCGAGCGTCAGCAGGGCCACCCCATCGGCGGCTCCGCGTTCGACGCGCACCCGCGCCTGCGCCGGCTCAGACATCGTGGACCTCCTGGTCCAGGTCACGCGCGACCTCGGCCACCCGCGCCGGCTCTTGGCCCGCCTCGACCATCTCGCGGCGCAGCCGTTCGTAGTCCACCGGCCGCTTCTGGTGGAAGGCGGCGAGCCCTTCAGCGACCTCGTCCGAGGCGGCATGGACCGTCAGCCACTCGCGGGCCATCTTGACGGTCATCGCCCACGAGTAGTCCTTCCAGAAGTTGAGCTGGACGCGCGTGGCGCGGACGATCTCGGGCATCTTGGCCAGGAGCTCCGTGCAGTAATCCTGGACCGCAGCATCCAGCTCGGCGCGCGGCACGACCCGGTTGACCCAGCCCCACTCGAGCGCCTGCTGGGCGCTAAATGGCCGATTGAGCAGCATCACCTCGCGCGCCCGGCGGTCGCCGACGACCAAGGGCATCCACTGCGTCGCGCCACCGGCGGGCAGTGAGCCGCGCGACGGCCCCACGTGGCGGAGAACGATGTCGTCCGCCGCAACGGCGATGTCACAGGCCAGGTTGAGCTCGTTGCCACCGCCGACGGTCATGCCGTTCAGTCGCGCCACGACCGGCTTGGCGCAGTCCTTGATCGACTCGATCGCCTCGATGAAGCGGTTCATCCAGTCCCAGTAGTCGTTCGGCCGGTCCAGGAACGCCTCCTGCTCGTCAAGGTCGGCGCCGGTGCAGAAGGCGCGTTCGCCAGTACCGGTCAACACGACGACGCCGACCGCGTGATCCGCCGAGGCGCGCCTGAAGGAGTCGCGCAGCGCCTCGAGCGTCGGCCGATTGAGCGCGTTGAGCACCTCTGGCCGATCGATGCGCACGGTCGCGACGCCGCCCGCGACGTCGTAGTGGACGGTCATGACGGAACTTCCTCCGTCACGATCAGGGTGATGATGCCCGGCGCGATCTCGCGCAGGTTGCGGCCGGCCGCACGCATCTCGTCGCTCGTCATCGCCGCGTCCAGCGCGGCGCGGTCGTCGAACAGCATGCGCGCGACGAGCACGATGTCCTCGCCATAGAAATGCTGGACGACCTGTTCGACAACGGTCTGGCGCAATCCCGGCACCTGGGCCATCAGCGGCAGGTGCTCGTCGCGGTAGCGGCGCCGGAGCTCGTCGAGCGCCTGGTCGCCACCCTCGGGGCGCTTGTACAGGGCGAGCATCGTCACGGCCATGGATCAGTTCCTCCCTACCAGCTGCTGAACGGGTCGGTGGCGTCTCCAGCCTCGCCATCGGTTGGGCGTGCCACGGGATTAAACTCGGCAGCGCCGCTGGTGACGGTAGCACCGCCTTCCGCGCGCCGGCGAGCGACCTTCTCTGTCGATCGGTAGAACGTCGCCGCTGCTTGGTTGAACAGCGCCGCCTGGGCGACCATCACCTGGTGCGGGCTGTCAGGCGCAATCAGCAGCCGCGCATCGGGCAGCTGGCGGTAGATCGCCACAGCGTGGTCGGCCGGCACGAAGACGTCGCGGTCGCCGTAGACGAGCAGGATGGGCAGGCGCGCCCGACGCAGCTCCTCCGGCGTCAGCAGACGCTGCGCGGCGACATCGTCGGCTATGGCGCGCAACAGGTGCTGCCACGCACCCTCGCCCTGCACCGGCCCATGCCGGCGCTCGAGCTGGGCCGCCCATTCGGGCTCGTCGCGCAGGATGCGCTGCGGATCCATCAGCCGGCGGGCCACGCTGGCGCGCGGCTCGCGGACGACGTCGATACCGCAGATGATCGCCGTCCGCAGACGATCGGGGTGGCGGGTGGCAAAGGTCAGCGCGGTCATCGCGCCCATCGAGAAGCCAACCAGGTGGAAGGTCTGCAGCTTGAGCGCGTCGACGAAAGCCAGCAGGTCGTCGACGAGCATGTCTCGGTCGAAGCCCTGGCGCGCGTCCCAGCGCGTGCCACCGTGGCCGCGCGCGTCGACGAGGTGCAGCCGGAAGGCCTTGCGGAAGAGCGGTCGCTGGGCCGACCAATCCTCGAGCGCCGCGGAGGTCGCGCCGTGGAGCATGACCAGCGGCGGTCCGGCGCCTTCGACGGTGTAGGCGATGTCGATGCCATTGGCGCGGACGGTCGGCATTGGCTCAGTACTGCGGCTTGCCGCGCAGGTCGGCCGCCTCGGCGTGCTCGATTCGCAAGTAGCGGCGGCGGTAGTAGAGCAGCGGCCAGCCAGGTCCGTCCGACGTACCCGCCTCGAGCACACGGCCGATGTAGAGCGTGTGGTCGCCCGCCGGGATGACGCGCTCGACGGCACAGCCGACATACGCCAGCGCGTCCTCGAGGACGGGCAGCTGGCACTCGCCGCCGATACGGTATTCAGCGTTGCAGAATGCCTCGCGCGGCAGGTCTGACGGTGCGCCGGCGAAGCAGTCGGACAGGGCCTGGCTGTCCTCGCCCAGGACGTTGACGGCAAAGCGGCGGGTCCTCTCGATGAGCGGGTGGATCGAGCGCTCGTGGCCGATTGCGACGAGCACCAGCGGCGGCTCGAGCGAGACGGAGGTGAACGAGTTGACCGTCGTGCCCCACGGCTGCTGGCGGCCGTCGCGCTCGTCGAGCGCGGTCACCACCGTGACGCCGGTGACGTACCGGCTGAGCACGTCGCGGTAGGTCTGCGGATCGACGCCGGCGGTCGCAGTCGACTCGGTCGTGTCGGTCATTGGGGCGAGTCTAGATGACGCGCGAGTCCCCGCCCTCGAGCCACTCAACGCAGGGCGACTGCTCGGCGAGCTGCTCGATGATCGCCTCGGCGGTCTCGTGGGGCGACTGGTCCTCGGTGTCGACGATCAGCCGCGCGACCTCGCGGTAGAGCGGCTCGCGCTCCTTGGCCGTCTGGCGCAGCCACGCCTCCGCGTCCTCCAGCAGCCACGGCCGATGCTCGGCGCCGGTCGCGCGCTCAGCCAGCGCGACGGCGTCGGCGGTCAGCCAGACGACATAGCCGTGCTCGATCATTCGGCGCCGGTTGGCCGGCGTCAGCACCGTCCCGGCCGCGACGCCGACCACGCATGGCGCGGGCTTGGCCAGGCCCACCTGCAGCGCTTCGGCCTCCGCCGACCGGAGAGCAAGCTCGCCGGCGCTGGCGAGGATCTGCCGAGCGGTAATCCCGGCGGCCTGCTGGACGAGCTCGTCGTTGTCGTGATACGGCCAGCCGGTGCGCGCGGCGAGCAGCCGCCCGATCGTTGTCTTGCCGCTGCCCATCAGCCCGACGAGCAGCACTCGGCAGTCACTCACGGCGACAGCCCATGGCCAGCCAGCCCGAACAGCCGCTCGTGGGTGGTGAGCGCGTACCTGTCAGTCATGCCGGCGATGTAGTCGGCGGCCTGCGTCACCAGCTCGGCGCCCGTGTCGCGATATGAATCGGGGATGTCTTCGGGGTGCTCGAGGTGATAGTCCATCAGGCGGCGGATGACCTCTATTGCAGCCCGCGTGTGCAGCTGCTGGTCCTGCGAGAGGTAGACGCGCTCGAACATGAAGTCGCGCAGCTCGTGCATGACGTCGAGCGTCGGCGCGTCCATGCGCAGCTCCCCGAAAGCGAGGCTCTCGTTGATCACGGCGTTGATCATCGCCTCGACCCAGACCCGCCCGGGCGGCCCGAACCGCTCGCGCGTTCGTGGCGGGAAGTCGTCAGCGGCGAGCGTGCCGGCGCGCATCGCATCCAGCGCGTCGTGGGTCAGGTACGCGATCCGGTCGCCGTAGCGCACGCACATCGCCTCTGGCGTGGCCGGCGGTGGTTCGATCTTCCAGCTGTGGGCGCGAATGCCGTCGCGCACCTCCCACGTCAGGTTGAGATCTTCGAGCACCTCGAAGATGCGCACGCTCTGGGCGGCATGGTGCCACTCACGCGGCGCGAAATACGGCGACAGGGCCTCCTCGCCGGTGTGGCCGAAGGGCGAGTGACCGACATCGTGGCCCAGCGCGATCGCCTCGGCCAGCGGCTCGTTGAGGCCGAGCGCCGCCGCCAGGGCACGCGAGATCTGGGTCACCTGCAGGGTGTGCGTCAGGCGGGTCAGGAAGTGATCACCCTCGGGGTTGATGAAGACCTGCGTCTTGTGCTTCAGCCGCCGAAAGGCCTTGCTGTGCAGGATCCGATCCCGATCGCGCTCGAAGGCGGTGCGGTATTCGTCCGGCTCCTCGGGCCGCTCCCGGCCCCGGCTTAGGGTCGAGCGGGTGGCGAGCGGAGCCAGCTGCTGCTCCTGCGCCTCGCGCGCCAGCCGGTCGCGCCGGGTCAGCATCGTCAGGGTCGTGGCGCTGGCAGTCAGCCGCCGCCGCCAGCAGGGCCCGTCGGCCGCTTGTGGCCCTTGGGCAATCGCGGCTCGAAGCGCATGCCGCCGGCGATGCCTGGCCGGGTCAGCTCATGCGGATCCAGGATTTCCGCCAGCTCCTCGGCCGTGAAGATGCCGCGCTCGACGACCAGCTCACGGATGGTCCTGCCCTCGGCGACCGCCTGCTTCGCGATCTCGGCCGCCAGCGCGTAGCCGATGTAAGGCGCCAGGGGTGTGGCCATCGCGCTCGAGTTCTCGAGTAGCCACGCAGCACGCTCAACGTCGGCCTCGATGCCGGCCACGCACTGGGTCGCGAACTGGCGCGTGCCGTTGGTCAGCACGACCAGCGACTCGAGCACCTCGTGCGCGATGAGCGGCATCATCACGTTCAGCTCGAGCTGCCCGCGCGAGACCGCCCAGGCGACGGCCGTGTCAGCGCCTACGACGTGGTAGCAGATCATCGACAGGTTCTCGACCATCACCGGGTTGACCTTGCCGGGCATGATCGACGACCCCGGCTGCCTGGCCGGCAGGCGGATCTCGGCAAAGCCGGTCCGCGGCCCGGACGACATCAGCAGCAGGTCCTCGCAGATCTTGGACAGGTCGACGGCCAGTCCGCGCAGGGCTGCCGAGACGCCGAGCATCGGTGCCATTGATTGGGTCGCGTGGACGAGCGAATCGGCGGTCCGCAGCCGGTAGCCAGTCTGCTCGGACAGCATCTCGACCACGAGCGAGATGTACTCGGGCTCGGCGTTGAGCCCGGTCCCGACCGCGGTCGCGCCGATGTTCTGCTCAGCCAGCGCCTCGGCCGCCTGGAGGATGCCCTGGCGCGCGCGAGCGGTGGTCAGGGCGTAGGCGGCGAACTCCTGGCCGAGCCGGATGGGAACCGCGTCCTGCATGTGCGTCCGGCCGGCCTTGAGGACGCTGTCAAAAGCCTGTGCGCGGTCCTCGAAAGCCGCGACCAGCTCCTCGAGCGCGATCAGCAGCTCCTTGACCCGGTCGAGCGCGGCCAGGCGCATCGCCGTCGGGAAGGTGTCGTTCGTCGACTGGGCCATGTTCACGTGGTCGTTCGGATTGACGACCGAGTAGTCGCCGCGCTTGCCGCTGCCGGTCCCATTCGCGCCGAGGATCTCGATGGCGCGATTGGCCAGCACCTCATTGGTGTTCATGTTGTGGCTGACCCCGGCGCCGGCCTGGAACGGGTCGACGCGGAAGCTGTCGATCAGCGTCGCCTGCAGAGCTCGGCCCTTCGCCGTGCCCTGGCCGGCCAGGCCCAGGATCTCGTCCGCTGCAGCGATGATCGCGTCGGCCAGGTCCTCGGGCAGCCGGCCGGTCGCGCGGTTGGCGCGCGCGGCCGCCTTCTTGACCTGGACGGCGGCGCGGACGAGGGCGATGTCCGGCCGGCGGCCGCTGATCGGGAAGTTGGCGATCGCACGTGCGGTCTGGATGCCGTAGTAGGCGTCAGCTGGGACCTCGAGCGTGCCCAGCGGGTCCTTCTCGGTACGGGTGGGGGTCGTCATGGCGGCAAGTGTAGGTTGCCCGGCGCCGGGTACGGCAGCGGCCCGTTGGTCATGGCCCGGCGCGCGTCTACAATCGCGCCAGATGCACGAGCTCGAGGTGCCGCCCCAGAACCGCAGCCTGCGCTCGCCGGGCCTGCCCACGCTGCATGGCACGCAGCCAACGTCGAGCGAGCTGTTCCGCTTCATGGCTGAGGCAGAGCTGCGCTTCGCCAGCCTGCGCATGCGCATCGTCGATCGGCGTTTCGGCGCTGGCGGCGAGCAGGTCGAGACGAGCGAGGTGTGGCTACGTCACCCGGGCCGGGCCAAGGTCATCGCCAGCCGCGCCGAGGGAGGACGTGACTTCGACGTCTGGGTGAGCGACGGCGAGACGGTGCGAACCTACGACGCGCGCAGCCACATGGCCACCAGCCGCGTCCGTCCGGCCAGGCCGGTCGGGGCGGACGACGAGCGGCTGCCCGGCTTCGCCCGCATCTACGTGCCGGTCACGCCGCTGCCGCCCGAGACCCTGGCCACGACGTTCGTCCACCCGCACGGCTTCTGTCGCAACGTGCTGGCCACCGGTCTCGTCCGCGAGCTCGGCACGACCGCGCTGGTCCAAGACCGAGAGGCGCTGATCCTGCGCTGCGACCACCCGCGCACTAGCCACGTGCTGACCGACCGGCCCGACCACTGGCTTGAGGTGGGGGTCGACCGCCAGACGGGCATGATCCTCCTCCTCGCTGAGCACGTCGGCGGCCGGATCACGCGCCATGGCGAGGTCGTCGCGCTGTCGCTCGACGAGCCGCTGGGCGACGAGCTCTTCACGGTCCACGTCTCGGCCGACGCGACGACGATCTACTAGCGCGGCCGCGCGCATGATCGAGCGCCTGCGCTTGCTCGGGGCAGGGCCGCGCAACAGCTGGGTCACGCTCAGCCTGCTAGTCGCGTTCGTGCTCATCGCCGTCACCGGCACGCCGCCGCGGGCCGTGCCGCTGCACCTGTTCATCATCGGCGGGCTGGCGGCGGCCTCATTCCGCTGGCCGGTCGGCCGGCTGGCCGTGCTCGGCCTGCTGCTCGCCGGCGTCGACCTGCGCATCGACTACGCCCAGACGGGATCCGACGTGCTGGTCGTTACGCGGGCGGCGATCGAGCACGCGCTGGCCGGCGGCAACCCCTACGGCGTCGGCTACCCGGAGTCGTTCCCGCCGGGCGCCCCGTTCCCCTACGGCCCGCTAGCGCTGCTGTGGTACCTGCCGCCGCTGCCCGCGCAGGCGATCGAGTTCATCGTCTCGCTCGCCGTCCTTGGCGCGCTCGCGCTGCGCGGCCAGCTGATGGGGCTGGCCGTCTACGCCACCGCGCCGGTGCTGATCGCCACGGCCGCCGACGGCTCGAACGACACCAGCCTCGGGCTGCTGCTGCTGATCGGCCTGGCGGTTCTGCCGCGCAAGCCGATCGCCGGCGCCTTCGTGGTCGGCCTGGCGATCGCCTTCAAGCCCACGGCCGCGGCCTGGGCCGCGCCGCTGGTCGGCTGGGCCGGCCTGCCGGCGCTGGTCGGCGTCGTCGCCGGTGCCGGGCTGCTGTGGCTGCCGGCCGTTCTGATGTGGAGCCTGCGTTCGATCACGGCCAGCATCAGCGGCGCAGCGACCCTGCACGAGACGTCCTATTACTCGCTCGCCTTCGCCCTGGAACGCTTCGGCCTGCGCATCCCGGAGGGTGTGCTGCTGGCGACCTCGCTCGGCACGGGTGCCCTTCTTGCCGCCGTCAGCCTGTTCCGGGTGCGCTCGGCGGACGGCGTGATCGGCTGGGGCGCGCTGATCTTCCTGGTGACGCTCTTTGGCGGCTTCTGGTCGACGTTCGCCTACTTCGCCGCCGTTGCGCCGATCATCTGCTGGCGGCTGGACGCGTGGACCGGCGGCGTCGACGCTCGCGTGCGCTGGCCGACGGATCCGATCGGCCGGCTGGGCGCCTGGCTGGACGAGCGCTGGCCGGCGGTAGAATCGGGCGCCCAGCGGAGGTTCCGATGACCGACAAGCCGGCCGCCACGGCCGAGGTCCGCCAGGTGCGGATGCTGATCAACGGCGAGCAGGTCGACGCGCTCGATGGCCAGACCTTCGAGACCGTCAACCCGGCGACCGGCGAGACGATCGCTCGGCTGCCGCTGGGTGGCAAAGCCGACGTGGATCGCGCGGTCGAGGCGGCGCGGCGGGCGTACGAGGGGCCGTGGGCGGGATGGTCGGCGGCGAAGCGCGGGCGGGCCCTGCAGAAGTTCGCCGACCTGGCCAAGAAGAGCCTCGAGGAGCTGGCCCAGCTCGAGCGAGAGGACGTGGGCAAGCCGATCGCCAGTGCGCGCATCGAGGCGCTGGCCGTCAACCTCGTGCTCGAGTACTACGCAGGTGCGGCAAACAAGCACTTTGGCGAGACGATCCCGACCAGCCTGCCCGGGCTCGACTTCACGCTGCGCGAGCCGATCGGCGTGGTCGGGCTGATCATTCCCTGGAACTTCCCGCTCAACATGGCCGCCTGGAAGCTGGGGCCGGCGCTGGCGGCGGGAAACACCATCGTGCTGAAGCCGGCGTCATACGCGCCACTGTCTGCCATCCGGCTCGTCGAGCTGGCTCAGGAGGCCGGCTTCCCGCCCGGGGTGGTCAACGTCGTGACCGGACCCGGGGGCTCTGCCGGCGCCGCCCTGGCTGCCCATCCGGGCGTGGGCAAGATCGCCTTTACCGGCGAGACGGCGACCGGACAGGAGATCATGCGCCTCGCGTCCGGCAACGTGAAACGCGTCTCGCTCGAGCTCGGCGGCAAGAGCCCGAGCATCTGCTTCGCCGATGCCGACCTGGAGCGTTTCGCCGTCGAATCGCAGATGGCCGTCTTTGCCAATGCCGGCCAGAACTGCCACGCTCGCAGCCGGGTGCTGGTCGAGCGCTCGGCATACGACCGCGTCGTCGAGCTTTTCGCCGCCGAGACGGCCAAGCTGGTGGTGGGCGACCCGGCCGACGAGGCTACGCAGGTTGGCAGCCTGGTCAACGCGCGCCACCGCGAGCGGGTGATGGAGTACATAACGGCCGGCCGCGAGCAGGGCGCGCGGCTGGTCCAGGGCGGAGGTGTCCCGGACGATCCGGCGCTGGCCGGCGGCGCGTACCTCGAGCCGACGGTCTTCGCCGACTGCTCACCCGAGATGCGGATCGTGCGCGAGGAGATCTTTGGGCCGGTGGTCACGCTCCTGCCCTTCGACGACGAGGCCGAGGCAGTCCGCCTGGCCAACGACACGCCATACGGCCTGTCCGGCTCGATCTGGACACGCGATGTCGGCCGGGCGCTGCGCGTGGCGCGTGGCGTGCGCAGCGGCACGATCTCGATCAACAGCCACATGACGGTCCACACAGAGGCGCCCTTCGGCGGCTACGGCATGTCAGGCTTCGGCCGCGAGCTGGGGATGCACGCGCTGGAGGAGTACACGCAGGTCAAGAACGTCTTCGTCGACCTGCGTTCGTGAGGCGTTCGCCGGCTGGCTTCCGTTGCCACCCCGCACCACACCTGAGTCCACACATCTCGACACGGGCCTGAGGTGGCGTGACAATCGGCTGACTGTGTTCGTGCCCTTCTCGCTCGCGATCCTGATGGCCGCCCACCTGTTCGACCTACTGTCGTTCTTGGTCATGACGGAGCTTCACGGGATGGAGGCCGAGGCGAACCCGATCGTCGTCCTGCTCCACCAGGAGATGGGGCTGCCCGGGCTCACGCTGGTCAAGCTGGCCGCGGTCGTCTTCGGCGGCGCGGTCTTCGTCTTCCTCGCGCCGCAGCGGCGGCGGCTGGCCACGGCGGTGATCCTCTACGGCATCGCGGCCGGAATGGTCGGCGGGCTCTCCAACGTGGCCACGATCTACGCCTACTAGGCGCTGTCCTCCGGCCAGGCGCGGGCCCACGCGTCCTCCGCCACATTCGCTGCCGGCTCGCCGCGCAGGCTGACCCAGTCACGCAACGCCCAGGTCGTGGTCTGGAACGCCAGCTGCGGCCAGGGGATGTCGCGCGCGGCGAATGGGCGCACCTCGAGGCTCTCCGGCGTCGGGCCTGCCTCGCCGCCAACGATGCGCGCCTGCCAGGCGACGACCACGATCGCGGCCTGCGGCCGTGAGTAGATGCCGATCAGGCGCTCGGGCTGGACGACGAGGCCGGTCTCCTCGAGCGTCTCACGGACCGCGCCCTCCGTCGCCGTCTCGTCGATCTCGAGGAAGCCGCCCGGCTGCGCCCACGCGCCATAGCCGGGCTCGATACCGCGGCGCAGCAGGATGACCTCGCCCGCCTCCGTGACGGGCAGCGTGCTGACGACCATGCGCGGGTTGAGATAGGCGACGTAGCCGCACGCCGGGCACGACAGCCGCGGCCGTTCCTCGCCGGCCACGCGGCCAAAGGCGAGCGCCTGGCCGCAGCGCGTGCAGTGGCGGACCGTCGCCGCCAGCCAGCCCGGCGTGCCTGCCGGGCCCAGCCGATCGCTCATGCCAGCAGCGCGACAGCGAAGGCACCGGCGGCGAGCAGGATGCTGGCCGCGACCACGGCCGCCCAGACGAAGCGGAACAGGCCGCGGCCGCGGTCGACCGGCAGCCAGACCCACGCCGAGCGCCAGATGCGCACGAGCGCGTCGACGGCCACGACGATCAACACGGCCGCCCCGATCAGCATCGGCAGGCGAACGATCGGGTCCGCCGGCTGCGCACCAAGCTCGAGTGCACTGATCGCGATAACGCCGCAGACGAGCACGATGATCGACAGGTAGATGAACCAGTCCTGGAGCGGCGTCGGGCGCGTCTCGGGTACACGCTGCGGCCGGGTCGAGCGTTCGGCCGGCGGCCGGCGCTCAGGTACGGGCTGGCGGTCTAGCTCCATGCGGCCGAGTTTAGGCGGCCTTCGCACTCACCCCCGGTTGGCCGGGTCGTCAGCGATCTGGCGACGCGCCTCAGCGCGATGGTCAGCCACGGCGCGGGCGATGCGCTCGTCGGCCAGGCCGAGCATCTGGGCAGCCAGCAGGGCGGCGTTCTCGGCCACGCCGACGCCAACGGTCGCCACGGGCACGCCCTTTGGCATCTGGACGATCGACAGCAGCGCGTCGAGGCCGCCGGCGAGGTTGCCTGCCATGGGCAGCCCTATTACCGGCAGCGTCGTCTTGCTGGCCACGACACCGGGCAGGTGCGCGGCCAGGCCGGCGGCGCAGATGAAAACCTTCGCGCCGCGCTCGATGGCGCCGCTGACGTAGTCCTCGAGAAGGTCCGGCGCGCGATGGGCGGACAAGACGCGCAGCTCGCTCGGCACTCCGAGCTGGTCGAGCAGCGCCGCCGCCTTCTGAACGACCTCGAGGTCAGACCGGCTGCCGACGATTATTGCCACGAAGGCCGTGGCCGCTTGAGTGTGCATCCGCCCAGCCTATCCGCCGGGTCCATATCCTTGATCGCATGGCCGAGCCGCGCCGCGCGCTGATCCTGGACGTAGACACCGGCATCGACGACAGCCTGGCCATCCTGTACGCCCTTGGCTCAGCCCAAGCGGAGCTGCTCGCCGTCACCTGTGTCTCCGGCAACGTCGAGGCGCGCCAGGTGGCGCGCAACACGCTCGGCCTCTTGGAGCTGGCCGGGCGGGCGGACATCGAGGTCGCGCTGGGCCGTGAGGTGCCACTCGTGCGGCCGCTGCAGACCGCGCCGGAGACGCACGGACCGGAGGGCATCGGATACGCCATCCTGCCTGCGCCCGAGCGTGCGCTGTCCGACCGCCACGCCGCCGACCTGCTCGTCGAGGAGGCGCGGCGGCGGCCGGGCGAGGTGACGCTAGTCACCCTCGGGCCGCTGACCAACCTGGCCGTGGCGCTGACCCGCGAGCCTGCCCTGCCGTCGCTCCTCGGCGGACTCGTCATGATGGCCGGCTCCTATCGCTCCGCCGGCAACACCGCGCCCACGACCGAGTGGAACGTCGCCGTCGACCCTGAGGCGATGGCGGTCGTGCTCGCGGCCTGGGCCGCATATCCCGAGCTTCCGCGGCCGCTGGCGCTAGGCCTCGACGTGACCGAGCGGGCGAAGCTGACCCCCGGACGCCTGGCGACACTCTACGAGCGTGCCGGCACGCCTGACGAGGTGCCGCTGATGCGCTTCGTCGATGACGCGCTGCGCTTCTACATGGACTTCCACAGCCGCTACGACGGCTTCTACGGCGCGTTCATCCACGACGCGCTGGCGGTCGCCGCAGCGCTCGACGCCGACCTCGTGCGCTCGGAGGCGTTGGCCGTCGAGGTCGAGCTGGAGGGCCGCTGGACGACCGGCGAGACGGTCACCGATTGGCGGCGCCAGTGGGGTCGGCCGACGAACCTCGATGTCGTCGTCGATGCACGGATCGAGGGCTTCTTCGAGCGGTTTGTCGATCGCCTCGCCACATCCGCGGCGGGCCTGTCGTCCACCGATTGATACGATGGGTCGCAGAGGGGCGCCGGAGCAGCACGTCGCATGGCATGGCTGCTCAGCGGTGACTATCAAGGAGCAGCTCATATGACCTCGCCCGAGACCGGCCGCGGCAACGACCAGCCGCGGCCCGATTCCACGCCGCCTTCGCCAGATCCGCAGACCAGCCAGTGGACGCCACCGCCTGCGCCGAGCGCGCCGCTGCCGCCGATCGGTACCGCGCCTGAGAGCTACGGCTGGAATCCGCCGGCTCCGCCGCCTGAGCCGCGTCGACGTGGCTGGCTGCTGCCGGTCGCCGGCCTCGTGTTGCTGCTCATCGTTGCCGCCATCGGCGTCTACGTCTTCCTCAACCAGGGCCGGACCACGGGTCCCGACGCGGCCCGCGCCGGTTACGCCTACCTGCCCGCTGATTCAGCGATGGCGATGGAGCTGCGGCTCGACCTGCCGGCCGGACAGCGCGAGCAGTTCGTACGCTTTGCCACGCGCTTCCCGCAGTTCGGCGATGCCGGACAGGTGGAGCGCCAGATAGATCAGCTGCTGAACGAGGCGATCGCCACGGCCTCGGGTGGCATGGCCAACTACGAAGACGATGTCAAGCCCTGGTTCGCCGGCTGGATCGTCGCCGGCGGCTCGATGCCCGCCGAAGTGGGCGCTCCACCGCCGTTCGTCGTGATCCTGGGCTCGACCAATCGGCCGGCGGCGGAGGTGGCGGTGGAGCGGCTGCGCGGCGCTGACAGTTGGACCTCACAGGCTGGCCCGGGCGGCGTCACGATCTGGACCGGCAGCGCGCGCTTCGACCGCACCGCCAACTCGTATGCCGTAACCGACGACGCAGTCGTCCTCGGCGCCGACTCTGAGGCGGTCCAAGCGGCCCTGCAGCGGAAGGCCAGCGACGGCGAGAGCCTGCTCGCGGGCGAGTCGTTCAGCGCCGCGCTCGGACGCCAGCCCGCGGGCCGGTTGGCGATGTTCTGGCTCGACTACCAGGCACTCGCGGATGCGATCGATGATGCCGGTCCACAGGGGCCGATCGGCAATCCCTTCCAGCTCACCTGCCCCGGCATGGCCGAGCCGCGGTCGATCAGTGGCAGCCTATACATGCAGGATGGCCGGGCGAGCATGGAGCTCGTCCTCGAGAATGCGCCCGGCGGGCCGGCAGTCCAGATGCGCGACAGCGGCCTTTCACAGCGCCTGCCGGGAGACACGTTCTTCTACTTCAGCGCGCACGATGTGGGCAGCAACGTGACCGCGACCCTTAGCTGCCTGCGTGAGCAGCCGATGTTCGGCGAGCAGCTACGCGAGCTCGAGACACAGCTCGGGCAGCCAATCGACCAGCTGGTCAGCTGGGCCGGCGACGTCGCCGTCGGGGTGCGTTTCGACGGCAGCCGGGCCACGGCCGGCCTGGTGGTGAATGTCACGGACCAGGGCCGGGCAGCCGAGGCGATGGGCCAGGTACGCGCGCTGATCACCGCCGCCGGCGGCGGCCAGGGAGCCGTGTCAGTGCTGGAGGAGGATTACAACGGCGCACGCATCGTCACTTTCAGGTTCAAGGACCAGTTCGGCGGAGGCCCTCAGCCGCCGATGCCTGACGCCTCGCTGGCCTATGCCTTTGCCGGCGACCTGCTTGTCATAGGCATGGACGCCAGCTTCGCGCGCGCCGTCGTCGACACCCAGGCCGCCAACAGCCTCGCCTCGCGGGAGGAGTACCGGCGCGCGATCGATGCCGCAGGCGGCACCTCCAACGCGGGGGCGATGTACCTCGACTTCGAGATTGCGTGGCAGCTGGTGGAATCGGCCATGGGCCCGATGATGGGTGGCGGTTTCATGGATTCCGGGCTGCAGGAGATGCGTGCGGTCATCGGCTCCCTCGAGAGCCTGGCGATGGTCGGCCGGGTCGACGGTGACACTGCCATCACGCGCATCGTGCTGACCACGCGCGACGAGTAGCCGGCGGCCGACCGGAACGCCGGGCCCATTCGCCCGCGGCCCGGCCGATGTGCTCCTCGAACACCTCGCGCAGAGGGAAGCCGGTCGGCTCCGGCCAGAGTAGAGCGGAGTGCGAGCAGCCGCCTTCGGGTCCGTCGGCGTGGTGCAGCTCCTCGAGATAGCCGCGCACCGGCACCGGGTCACGCAACAGGGCCACGTCAGGCGTGACGATCGGGTCAGTGGCGCTGGTCATGGCAACGGTCGTCGTGCCCAAGAGCTCGTTCGCCTGGCCGACAACGGCCGCGTTGGCGTGCGCCCGGCCGGCGTCGGGCAGCGTGCGCACGGGCAGACCGCAGCGCGGCTCACCGATCAGCTCGACCTGGCCCGCCCAGTTGAGCGCGCCATCGACTGACACGACCGCCGGCAAGAGGCCCCGGTTGTCGCCCGCGAAGTGGACGCGCAGCGCTTCGTCCGCAACGATCGCGTGCAGGGCGCGCAGCACCACCTGGCCGCCCAGACTGTGGCCGACGAGGTAAAAGCTGGCCCGGCTGCCCCTGACATCACGCAGCTCCTCGTTGTACGTCACGAGCGTCCGTGCCAGCCGATGGCCCCACAGGTCGATCTGCTGCTGGCGAAGCAGGCTCAGCCCAAGGTCGGCGAGGTCATAGTCGGCCGGCTGCCAGGTGACGTCAGTGCCCTCGTCCGTGGGCCGGATGGTGGCCACGCAGTCAGCCCGCGGTGGATCCCGCTCGGCGTCGGCCGGCCGGCAGGGCGCCGGCTCCCAGGCCATGTCGACGATCGTCACGTCAGGCTCGAAGCCGAGGCAGATCAACGCCTCGGTAATCGAGCGCGGCACAGTCGGCTGGCCGCATTCGCCCGGCTCGCCGAATGTCAGGTAGCGCTTGGCGAGGGCCGACTGAAAGCCCGGCGCGAGCAGCACGACCTTGCGCGTGAACTCGACCTCGATCGTGGCCAGCGGCTGATCGCCCGACCAGCCTGCGGCGTCGTAGAGGCCCAGCTCGTGGACACCCGGCGCGCCGGCCGTGAGCGCGAACGAGAGGCTACCATCAGCCCCCACCGGCTGGACCGGCTCGACGGCGGTGATGTCGTCGCCAATGACCGGCCGGAGATGGACCAGCCGCCCCGCCGCGGAGCCGCCGCCGTCCAGCTGAACCCGGGCGCTGACCTCGACCCTGGCCTGGCCGTCGGCCGGGGCGAGGCGCTGCTCGCCCCCGAAGTCGAGATCGGCAGTCAGCGCCTCGGGCGTCGGGGCGGGCGTAGGCGTTGGCGTGGGAGTCGGGCCCGGGCTGGGCGTGGGGGTCGGCGGCTCGACGACGGCTGGCGTCGGCGAGGCCGGCGCGGCAGGTGATTCTGTCCACGACGGGGTGGGCATCCACACGCCCGCGCAGCCGACGACAAGCGCTGCGACCAACGCGACGGCCAGCCGAGTTTGGGTGAACCACATGGATCCGCGCACGGAGGAACTCTAGGCCAGCCCGCGGATTCGACTGGCGCAAGCCAACCGGGCCGTGGCAATCTCTGCGGCGGGAGGTATCGAAGGGAGGCAGAGGACAGGATGAGCTGGCTATCGGGACAGTTCACAACGCGGGTCATCGTTCTGATACCGGTCGCGATCGCGATCAACATTGTGCTTGGCTACACCGTCCAGTCGGTGCTGCGACTGCCGATCTACCTCGATTCGATCGGCACCATCTTCGTCGGCGTGCTCGCCGGCCCGATCGCCGGCCTGCTGACCGGCGTGCTCAGCAATCTGATCTGGCAGTACGCGCCGGTCATCGGTGGGGGCACGATCGGGCCGTTCGCGATCACTGCCGGCGTCATCGGATTGCTGGCCGGCTTCTGGGGACAGCTCGGCGTGTTCCGCTCTCGACCGGCCAGTGGAACCCAGCTGCTGCTCGCCGCCGGGCTCGCCGCGGCGATCGTGATCCTGGTCATCCTGCCGCTGGTCAACAACCCTATCTACCTCGACCCGGAGCAGGGCGGCTTCGTGGAATGGGCGGTGCCGGCGGCGATCATCATCGGCATCGTCGTCGCCGCGGCGGTGGCAGGCTTCATCTACCTGCGGCGCGACCTTGCCGGACTGTGGGTGGCTGGTGCCGGCCTGGTGACGGGCATCGTGGCCGCGCTCGTCTCGGCGCCCATCTCGGCTTACGTGTTCGGTGGCGTGACCGGGTCCGGCACGGACCTGATCGTTGCCGCGCTGCGCCAGGGTGGGGCGGACGTGCTGCAGGCGTCGCTCGGCCAGGGCTTTTTCTCAGACCCGATCGACAAGATCATCACCAGCTTCGTCGTCTTCCTGATCCTGATGAACCTGTCGCCGCGCTTCCTGGCGCGGTTCCCGCTCGGCGATCGGCTGGTCCGGCCGGCTGACGCAACGGGCAGCGGCACGCAGACATAGGCGCAGCTCCTGGCGCTCGGGCAGCCCCGGCGGTCGCGCGCGGGCTGCCCGAGTTCGTTGGCCGGCGTGAGCGCGGCCGCTATCGCAGCCTGGCGCCTACGACCCGGCTGGTCATTGCCTTCGCCACGGCGCTGATCGCTTTCGGCGTCCAGGGCTGGACGGCGCCCCTGATCGTGCTCGTGATGAGCGCCCTGGTGGCCACCTGGTCGGGCTCGTGGCGCGGGTTCAGGCCCTACCTGATCGTTCTCACGCCGCTCGTGGCGTCGATCATGCTGATTAACACCTTCCTGTACCCGGGCGCTGAACGGGTGCTGTTCGTCGTTGGGCCCCTCTCGGCCACTGAGGAGGGTCTGACCGCGGCCAGCCAGGCCGCATTGCGCGTGATCGCCTTCGCCTTCTCGGTCGGGCTGTTCGCGCTGACCACCCGCACCGGCGAGCTGATCGAGGACCTCGAGCAGCGCGGCCTGGGCCGGCGGGCGACGTTCATCATCAGCGCAGCGGTCGGGACTGTGCCCCGGATGGCCGACCGCGCCCGCGAGATCGTAGACTCGCAGCGCGCGCGCGGCCTGGATACCCAGGGCGGCCCTCTGGCCAGGCTGCGCGGCCTGGTGCCGTTGGCCGGCCCGCTCGTCCTCTCGGCGCTGACTGACGTCGAGCAGCGGACGATGGCCCTAGAGGCACGAGCCTTCGCCGCGCCCGGCAGACGGACGGTGCTGCGTTTCCACCCGGACGTGCCGGGCGAGCGCGTACTGCGCTGGGGAATGGCCGCACTTTCGTTTCTGCTGGTGCTCCTGGCGCTGACCGGCCACCTGGCATGGCTGCCCTGACGCCAATGAGCCTCGAGCTGCGCGAGATCAGCTACCGCTACGCCGGATCTACGTCGGCGGCGGTCACGGGCCTCTCGCTCAGCATCGAGCGCGGGCGGGTGGTCGGCGTAGCCGGCCCCAACGGCGCCGGCAAGTCGACACTCTGCCTGGTCGCCGTCGGGCTTGCGCCGCTGACCATCGGCGGCGAGCTGGATGGACAGGTTCTGATCGATGGACGGGCTGCCGGCGAAGCTGCTCAGCACGAGCTTGCGGTGACGGCCGGCATCCTCTTCCAGGAGCCGGAGACGCAGCTCTCGGGCAGCGCGCCAACCGTCTGGGAGGAGGTCGCCTTCGGGCCACGCAACCTGGGCCTGTCGCTTGACGAGGTGGTGGACCGGACCTGGTCGGCGATCGAGGCGCTGGCCATCGAGGGCATCGTGGAGCGGGACCCCGCTCGGCTGTCAGGCGGCCAGGCACAGCTGGTGGCACTCGCCGCAGTGCTGGCACTGCGCCCCGACTACCTCGTTCTCGACGAGCCGACCAGCCAGCTGGACCCCGAGGGCACCCGGCTCGTCGCAGACGCGGTCGGGCGCGCGGCGCGGCAGACCGGCGCGGGCGTCCTGATCGTCGAGCACAAGGCGGACCTGCTCGCCCGGCTGTGCGACGAGATCGTGGTGCTCGGGGGCGGCCGCGTCGCCATGGCCGGCCCTGCCGGCAAAGTGCTGGCCGATCCAACGCTCGAGGCGCTGGGTGTCATGCCGCCGGCGAGGACCAGGCTGGCTGCCGCTGCTGCCGCGGCCGGCCTGGAGCTGCCGGCGGAGAGGTTGCCGCCACGGTGAGCGAGGCCATCCTGGCAGCGAGCGGGCTCGGCTTCGTCTATCCGGACGGAACTCGGGCGCTGTCAGAGATCGACCTGGAGGTGGCCGCCGGCGAGCGGCTGGCAATCATCGGCCAGAATGGCTCGGGCAAGTCGACCCTCGTGCGCCACCTGAACGGGTTGCTGCGCGCGACCGAAGGCAGCGTCGCCGTGGGCGGCGCGCCGGTCGGCCGGCGCCACGTGGCTGATCTGGCCCGTATCGTGGGCATCTGCTTCCAGAACCCCGACCGGCAGGTCTTCGCCGGCACCGTTCGCAGCGAGGTTGAGTTCGGTCCACGCAACCTGCGGCTTCGCGGTCCCGAGCTCGAGCAGGCAACCACCCACGCCCTGGCCGCCGTCGGGCTGGACGGCCGGACCGCGGAGAACCCATACGACCTGGGCTTCTCGGAACGCAAGCTGCTGACCATCGCCTCCGTGCTGGCGATGAGCACGCCCGTGGTAGTGCTCGACGAGCCGACCACCGGCCAGGACGCAGGCGGGGTACGAACCATAGAACGCATCGTCGCCAGGCTGGCCGAGGACGGCCGGACGGTGATCGGGATCAGCCACGACATGCGCTTCGTGGCTGAGACGTTCGAGCGGGTGGTGATCATGCGCGAGGGACGGATCGTGCTCGACGGGAGGCCGGCCGAGGTCTTCGCCGAAGCCAGCTGGCCGGTGCTCGCCTCAACCAACCTCGAGGCACCCTACGCGGCGCGCGCGGGCGCGGCTCTAGGCCTGGGCTCCACCCCGACCGAGCCGGCGCTGCTGGCTGCCCTTGCTGCAGGAGCGGACACGGCTTGAGACCGCCTCAGCCAACGACCAGCGGCACCTCGAGCACGGAGCGCTCGCTGATCCGCCACGCACGGACCTCCGGCGCCTCGGCGGCGAGTGAGCAGATCAAATACAGGCTGTCGGGGTAGTAGGCGAGCCCGAGATCCGTCGCCGACGGCCGCGCCTCCGACGCGACGTGGGAGTGGACTATGCCCCACACCACCTGGCCGGTGGCGTCCAGCTCGAGCATCACGCGCAGCTGCTCGTCCGGGTCGAGCAGGTAGCGATACGGCGAGGCGGCGGCATTGGCCAGCCGGATGTAGCGCGTCGGCACGCCACCCGCGTCGCTGTAGGCGGAGGCCGCCAGCAGCCCGACCGTCTCATTGGGCGCGTCCTCGCGCGCGGCGTCGATGACCTGCTGGAGCAGCTCGGCGGGAAGCCTTGCCTCTTCGGCGGCAGTCGCCCACTGCCGGGCCGAGCTGGCCGCCTCGTCGACGGGGAGCGGTTCCTCGTGCACGTCGGTCAGGTCGGGGTCACGTTGCCGGTGGCAACAGGCTGCCCGGCCGGCACGCCGCAGGCGGGACACTTCGGGTCTCGCTGCAGCGCCAGCTCGCTGAAGCTTGCCTCGAGCGCGTCCCAGACGAGCAGCCGGCCGACGAGCGGCTGACCGATGCCAAGCAACAGCTTGATCGTCTCAACCGCCTGGAGCAGGCCCATCACCCCGGGCACGACGCCGAGCACTCCGGCGACCGAGCAGCCGGGCGCCAGCTCCGGCGGCGGTGGGGTCGGGTAGAGGCAGCGGTAGCACGGCCCCTCGAACGGCACGAAGACGGTCAGCTGGCCCTCGAAGCGGAAGACCGAGGCGTGGACGACCGGCATGGACGCCCGGACGGCAGCGTCGTTGAGCAAGTAGCGGGTCTCGAACGTGTCCGTACCGTCGAGCACTACTTCGTAGCCGTCGATCAGCCGATCGACGCTGGCTGCGGTCAGCATCTCGGTGTGCTGGACGACCTTCGTCTCCGGGTTGAGCGCCCGGATCGCGAGAGCCGCCGATTCGGTCTTCTTCATGCCCACCCGATCGTCGGCGTGGACGACCTGGCGCTGGAGGTTGGAGAGCTCGACGACGTCGAAGTCGACGATCCCGATCGTGCCGACACCGGCGGCGGCGAGGTAGAGCAGCGCGGGTGAGCCAAGGCCGCCGGCGCCGATAACGAGGACCTTCGCCTGGGCCAGCCTGGCCTGGCCCTGCGGACCTATCTCGGGCATGACCAGCTGACGGCTGTAGCGCGCGTTCTCCGGTGGAGTCGGCCGCGGCGGCGGCATCTCGATCGGCCGGCCCTCGCCGCGCCAGGCGATGATCCCGCCGGCCATTGAGACGACATGGCGGTAGCCAAGCGCCGACATCTGCCGGGCGGCGAGCAGCGATCGGACGCCAGACCGGCAGTAGACGACGACGGACGGATCAGGGTTGGGCAGCACATCCCGGATGCGCGCCATGACCTCGGCTGGTGGCACGAGCGTGGCGCCGGGCAAGTAGCCAGCTTGCCACTCGTGCAGCTCGCGGGTGTCGATCAGCGCCGCGCCGCGCTCGATCAGCTCGGCCGCCTGGGCAGGCGTCACCTCGCCGATGGTCGGCGGGCCGTCAGCCCTCATCAGTGGCGCCCTGCCAGGCGACACGGTCGGACAGGGCGCCGCGCAGCGCCTGGAGGGACAGCAGCGCGCACTTGAGCCGGGCCGGGCTGATCTCGATGCCCAGGTTCTCCAGCACGGCGTCCTTGTTGAGCTCCACCACCTGGTCGAGGCTCATGCCCCGGATCTGATCGGTCAGCATGCTCGCCGAGGCTTGGCTGATCGCGCAGCCGCGGCCTGTGAAGGCGACCTGCTCGATAGTCCCAGCGTCGTCTATTCCGAGCATCAGCGTGATCCGGTCGCCGCACAGCGGGTTGGCCAGCTCCTGCACGGCATCCGGCTCCTCGAGCGTGCCGAAGTTGTGCGGGTTGCGGTAGTGCTCGAGGATCTCGTCGCGGTAGAGGTCGTCCATATCGGCGGAGTTTGGCTCAGCGGCTGAAGAGCCGCTCCGCGCTGGCGAGCGCGTCGGCCAGGCGGTCGATCTCCGCGCGCTGGGTGTAGACGCTGAAGCTGGCACGCAGGGTGGCGGCTTCGTCGAGACGGTCGTGAAGCGGCATCGTGCAATGGTGCCCCGCCCGGACGCAGATCGCTTCACGGTCAAGCAGCGTGGCCACGTCGTGCGGGTGGGCGTTGGGCAGGTTGAAGGTCACGATGCCGGCGTGCCGATCTAGATCGGGCGGGCCGTAGAGGCGGATATCCGGCACCCGCTCGGGCAGCACGGCCAGCGCGTACTCGGTCATCTCGCGCTCGTGGGCACGGACCTGCTCCATGCCCAGGCCGTCGAGGTAGTCGATCGCCGCGCCGAGGCCAATGGCCGCGGCGATGTCCGGCGTGCCGGCCTCGAACTTGTAAGGGACGCGGTTGAAGACGGTCCGCCGCAGGTGGACCTCGAGGATCATCTCGCCACCGGCCATGAAGGGCGGCATCTCCTCGAGCAGCTCCATCCGCGCCCACAGCGCGCCTGAGCCGGGCGGCCCAAGCACCTTGTGACCGCTGAAGACGTAGAAGTCGCAGCCGATGGCCTGCACGTCGACCGGCTGGTGGGGCACCGCCTGTGCCCCGTCGACCAGCACCAGCGCGCCCGCCTCGTGGGCCATCTCGACCATCCGGCGCACCGGGTTGATCGTGCCCAGGCCGTTCGAGACGTGACCGAAGGTGACCAGCTTGGGCTCGGTCCGCAGCAGAGCCTCGTACGACTCCAGGTTCAGCGTGCCGTCATCGTCGACGGCCACGAACTCGAGGTCAGCATCCTTCTCCTGGGTCAGCAGCTGCCAGGGGACGATGTTCGAGTGATGCTCGAGCTCGGTCGTGACGATCGTGTCTGCCCGGCTGATGTGCCGTCGGCCCCACGAGTAGGCGACCAGGTTGATCGCCTCGGTCGCGTTGCGGACCATCACGATCTCGCGGGCGCTCGGCGCGTTGATGAATCGGCCGATCTTGACGCGCGCGCCCTCGTACGCCGCCGTTGCCTCCTCGCCGATCGAGTACACGCCGCGGTGGACGTTGGCGCTGTAGCGCGTCAGGTAGCCGGCGACCGCGTCGGCGACGGCGCGCGGCTTGAGGCTCGTGGCAGCGCTGTCGAGGTAGGCCAGCGGCCGGCCGTTGATCTCGCGCTCGAGGATGGGGAAGTCCGCGCGAACGGCGGCCGGGTCGAGTGCGCGCACGATGGCCATCTGGATCAGCGCTCGCTCAGTGGGCTTCCGGCTCGGCCGGCTCGGGCTCGGCAGCGTCGTCATCACTCGGCTGCATGCCCGCCTCGCGCATGACCGGCGCGTAGCCTTCCTGCTCGAGGCGCAGGGCAAGCTCCTTGCCGCCCGAGGCGATGATCCGGCCGGCGGCCAGCACGTGGACCACGTCAGGCGTGATGTAGTTGAGCATGCGCTGGTAGTGAGTGATCAGCAGCACGCCCAGGTTGGGGTTGAGCTGCGCGTTGAGGCCCTCGGCGACGATGCGCAGGGCATCGATGTCGAGCCCGGAGTCGGTCTCGTCGAGGACGGCCATCTCCGGCTGCAGGACGGCCATCTGGAGCATCTCGAGGCGCTTCTTCTCGCCGCCGCTGAAGCCCTCGTTGAGGTAGCGCGCGGCGAAGGCATCGTCCAGCTTGAGCAGGTCCATCTTCTCGCGCATCAGGCGCCGGAAGTCGGCCATCTTGATGCCGCCCTTCAGCGGGTCGGAGGGATCCCACTCGGACTCGCCGTCGAGCGGCCGCATGCGCGCGTTGAGCGCCGTGCGCAGGAAGCTGGCGACTGACAGCCCAGGCACCGCCGTCGGGTACTGGAAGGCGAGGAACATGCCCAGCCGGGCACGCTTGTCAGGCGACAGCTCGACCAGGTTGCGGCCCTTCCACAGGACCTCGCCGCGCGTGACCAGGTACGCCGGGTGGCCCATCAGCGCGTAGGCGAGGGTCGTCTTGCCGGAGCCGTTGCGGCCCATGATGGCGTGGACCTCGCCCTTGCCGACGGTCAGGTTGATGCCCTTCAGGATCTCGCGGCCGGGCTCGGCAGCGGGCACGACGTGCAGGTCGCGGATGACGAGCTGGTCAGCGCTCGCGTCGGCGTCGGTGGTCAGCTGGGGCAGCGCGGTATCGAGCGTCTGGGTGTCAGTCATGTATCTCCTAGGAGTCCAGGCTGGCGGCCTGGAGCTCGAGCTGGTGACGGCCGGCAGCGATGGGCGGGTGGTAGGGATGGTCTGCGCGCGGCGTGGCAAGGTCAGCGAGGGTGACCGAATCGAGCGCACCGGTGATCGCGTCGCGCACCTTGAGCCACAGGAAGTTGACGTTGCAGAAGCCCGACCGACCGCACACGCCGGCGTGCGCCGGCTCCTCGCTGGCGCAGACCATCGGTGCGATCGGGCCCTCCAGCGCGCGGATGACCTCGCTCATGCGAATCTGCTCGGGATCGCGGGCCAGGCGGTAGCCGCCGCGCGCGCCGCGCGTGCTGTGCACGAGCTGCGCCTCACGCAGGCTGACCACGAGCTGCTCGAGGTACGGCCGCGGCAGGTCCTCGTGAGCGGCCATCTCGGCCAGGCTGATCGGACCGGCGCCATGGTGGCGGGCCAGCTCGACCATCAGCCGCACGCCGTACTCGCCGCGCGTTGAGAAGTGCACGGCACCGGTGCCGGGGAAGATCGAGCGGCCGCCTGAATTCCGAGTGATCACGTCAGGATTGAGTCTAGACGCTGAGGCGCGGAGTCGCAATGGCCCTGGCCAGCGTGGGCTATCGTCCGGCGATGGAGCTGGCCGAGGCTCTCCGCCGGCGGCGGATGGTGCGCAACTACGATCCGGACCGGCCAGTCGCGCGCGAGCTGGTCGAGCGCATCGTGGCCGCCGCCCAGCGGGCGCCGAGCGCGGGCTTCAGCCAAGGCCAGCGGCTGGTCGTGGTAATGGATCCCGACAGGCGGCGCCGCGTTGCGGAGATCTGCGATGAGCCGGAGTACGTGGCTGCCGGCTTCGATCCGTGGGTCAGCCGCGCGCCGGTGCTGATCGTGCCCTGCGTCAGCGAAGAGATCTACCGCGCCCGATACCGCGAGCCGGACAAGCGCCGGCCCGGCGAAGCCGAGATGGAATGGCCCGTGCCCTACTGGTGGGTCGATGCCGGCGCGACGCTGATGCTCATCCTGCTGGCCACCGTCGACGAGGGCCTCGCCGCGGGCTTCCTGGGCACGCATCGGCTGGCCGACCTCCAGGCCGAGCTGGACCTGCCCGCTGACATGCTGCCGATCGGCGTGGTCACCATTGGCTACCCCCTGCCTGACCGGCGATCCGGCTCGCTCAAGCGCGGCTGGGTCGCGCCAGACGAGTTCGCGCGCTGGGAGTAGCCGCGGCTCAGCGGATGCCGGTGTCGTAGTTGATCTCGACCTCGGCGTACTCACCCGCCACGACCGTGACTGACAGTGGCTGGGCAATGGGGAATGGCTGGTCGCCGGCCCGTGGCGTGACCACGTAGTCGCCCGCCGGCAGCGTGATCTCGAACCTGCCGTCCACGCCGGAGCTGACCGTGCCCACCGGCTGGTTGTCAGCGTCGAGGATGACCAGCAGAGCGGCGTAGGGGGTCAGGCACGGGATCGGGTTGAGCGGGTCGGGTTCGTCACCGATCGGGCAGGTCGGGCCGAGCAAGACCATGCCCCTGATGCCCGATGGCTTCGTGGGCGTGGTCCCCGGATCAGGCGGTGGACCGATGTCGCAGCCGCTGAGGATCAGGCACGCGAGCAGGACCGAGACCAGGCGCGCCCGGGTCACCTGCTGCGGGCGGGCGTCGCGCTCCGCTGCTCGGCCTGCTCGGCGGCCCGCGCGAGCACCCAGGCGAGGTCGGCCAGCCGGTTGAGGTAGGGCACGATCCAGCCACTCTCAACCTCGACGGCGCGCTCGAGGGCGATGACCCGACGCTCCGCGCGGCGAAGCACCGTCCGGGCCAGCTCGAGCGCCGCCGAGGCACGCGTCTCACCGGGCACGACGAACTCACGCGGCATCTCGATCCGAGACTCCCAATGCGCCAGCTCCTGCTCGACGCCGTCGAGCATCTGCTCGGTGACGCGCGTCACGCCGTCCGTCAGCCGGTCCGCGGCGCCGGGATTGGTCGCCAGCTCGGCACCGACGACGAACAGCTCGCGCTGCCAGCGCAGGACTGACGCGGCGAGCTCTGCCAGGCCGGCGGCGTCGAGCTCGACGCGGGCCAGCCCAAGAGCGGCCACGGCCTCGTCGATCGAGCCGTAAGCCTCCGTCCGTGGATCGTCCTTGCCGATGCGGCCGCCGTACAGCAGGCCGGTCGTGCCGTCATCGCCGCGGCCGGTCGCGACCGCGCTGCGCTCTATCGCGGGCCGGCGCCGCGCGGACACTGCTGCGGCCGGATTACCAGACCAGCCCGGCGTCGCGCGGGTCCCAGCGCTCGGCCAGCAGCGTCACCTTGACGTCGTGATCGACCACGCTCTCGGTCTGCTCCTTGACCTGCTGGATCATCGAGCCGGCGTAGGGACAGAAGGGAGTGGTCAGGATCATCTTCACCTCGGTCTGGTTCTCGCCGAGGATGACCTGCTTGATGAGCGCCAGCTCGACCACGTTCATCCCGATCTCGGGATCGACGACCGAGCGCAGCGCGTCGAGGATCGCCAGCTCGGTCGCGCGCGCCTGCGGATCGATCGTCGCCGTCGCGGCGGAGGCCGGACCGCCAGCTGCGGTCGGGGTGGCCGAGCCGGCTGGGGGCGGCTGATTGTGTGAGGTGCTCCGCTCTTCGCTCATTTCCGCAGATCATGCTAGCACCGACCTCATTGCGGGCCCTGAAGGTGCTCGACGCGACTTGCCATAAGCGACGCCGGCGGCACCTTACGCGGGCGAGCGTGCCTCCACCGGCCCGACGGGTGGCCGTGGACCGGGCAGAGCCCTCCGGGACGAGCGCATATCAACCGATGTCACCCGCATAAGTTGCCGTGAGGAGCAGAAGTGACGGGTCGGCCAGGCTAGGTGCCGGCAGTGCGTCTACGTCACGACGATCCCGCGCATGTCGCGCAGGTACTCCGGGAAAACGATCGCCTCGTCCTCACTGAAGCCCGGGCCGGCCAAGCCATCGCCCTCGAAGAAGTCTGCGTAGCGCTCGCGGTTCTGGGCGGCGTAACGGAAGGCCTCGGCGATGCCCACGCCGCGCAGCTCGGGGTGCTCGGCCAGGATCGCCGCCGGTGAGAGGCCGTTGCGCCGCATCTCGAGCAGGTTGCGCACCGTCAGCCGCGTGGCGTAGCAGAACGGCTCGCCGTTCATCACCAGTGGATCGACCTTGACCCACTTGATGGTCATCAGACGACCTCGTCGTCGAGGATGCCGGCGCCCTTCCAGAAGAAGCGCACGTACTTGTTGCCCTCGTGGTCACCGGGCAGCCGGCCGTGGTGCTTGAGCATCCGCGCCCAGCGCTCGAAGAGCTGCTCGGCGAACTGCGTTTCATCGGGCGTCAGCACGGTCACCGCGGCGTGGCGCAGGCCGTCGACGAGCGCGATGAAGTCCTTCATCGGCACCTTCCGGCGGCGGTAGACGGGGACGAGCCACTCGGCGTAGTTGACGACGAACGAGTCGGCACCAGTCTCCATCGCCCGCGCCAGCTGCTCGACGTGACGCTCGTAGTCACGCAAGAACAGACGCAGCGTGATCTCTTCGTAGCGCTCGCTGAAGTGCGGCGCGAGGCGGAGCGTGTTCTCGAGCGCAAGCCGCGCCAGGCGGTCGCGCTGGGCGCGCAGGCGGCGGGCGGCATCTGGATGTCCGGCGGTCGTGTCGGGCGGCGGAAAGCCGAGCGTCGGATGGGGCATCGTCGGCAAGTCTAGCGGCTGCGTGGCGAGGTCTAAAGTGGTGGCCATGGCACGAGCCCTGGGCCTCGCTCTTGGAGCAACCCTCGCGGTGGCCGCTGGCTATGGCGCGCTGTGGCTGATCGCCTCGTGGGGGCTGGTCGTGGTCGGTGCGTTCGGCGGCTGGCTGATCGGGGTCGCGGTCGCGCGCGGGCTTGCCGGACAGCACTCGTCATCGACCTGGCCACGCGGCGCCTCGACCGTGGCCGCAGGGCTGGGCATGTTCGCCTGGCTGCTCGGCACCTATGTCGCTTTCACCATCGTGCAGCTGTTCGAGGGCAGCGGTGCTTTGCTCGACCGGCTGGGGCCAAGCCACTTCATGGCCAACCTGGCCGCGATCGCCGACCCGCCGTGGATGCAGCTGGCGATCCTGGCCGCATTTGGGCTCGGTGCGGCCTACGGCGCGCGTGCGCCACGGGCTGGTGTTGGAGCCTCGGAAGGGGGATGATCTGAGCCATGGCCAAGCTGCTGGTGGCGATCGTCCACGGTGACGACGCGGGTCGGCTGGTCGAGGCGCTGCGCGCCGCCGAGCTGCGCTTCACTGAGGTGCCATCACGCGGCGGCTTTCTGCGCGCGCGCAACGTGATGATCTTCATGGGCGTCGAGGACGATCAGCTGGCTGACGCGATGCGGCTGATCGAGGACAACTGCCAGTCACGCACGATGTCCGTGCCTGTCGAGACGATGGGCGCGATGGAGACCTCCTGGCTGCCGACCGAGGTGACCCACGGCGGCGCAACCGTTTTCGTGCTGCCGATGGAGAAGATGCGCCGGATCTAGCCGGCGGACTCGTCGTCCGGCGTCTCGCCGAGGAAGGGCATGTGCTGCTCCTCGGCGGCCTTCAGGCTCATGCGCAGCGCGGCCGTCTTCTGGCCGGCGACGGTGCGCACGTAGTCAATCTCCTCCGTGGGCGTCATTGGCCGGCCTCGAATGGCGTCGTCAGGGCGCCCGACCATCAGCCAGGCGAGGTGGTAGCGGTCCATCTGGCCCCACGCCTCGCTGAGCAGCTCGTCGGAAAGCTTCAGCCACAGCCGCAGCCCGTTGAGGCTGGGCGACACCTCTAATCGCTCCCCTTCTGCGATCAGGCGGCGGGTCTGGCGGATCAGCTGGCTGCGCTTCATCGGTCGGCCGATTATCGTCAGACCGGTGCGATTGACTCAGGCGGGGCTGGACGGCGTCTTCGAGCGCCTGGCCCAGGACGCCGCTGACGGGTGCATGTCCGTGGCTGCGCTGGCCGTGGGCGACGAACGTGGGCTGGTCCGCAAAGGCGTCTTCGGCAGCGACGCAGCGGCCCGACGCGGCCGGGCCACGATCGACGGTGAGAGCCTGTTCTTCTTGGCCTCGGTGACCAAGCCGATCTTCGCCACCGCCTTCATGCAGCTCTACGACGAAGGCTTGGTCGCGCTCGATGACCCGATCTGTCGCTGGCTGCCCGAGTTCGACACGAGGCAGAAGCGAGCGGTCACGGTTCGTCATCTGCTGGCCCACACCTCGGGTGTACCTGACGTGCTGCCCGACACCATCCGTCGCCAGCGACCGTCCGCGGCCGGGATGATCCAGATGGCACTCAGCGCGCCGCTGGCCTTCGAGCCTGGCACGCGCTGGGAGTACTCGAGCGCCACGTTCTATCTGCTGGCCGAGATCTGTCGCCGGCTGACCGGCCTGGATGCTGCCGACTACCTGGACCAGCGCCTGCTCGTGCCGCTGGGCATGACCGACACCGGTTTCGACCCGCGCCGGCGCGGACGCACGATGGTGCCGGTGCGCGGCGTGGGCGCTGACAACCCGATCAAGCGCTTCTTCCTGCTCCGCTTCGTCGTCGCGCTCGGCCATCCGGGCGGCGGCCTGTGGGGCTCGCTGGATGACCTCGTCCGATTCGGCTCGGCGCTGCTCGCACCGAGGCGCCAGGAGGGTCGCTGGATCCCTGTCTCGCGGAAGACGTTCGCGCTGATGGGCGAAGACCACGCCGGTGGCGTACCCGGCGTGATCGCCGGCGAGGAACGGCCGGTGCGGCATGGCTTGGCTTGGGGAAAGCCGACGCTAAACCATCCGATCGCCGGCTCCCCGAGCGTCGTCGATCATGGCGGCGCCACGGGCACGCGGCTGTGGATCGACCCTGACACGCGGCTGGTGTTCGTCTACTTCACCAACCAATGGCAGCCCGACCGCGGCCCCGAGCTCACCGCGCTGCGTGGCGTGTACGAGGCGCTCGGCATAACGGCGGGTGCAACGGGGGCGGTGCCTGTCGGCGGGTAGTCAGGGCGCTTCGCCCTCGCGTCGGGCGAAGTCGCGCAGCTGCTGGTGGCACGCAGCGGCCAGACGCTCGACCTGGCGGACGAGCCAGGGCTCTATGCGCGCGCTGTCCTCGAGCGTGACCTCTTCGCCGGCCAGCCCTTGCTCGAGCAGGATCCCGTCGCGCGTCCGGAAGTCGGTCTGCCAGTTCGACTGGAGCTGGACGAGGGTGCCAAGCACGACCTGTCGCGAGAACGACCAGTCGAGGTGCTCGGCATTGAGCCGGTCGACCAGATCCCGCAGGCGGATCGGTCGGCCGCGTGGCACGCGTGCCAGGAGGTGGGCGACCCGCAGGCCAGCGAACGGATCGCCCGATTCGGCGATGACCGGTGGGCTCAGGTTCGGGTCTGGCAGGTCGAGGCGGTCGCGCAGCTCCACGGCTCTGCCTCCTTTGCAGCTGATCCATAGACGAACCCAAGCCGGCCCAAACGGCCCTATGCAGTTTGCAGCCTCGCTGGTACCAATGGTGACGACAGCTTGCCGAGGAGATGACTGATGGCTATTGAGACGATGACCAACACGCACGAACGCGCGGGCCACGGCGTGCAGGCGGAGCTGCAGCAGTCACTGCTCGAGCTGATCGACATCGCCTTGCAAGGCAAGCAGGCGCACTGGAACGTCGTTGGCCCGGCCTTCAGGCCGGTCCACCAGCAGCTGGACGAAATCGTCGATGCCGCGCGCCTTGCCGCGGACGAGGTGGCGGAGCGGATCGCCACGTTGGGCGGCGTGCCTGACGGCCGAGCGGAGGCCGTGGCTGACGCACGGCCGTTCGAGCCTTTCCCAGGCGGCAACGTCAAGGCGGAGCACGCGGTCGAGGCCATGCTCCAGCGGCTGAACGAGCTCAACCAGCGGCTGCGCGGCCGGATCGACCGGCTGGCCGAGGCGGACCCGATCAGCCAGGGCATCCTGATCGAGGCCGCCACGCATCTCGAGAAGCAGACCTGGATGCTGCGCGCCCAGCGCAGCTAGCCGCACCGCTCAGCGCCCCTCGAGGCGCAGCGTCGTCTCAAGGATCTCCTCGCGGACCATGCCCGCGGTGGAGGGATTGCCGGCGTACTTGCGCTCCAGCGCGCTCGAGCAGCGGGCGATCGAGACATCGTCGATCGCGAGCACTGGCCGGACCGCCAGCCGCCGGCGGGCGCAGATCAGCTCGACCTCGTCCGGCCGATCGAGCGCCGCCTGGAACCACGCGGCGCGCGGCCCACGCCACGAGCGGATGAAAGGCTGGGCCTCGTCGACGACCACCCAGATGGTGGTCTGCTGGGTCGAGCCGTCGGGCAGGCGGACGACAATCTCGACTTCGCGCTCGGCGTCGAGCAGCGCCAGCGTGGCCTCGTCGAGCTGCCCGCTCAAGGCGACGGGTCGCCGTCGCTTTCGCGCTGGCCGCCCTCCAGCACCGGCAGCGCGCGCGTCTCGCCCTCGATCGCGCCAACGCCGTAGGGCTGCCACTTGTCCGGTCGCTGCAGGCGGTGCGCCTCGACGTTGCCGCGCGAGTGGACCTGCTCGAAGCCCTCCGGCTCGATCCACATCCGCTCACCCTGGAGCAGGCCATGGACACCGGTCTGGCCGGGCTCGGACCGAGGGCTGCGGCAGGCGGCGCAGCTGGCGCGGTCGTGGGGCTTGTAGTCGAGCGGCTCCTCATAGGTGGTGATGTAGCCCTCGTAGTTGCGCAGGACGACCTTGTGGTCGGAGTAGCTGATCAGGTAGTTCGGCATGACCGGGATCTTGCCGCCGCCGCCGGGCGCGTCGATGACGTAGGTCGGAACGGCGTAGCCGCTGGTGTGGCCGCGCAGGCCCTCGATGATCTCGAGGCCCTTGCCGACCGGCGTGCGGAAGTGTCCCGATCCCTCGACCAGGTCGCACTGGTAGAGGTAATAGGGCCGGACGCGGATCTCGACCAGCCGCTGGACCAGCTCGCGCTGGATGTTGACGCAGTCGTTGACGCCGGCGAGGAGGACCGACTGGTTGCCGACCGGAATGCCGGCCCGGGTCAGCCGATCGACCGCCCGGGCAACCTCAGGCGTGATCTCCTGGGCATGGTTGAAGTGGAGGTTCATCCAGATCGGGTGGTAACGGGCGAGCATCTCGCACAGCTCGTCGTCAACGCGCTGCGGCATGAAGACGGGCACGCGCGTTCCGATGCGGATGACCTCGATGTGCGGGATCTCGCGCAGGCCCCGGATGATCTTCTCGAAGAGCTTTGGTGCAAGCGTCAGGCCGTCGCCGCCACTGATCAGCACGTCGCGCACCTGCGGCGTGCGGCGCAGGTAGTCGAGCTGTGCCTCGTGCTCGCGGGAGTTGAAGTTCTGAGTCGGATCGCCAACGATCCGCGAGCGCGTGCAGTAGCGGCAATAGGACGCGCACTGGGTGGTGACGAGCATCAGCACCCGGTCGGGGTAGCGATGCACCAGACCTGGCACCGGCGAGTGGCGGTCCTCGGCGAGGGAGTCCTCCATCATCGCGGTGAATGCCTGCTGCTCGCGGCCGAGCGGGATGACCTGGCGGCGGATGGGGTCGTTCGGGTCGTCAGGGTCGATCAGGCTGGCGAAGTAAGGCGTGATGTCGACGCGAAACTTGTCGTCGGCAGATAGCCCCTCGCGCTCCTCATCGGTCAGGTTGAGGACCTGCTCGACCTCTTCAAGCGTGTTGATCCGCTTGGACAGCTGCCAGCGCCAGTCGTCCCACTTCTCGTCCGGCACGTCAGCCCAGATGGGCGCGCGGCGGCTGATCGCGGGCCTGCCGTCTGCTCCAAGGCGGCGGGCAGGATCGCGCTGGTTGACGAACGGCACCTCGGCCACGGCGGACTTGCCGTCTGCCGCCTGCCCGGCCTCGACCGCTCCCTCTGCCGACTGTGGTTCGACGGCCATCGCCCGCCTCCGACTTCCCATCACGCGCCATGCAGCCTGCATAGCTCGACCGATGATAGACGGCCTGCCGCACGGCGGGCTCTGGCGCGCCGGGGGCCCTTTGATAGACTCGCCGCGATGGATCGACTCCGGACGTTGGGCATCGTCCTCGCCTTCGCGATCGCCGGCGTGGTGGCCGTCTCGACGCTGCATCCGTTCCAGTCGCTGATCGCGCAACCGATCGCGCTGTTCGGCTCCATCGCGATGGCCGGGCTGATGACGTTCATCTTCATCCGCGCGGCGATGGTCCCCGAGCGCCGGCACTCCGGCTGGGTCCGGACGCTGACCAGCGTCAACACGCGCTGGCTGTTCTTCCTGCTGTTCGTTGGCTGGGCGGTCGGGATGTTCCTGCTGGCCAGCCTTGGACTCGGGCCGCAGCAGATGGGCGCACCGGCCTTCGTGATGCTGTTCATAGGCATCTTCGTGATGATGGGCTTCATCTGGGCAGTCATCGGCGAGTAGGCGTCGCGTGGCGGCCGAAGGACGGCCGCTTCGAATCGACCGGCAGCCACGCCGGCTACTCGATCCTGATCAACGCACCGGCCGCGCCGGACGAGGACGATCGGGCGCCGACCGGCTACTCGCCCGTCGAGCTGCTGCTGGCAGGGGCGGGCGCGTGCGCCGCCTGGGACATCGTCCAGATGCTGCGCAAACGGCGCGTGGCGTTGCGCGGCCTGCAGGTCGAGGTGGAAGGACTCCAGGCTGACGAGCCGCCGTGGCCCTACGAGCGCATCGCGCTCCACTTCGCTGTCGACTGCGACCGGCTGAGCGTGGGCGCGCTCGAGCGGGTCATCCGGCTGGCCATTGTCCGCTACTGCGGCGTCCTCGCAACCGTCCGCGGCGTGGCCTCCGTCGAGGCCTCGATGGAGATCGTTGGCGGCACCACAGGAGGCAGCGGCCGGCTGCCCGTCCGGCTGGACGTGGCCGTCGCCGAGGCGCTCGCCGTGGCGCCGCCCGGGGACGAGGAGTAGCGCCCGCCTCTCGCTGCGCGTTCGCGCCTGACACCGCATGCTGGCGCTGGTGAGCGCCTGATTCCATGAACCTCTTCCATCGCCTCGGGCACTTCTGCGCGCGACGCCGCCGGCTCGTCCTCGGGGCGTGGCTGGTCGCGCTGTTGGCGGCCATTCCGCTGGCGCCGCAGCTGCCCGGGGCGCTGAGCGCAGGAGGCTTCTCGACGGACGACCTCGAGGCCTCGCGGGCGCGGCACATGCTGGAGTCGGAGCTCGGCCTCGCTCCGTCGGCGATGGTCATCGTCATCCAGAGCGAGACGGCGGCACGGGCGGGCGAGCCCGAATTCGAGCTTGCCGTGGCACGGGTGCTGGCCGGCGTCCCCCGGGCGCAGTACGTCGACGAGGTGTTGACCCATCACCTTTCGCCACGCCAGGTGAGCGAGGATGGCCGCACTGTCTACGCCATCGTCACCCTCGACCTACCGCCGGATGACTCGCCGGCAGCGTTGGCACCCGTGGAGGCAGCACTTGGCGAGGCGCCCGGCGTGCGCGCGTTTCTCGCCGGCGGGCCGGCCTTCTACGGCGACATCCAGGTGCTCTCCGAGCACGACCTTCAGCGCAGCGAATTCATCTCGCTGCCGCTGGCCGCGCTGGCCCTGCTGCTCGTGTTCGGCAGCGTCGTCGCTGCCGGCGTGCCGATCGTCGTCGGCGGTGGCGCGGTCATCGTCGCCCTGGCGATCATCTTCCTTGCCACGCACATCACGCCCTTCTCCATCTTCGTGCTCAACCTGGCCACGCTGCTCGGTCTCGGGCTGGGCGTCGACTACGCGCTGCTGCTGACCAGCCGCTTCCGCGAGGAGCTGGCCAGCGGAATCCATGCCACGCGCGAGGAGGCCGTGGCAGCGACGGTGGCCACGGCCGGGCGGGCTGTCTTCTTCTCCGGCCTGACCGTCCTGCTCGGGCTGATCGGGCTGATGCTGTTCGACTTCATGGTCCTGCGCTCGGTCGGCATCGCCGGCGCGATCGTCGTCGGGCTGGCTGTAACGGGCGCGCTGACCTTGCTGCCGGCCGTCCTGGGCTTCCTCGGGCCCAAGGTGGATGCGCTGCCCGTCAGGCGGCGCAGCCTCCGCGCCAGCGGCGATGGCGCCTGGGCGCGCTTGGCCAACCGGGTGATGGACCGGCCGATGCTCTTCTTCGTGCCCACGCTGGCCTTCCTGCTGCTGCTCGGCACGCCGTTCCTGCACGCGCGCTTCAACGCGCCCGACGCGACGATCCTGCCGCCGGGCGTGCCCTCGCGCGAGGCCTACGAAGTGCTCGTCGAGAACTTTGGCGAGGGCGAGTTCGCGCCGCTTGCGCTGGCCATTCGGACCAGCGGCCCGGCTATCGAGCCCGCCAACGTCGGCGCGCTGTACGACTGGTCGCGCCGGCTCGCGGCCGACCCGCGCGTGGCGCACGTCGAGGGCCTGGTCGACGTCGATCCGCGGCTCGGCCGGGAGCAGTATCAGCTGCTCTACGGCTCGCCCGGCGGGCCCGCCGACCGTTTCGTGGCGGACACCCTGGCCCGGACGACCAACGGCGACCTGACCGCGTTCACGCTCTACACCTGGTACGGGCCCAACCGCGAAGAGGCGCTGGCCCTGGTCGACGAGCTGCGCGACCCGAGCTCTGAGCTGGCGCCGCCGGCCGGGATGAGCGTGCTGGTAGGCGGTGGGGCGGCCGAGGTGGGCGATGTCGTCCGGCGCATCGCCGCCGACTTCCCGCGCAGCGCAGCGTTCATCGTCCTGAGCACCTTTCTGGTGCTGTTCGTGCTGCTGCGCTCGCTGGTCCTGCCGATCAAGGCGATCCTGGTCAACGCGCTCTCGATCACCGCCGCCTTCGGCGCGCTCGTCTGGGTCTTCCAGGACGGCAACCTGTCAGCTCCGCTCGGCTTCGTGCCGCTGGGCTTTGTCGAGACGACGCTGCCGGTGATCCTGTTCTGCGTGCTCTTCGGGCTCTCGATGGACTACGAGGTCTTCTTGCTCAGCCGGATGAAGGAGGTCTACGACCAGACCGGCGACAACCGCCAGGCAGTCGCACGCGGGATGGAGCGCAGCGGTCGAATCGTGACCTCGGCGGCGCTGATCGTGGTCGTCGTCGCCGGCTCGTTCGCCTTCGCCGACATCGTTCTGATCAAGGCCCTCGGGCTCGGTGTGGCGATAGCCATTGCGCTCGACGCCTCGATCGTCCGCGCCCTGCTCGTGCCCTCGACGATGCGCCTGCTGGGCGATCGGAACTGGTGGCTGCCGGACCGCGTGCGGCGATTCATCTCCAGCCGCTTGCACCTGCCTGAGACGGCCGCGCTCGGCCTCGTCGTGGTGCTGCTCGTGGCCGCCTGCTCGCCGGAGGGTCGCCTGCTCGGCGTCGATCCGCCGGCGCGGCCGTCGCCGCCCGCCCGCTCACCTGCCCCTACGACGGCACCAGATCCACGGCCGATCAGCCTGCCCGCTGACGAGGCGCCGCACAATCGGCTGACCGAGTGGTGGTACTACACCGGCCACCTCGACGCGGCAGACGGGCGGCGATTCGGCTTCGAGTTCGTGATCTTCCGGGCTGAGCGCGGCACGTTCCCGGTGACCTGGGCATCGCACCTCGCCCTGACCGACGAGTCAAGCGGGCGGTTCATCTATGAGCAGCGCGCCGAGATCGGACCACAGGTGGACGGCGACGCTCTTGCCGGCGCCGATGGCGGCTTCGACCTCGCGATCGCTGGCGGCGACCCGCTCTCGCAGATGATCGGCGGCACGCCGGCGCAGCTGCCGCCGACGATGACGGCGGGCGAGCCGTGGCGGATGCGCGGCCGGCTGGGCAGCGATGCGCTCCGAGCGACCGCAGCCCAGGCGGGCTTCGGCCTGGATCTGCAGCTCCAATCGACGCGGCAGCAGCCTCTGCTGCATGACCGCGATGGCTGGGTCGAATTCGGCCGGGCGGGCGGCTCTTACTACTACTCGTGGCCTCGGATGTCGGCGACCGGCACGCTCAGCCTGGATGGCCAGGCCATGCCGGTCGAGGGCACGGCCTGGTTCGACCACCAGTGGGGCGACTTCATCGCCGTGGGCGGCGGCGGCTGGGACTGGTTCGCCGTCAACCTCGACGACGGCACGGACCTGACGATCTCGCTCGTCCGCGATGCCGACGGCACATATCCGCTCATCTACGGCACTCTCGTCCAGCCTGACGGCACGGCCGTCCACCTGCCGCGCGAGGCGCTCACCCTCGAGTCGATCGGGTCGTGGACCAGCCCGCGCACGGGCATCATCTGGCCTGCCGGCTGGCGCATAGAGATTCCGGCCGAGCAGCTGGTCGTCCAGCTCGAGCCGACGGTCGCCGACCAGGAGCTCGACACGCGACCGACCACCGGCGTCATCTACTGGGAGGGGTCGCAGCACGTCACGGCAACGCGTGCCGGGTCGCCGCTGGGCGGTCGCGCCTACGTCGAGCTGACCGGTTACACGCCGTGATCGCGATCTGCTCTCGGTCGGCGGGCGCTTCGCAACCTGACCGCGGTCAGCCCGCCAGCACAACCCCCGCACTTCGGCATGCCTCACGAAGTGGGCCGTCCAGCGTCGCCAGCGGCAGCCCCTTGAAGCGAGCCAGATCGAGGTACGCGGCGTCGTAGGCGCTGAGGCCGTGTTCGCGCGCCGCATCGAGCACTGACCACCGCGCTGTCGACAGCTCGACCGGCACGACCTCGATGCCCAACCCGTCCAGGAGCCGCGCCACGTGGGCCTGCTCGTCGTCCGTGATCCGGCCCCGCCGCTCGGCACTGAGGAGACCGTTCGCCACCTCGAGCGGCCAGTGCGCCGGTGCGATAGCCGGTTCGCGCGCCACGCGCTCCAGGATCAGCTCGGCCACGTCGTCCTGCTCGTCAGCCATGCACCACGCCAGCGCGATCGACGCGTCGACGACGATCACCGCCGGCGGCCCTCGTCGATCAGCTCGCGGATCGACAGCCCGGCCAGGCGGTGCGCCCGCCGGAACTCGAGCAGCTGCTCTGCCGCGCTGCGCGCCGTCTCCCGCTGCCGGTCAGCCGGCACCAGGCGCGCGATGGGCGTGCCATGCCGGGTGATCGTCACGCTCTGGCCGGCAGCCACATCGTCGAGCAGGCTGGGCAGCTTTGTCTTGGCCTCGTAGGCTCCGACCCTCCTCATGAGGCTGAGTGTATCAGACTGGTCTACGACTGGTCTAAACGCCGCTTTGGCTACCTGGCGACGTGAGCAGGAAGACGACGACGACGAGCGCGCCGACGATCACCGCGCCGACGAGCGCCAGGTGGACGCCGAGCGACGAACGATAGGTGCCGGTGAGCATCTCGCGCCGGGCGCGCAGGAACGACCACCCGCCGGCCAGTGCGATCAGCCCGCCAAGCAGCACCAATCCAACACCGGCCAGCGCCTCGAGCCCGCCAGCCGCATCGACGAGCGCCAGGCGGTCGACGATGAAGCCAAGGCCGATGACCGTCAGGGCGGTCCGGACCCAGGCGAGAAGGGTCCTCTCATTGGCCAGGTGGTCGCGGACGGAGGACGGCTCAGGGACCTCGGTCAACCGCTGATCAACTCGCCCCCATCGACGCCGATGACGTTGCCTGTGATCCAGTGCGTGCCCTCGCCGGACAGCCGGACCAGCGCCTGGGCAACGTCGTCAACGGCCGTCATCCGCCCCATCGGGTTGCGCTTGGTGGCGTGGTCGATGAGCTCCTGCGCCTCGGGGATCTGCATCAGCGCAGGCGTCATCGTCACGCCGGCCCGGATGGCGTTGACGGTCACGCCAGCGCGCAGCTTGGCGAACTCCATCGCCAGCTGGCGGCAGTGAGATTCGAGCGCGGACTTGGCTGCGCTGACCGCCCCGTACGAGCCGATCACCCGGCTCGAGCCCTCGCTGGTCATCGCGTAGACCTTCGAGCCGTCGGCGAACAGCCCGGCGCGCCACACGTCCTGGACCCAGTACACGAGGCTGTGGGCCATCACGTCGAGGGTCATGTCCATGTTCTTGCGGCTGATGGCATCGGCCAGCTCCATGGCCAGGAACGGCTTGAGCGTGCCAAAGGCGAGCGAGTGCATCAGCACGCGGACATATCCGCCGTCGGCCCGGAGCCGCTCACCCAGCTCGGCCACGACCATGGCCCGCTGCTCGTCGTCAGCCGCGTTGCCGTTGAAGAACAGCGCCTCGCGTCCGTGGCCGGTAATCTTGTCGCGAATCTGATCGACGTGGGCCATGCCCTGGCGTCGATCGAGGTGGACGCCACAGATGTCGTAGCCATCGGCGGCGAGGGCCAGCGCGGCCGCCTCGCCAAAGCCGCTGCTCGCGCCAAGGATCAGCGCCCAGCGCTGGCGGTCGTCACTCATCGGCGGCCTGCCTCACGGCGCGATCCTATCATCGGCCCATGCCCGAACGATTCACCCTGCTGCTGGTCCACGCCCATCCTGACGACGAGTCGATCTCGACAGGCGGCGTCATGGCCCGCTATGCCGCCGAGGGCGCGCGGGTGGTCTGCGTGACCTGCACCGGCGGTGAGCACGGTGAGATCGTCGTGCCCGAGCTCGATACGCCGGAAAACCATGCCCGCCTCGCCGGGCTTCGGCGGGAGGAGATCGGACGCGCCCTGGAGCGTCTCGGCCCGATCGAGCACCGCTGGCTCGGCTACGTCGACTCGGGGATGATGGGCACGCCGGAGAACGACGCGCCCGATTCATTCTGGCAGGCGGACTTCGCCGTCGCCACGGAGCGATTGCTGGCGATCGTCGCCGAGGTCAGGCCGCAGGTGATGGTCTCGTACAACGACTACGGCGGCTACGGGCATCCGGACCACATCCGCGCAGCCCTCGTCACCAAGGCGGCCTTCGAGCGCGCCGCCCACCTGCCCGAAGCGCCGCTGAAGCTTTACGAGGTGACCCGCGACTGGACGCGCATGGACGAGGTCCGCCGCCGGGCAGAGGAGCGTGGCGCACAGGCATGGTGGCAGCCCTCGCCAGACGAGACTGACGAGCAGCGTCGGGAGCGTGAGCAGCAGATGGCCGCGATGGCGGCCGCCCAAGGACCGATCACGACCCGCGTAGACGTCGGCGACCACGTCGCGGCCAAGCACGCAGCGATGGCCGAGCACGTCAGCCAGCTCGCGCCAACGTTTCCGTTCCTGGCGCTTACGCCCGAGGACTGGCGCGAGCTGATGCCGACCGAAGACTTCACCCTGCGCATCTCGCGCGTGGGCGTGCGCATCCCGGAGGACGATCTCTTCGCCGGCCTGCGCTGATCGCCGGCGGCGCCTAGTAGTGCAGCAGCCCCTCAGATCCGTCGCGCACCTGGTCGATCACGCGCCGCCAGTCGTCCGGCTGGTCGATCAGGTTCGGCTGGGCGTCGACCATCAGCGTCGGGTGCATGATCACCTGGACGAGCCGATCTGCCTGGAAGGTCAGCTCGAGCAGCAGGCCCAGCTGGGTCTCCGTCTGCCAGGTCTGGTCGAAGACGAAGTTGCCGAGCGAGTAGAAGACGAGCCGGCCGTCGATCTCCTCGATCCCGCCGGCCCAGTGCGAGTGGGCGCCGATGACCAGGTCAGCCCCGGCGGCCATCCAGTCGGCGGCCAGCGCCCGCTGGTACGGCCGCGGGGCGGCGCGGTACTCGCGGCCCCAGTGCGGGAAGACGATCACAACGTCCGCGACATCGCGCGTCGCCCGGATCTCGTCGACCAGCCGCTCGTCGCGGCAGCTCTGCGAGCCCACCTTGTCCGGCTTGACGTGGTAGCGGGGCGCGATCGCGTCGCAGGCCAGGATCGCCACCCGCTGGCCGTTCACTTCGAAGATCGCTGGGCGGCGGGCGGCGTCGGCCGTGCGGCCCGCGCCGGCGTGGGCGATGCCGCGCTCGTCGAGCTCGCTCATCGCGTTGAGGATGCCCTGCTGGCCGCCGTCGCCGATGTGGTTGTTGGCCAGCGACATGAAGTCGAAGCCGGCGGCCTTGATGCCGTCCAGCATCTCCGGCCGGCCGCGGAAGCGCAGCCCACCGCTGGCCAGCGGCGCATTGGGCACGATGGCCGACTCGAGGTTGGCGATTGCCAGGTCGCCGCCCTGGATCAGCGCGCGGACGGCGCCACGGTTGCCGGTCTTCTCGGTCGTCGGCACCGGCCAGCCGAAGCTCGAGCAGCAGCGAATGCGCTTGATGCGGGCGGTGCCACCGTCGAACGGGTGGTCCACGCCTCGGTTGCGCGTGAAGACCTGCTGGGCAACGCCTCGGTCGAGCAGGATGTCGCCGGCTGCGACGAGTGTCCACGACGTGGCCTGGTCCCAGTCCGGCGTGCTGGATGTGACGAGCGCGCGGATGGGCCAGGCGGCAGCATCGGCCAGCCGGTCGTTGCCGAACAGGCTGTCGCCGTCCACGGCCAGCGCGCGCACGGCGGGTGTGATGTCGGTCAGCCGCATCAGCGCCAGGTCCCCTGCCTTTGCGGCCGCGCGCAGCCCATCGGCGTCGGTCTCGCGGATCGACGGTGCGACGGTCACTCCCAGCGCCCGCCCGATAGCCTGGCGGTCGCCGGCCGGGATGACGACCTCGCCACCGCGCGGCAGCCGCTCGCCGAGCTCGAGCGCGCGCGTGAGCGCATCGAGGCTGATCGTGGTCTCGCGCGACCAGAACGAGACGGCCGGCACGAAGGCCATCTCGACTTGGTGCGGGGCGACGGCGGGCGTGGCCGTCGGAGCCGGCGAGGCGGTGACGTCAGGCGCGGCTGTTGGCGTCGGTGGCGGGGGTGTGTCTGTCGGCGCCCGGACGGTGCCGCCTGGGCTGGCTGATGGCGCGACCGCGCCGACCGACGGCGTGGGGCTGGGCGAGCCTGCCGGAGTGGTCGTCGGGCTGCCGAAGGACTGCCACAGCAGCCAGCCGGCGATGGCAAGGACGGCAACTATCGCGATCGCGCCGAGTGGGGAGCGGCGACCGCCGGGTGACCGACTGATCGTGATGCCTCGCGGTATGTGTCGGGAAGACTGGCGGACCCGACCGGATTCGAACCGGCGATCTCCAGCGTGACAGGCTGGCATGTTGGGCCGCTACACCACGGGTCCGGGCAGCGACATCGAGAATAACAGGAGTCGCCATTTGAGTCGCCTCTCGGGACCGTTCAGGAGGCCGTCATATACTCGAGCTTCCGATGGCCCGACTCAGCATCGACCTGCGCTCCGACACGGTCACTCACCCGACGCCAGAAATGCGGCGGGCGATGGCCGAGGCCGAGCTTGGCGACGACGTCTTCGGCGACGACCCGACCGTCATCGAGCTCGAGCAGCGGGCCGCCGAGCTGACCGGCAAGGAAGCGGCGCTGTTCGTGCCCAGCGGCACGATGGGCAACCTGGCCAGCCTGATGGCTCACGTGCCGCGCGGCGGCGAGATCATCGGCGGCGAGGGCAACCACTCATTCGCCCACGAGGCGGCGAATTACGCCGTCGTCGTTGGCGCGGCCATGAAGCTGCTGCCCTGGGACGACGCCGGGCGCATGGATCCTCCCACCATTCGGGCGGCATTTCGCCATCCTGACGACCCCCACGACCCCGTCAGCGCGCTGGTGATGCTCGAGAACACGCACGCCGATTCGATGGGCCAGCCGCTGCCGTCAAGCTACGTCGAGGACATCGCAGAGGTGGCCCACGCCGGTGGCGTGCCGCTACACGTCGACGGGGCGCGGATCTTCAACGCTGCCGTCGCGCTCGGCGAGCCTGTTGGCGCGCTGCTCGCGGCGGCGGACTCGGCCACCTTCTGCCTGTCGAAGGGGCTGTCCTGTCCGGTCGGCTCGGTCGTGGTCGGCACGCGTGACTTCATCTGGCGCGCCCGCCGTGCGCGCAAGCTGCTCGGCGGGGGCATGCGCCAGGCAGGCGTCCTGGCGGCACCCGGGCTGATCGCCCTGCGCGATGGGCCGGCAGGGATGGTCGAGCGCCTGGCCGAGGACCACGCCAACGCCCTCCGTCTGGCCCAGGGCCTCGCCCAGATACCGGGCGTGACAGCGCTGGATCCGGCGCGCGTGCGCACGAACTTCGTCTTCTTCGAGCTCAGCCGGCCGGAGCTGCGACTGCGTTTCCTGGAGGCGCTCGCCGGCCACGGCGTGGGCATGATCGACTACCCCGGCGGCGACCGCATCCGGGCCCTGACCCATTACGGCATTGAGCAGCGCGACATCGACGAGGCACTCGTCGCCGTCCGCCGTGCGCTGAGCGACGTCGGGCTGGCGCCGTCGCCAATTGCCGCCTGATGGAGATCGTCCCGAGCATCGACCTCGCCGCCGGCCGCTCGCGGCTGGTCTTCTGGCCGGGTGCCGCCACCGGCACGGGCACGCCGACTGACCGGCCAGAGCGAATCGCGCGCCACTTCGTCGAGGCCGGCGCCGCTCAGATCCACCTCGTCGACATCGACGGCGCCAAGCGCGGCGCGCCGGTCAACACGGCTGCCGTCCAGGCCGTGGCGCGGGCAGTCGCCGTGCCGCTGCAGCTGGCTGGTGGCGTGGACGGCCCGGAGCAGGTCGAGCTGGCCTTCGCCGCCGGCGCGACCCGCGTGGTCCTGCCGCTGTGGGTGGCCCTCGAGCAGCCGCAGCGGCTGCGTGATTGCCTGCGCGTCGGTGGCGCGTGGGTGGCGGTCGGGCTCGACCCGCGGCCTGATCGGCTGGCCGAGTATCCGTGGCGCGGCCAGGCGCAGACCGTGGACGAGCTGATCGGCTGGCTGGCAGATCAGGGTGTCCAGCGCGTCGTGCTCTCGCACGGCGGAGCCCGGCCTGATGTCACACTGCTGGCTCGCCTGGCCGAACACGACGTCGAGATACAGCTCGCCGGTGGCGTGACCGATCCGCGGGTGCTGGTCGAGGTCGCGCAGGTGGGCGTTCGGGCCGTCATCCTCGGCGAAGCGCTGCTCAACGGATCCATCGATTTCACTGCCGCGCTGCACTCGGCACGTGGCACTCTCAGCGGAGGTAGGACGCGATGAGCAACAACCGCGACGTCCGTGACAGGTCGCCGCGCGACGCACGCAGCGAGGCGCGCCAGAAGGAGCGGGTGGGCACGGCCTGGGCGACCGAGCCGAACAGCCCGCGCGCGCTGAGCATCGCCACGCTGGTCGTTGGCGGCTCGATGGCCGTCACGCTGTTGATCATCGGCATCTTCCTCTCGGGCGTGCTCGACCCGCCGCCGCCGCCGCCGCTCTCGCCACCGACCGCCACCCCGCTGGCCGACCCGCCCGACGAGCCCGCCGGCGACGGCACGCTGGCGACGATCCGGACCGAATACGGTGACATCGTCATCGAGCTGTACACCGACTCGTCACCCGTGGCGGCGCAGAACTTCATCAACCTTGCGCGCGCCGGCTACTACAACGGCATCGTCTTCCACCGGGTCATCCCGGAGTTCGTCATCCAGGGCGGCGATCCGGAAGGCGACGGCACCGGCGGTCCGGGCTTCGACCTGCCTGACGAGCCGGTCGTGGGCGAATACGGGCGCGGAGTCGTGGCCATGGCGCGGCGGCCCAATGTGCCCAACTCGGCCGGGTCGCAGTTCTTCATCGTCCTTGAGGATGAGGCGCGGCCCGCTCTCGATGCGGCCGGTGACTACCAGATCTTCGGCAACGTGGTCGAGGGCATGGAGGTTGTCGACGAGATCGCCGCCCAGCCGACGAGCGGCGACCGCCCGCTCGACCCGGTCGAGATGATCTCGGTCACGATCGAGTAGGGCAGCTCCGCAGCCCCGAACGTTGACCGGACGCCGAGACGTTGCGGAATATTAACTATGCAGTCTGCATAACCCCTTGAGATTGCAGGCGTCTGAAGGTAGACTGGCGCCGATGCCGCTTCGGCGGTAGTCGCTGCCCCAGACACAAGGTCATGGGTAGGCTGGGTTAGGGTAGCCGGTGCAGCCGGCGTGATAGATGCCCTTGTGGCGTGGCAGAGCCCCGGTGACTTCGGTCGCCGGATCGGCCGGGACAGTGCGGCGGCCCCTCTTCGGAGGGGCCGCTTCG
>DATMJK010000032.1:0-15457 GCA_035553915.1 Candidatus Limnocylindrales bacterium | reverse complement strand
GACCCGGGCGCCTCGGATTGGGGCTATCGGTGGAGTCGGCGGCTGCCGTATGCTCTGGCTGGCCGGGCGTCACCCAGCAACCCGGCCGGCGCCGGCCTCGCCTGGGGGCGGCACTCGTCGGCGGGGAGGGGCCCGATGTTCACCATCGACCTGGCGAACACGATCTTCGTGGTCTGCGTGGCGGTCGGCGGCGTGCTGCTGCTGATCACGGTGCTGCTCGACGACATCCTGGGCGGGGTGCTCGACGCCCTCCACGTCAACTTCGATGTCGGCGGCGTGACGCTGATGCCGCTGCTGCTCGGCTTCGTCTCGATGTTCGGCGTCGGCGGCCTGTTCGGCACCGAGATCATGGGCCTCGGGCCGGGCGGGGCGTCGGTCGCCGGCGGCGTCTTCGGGCTCGTCGGCGCCACGCTCGTCTTCTACATGTTCCGCTTCCTCGGCCGCGCCGAGGCGCCGCCGACCTTCACCCTGGCCGATCTCATCGGCCAGCGCGGCCGGGTGGCGGTGACGATCGTGCCGGGCCGGCTGGGCAGCGTGCTGGCCAGCTTCGAGGGCGCGACTCACAGCCTCAGCGCCAGCTCTGACGTGGAGATCGCGCCGGGCACCATCGTGACCATCACCGACGTCGCCGGCACGACCGTCGTCGTCACGCCGGTTGCGCCGGCGAGCGAAGGAGGGACTCCGAGTGCCTGACCTGTTCGGCTTCGTTGGCACGGGGCCGCTGATCGTCATCCTCGCCGTCGTCATCGTCGGCCTGCTGCTCTTCTTCGTGGCCAGTCGCTACAAGGTGCCCCAGCCAAACGAGGCGCTGGTCATCAGCGGCCGGCGCGAGGGCAGCGCGATGAAGGTCGTGCGCGGCGGCGGGGTGATCGTGCGGCCGCTGCTCGACAAGGTCGGCCGGCTGCGCCTGACGGCGCGCCAGATCAACGTCAACCTCTCGGACGCCGTCAGCCGGCAGGGCATCAAGGTCGCGGTCCAGGGTGTGGCCACTTTCAAGATCGGCGCCGACGACGAATCCATCCGCAACGCCGCCGAGCGCTTCCTCGATGCGCGCACGGAGGAGGTCGATTCGATCGTCAAGAACGTCCTCGAGGGGTCGCTGCGCTCGATCGTCGGCACGCTGACCGTCGAGGAGCTGAACCTTGATCGGCAGAAGTTCCAGCAGGCCGTGCAGGACGCGGCCAAGGGCGATCTTGCCACCTCCGGCCTGCAAATCGACTCGTTCACCATCCAGGCGATCCGCGATGAATCGGGCTACATGGACCTCATCGGCCAGCAGGAGACGGCACGCCGCGAGCGCGACGCGCGCATCGCCAAGGCCGCGGCTGACCAGGAGGCCGCTGTCCGCGAAGCGGAGGCGCAACAGGTCAAGATCAACGCCCAGCGCGACGTCGAGCTGCGCCAGGCCGAGGTGCTGACCTTGACCGCGGCTGCCGAGGCGCGCGCGCTGCAAGCCGGGCCGCTGGCCCAGGCCGACGCGCAACAGGAGGTCACCCGCAAGCAGACCGAGCTGGCGGAGCTCGAGGCGGCGCGCAAGCAGAAGGAGCTGCTCGCGTCGACTGTCCGCCCGGCCGAGGCCGAGGCCGAGGCTGCGGTCCGTCGCGCGGAGGGCGACCGCCAGGCGCGCATCGCGGCGGCCCAGGCCGACGCCGAGCGGGAGCGGCTTGCCGGCCAGGCGCAGGCATCGGTCATCCAGGCCAAGGGTGAGGCGCAAGCCAAGGTCGTCGAGGTCAATGCCAAGGCGGAGGCGCAGCGCGTCTCGCTCGAGGGCAACGCCGAGGCGGAGATCACGCTCAGCAAGGGCGAAGCCGAGGCCAAGGCACTGGCCCTGCGCGCGCAGGCATTCCGCCAGTTCAACGAGGCGGCGGTCATCCAGACCGTGCTGGGCATGCTGCCCGAGATCGTCCGCGCTGCGGCCGAGCCCATGTCGTCGATCGACAACCTGACCGTGCTCTCCAACGACGGCGCCTCGGAGCTCGTCAAGAACACCACCCGCACGGTCACCGAGGCGAGCGCGACGGTGAAGGGACTGACCGGCCTGGACGTGCCGGCGCTGATCGCGCGAGCGATGGGCGACAGCGCCATCAACGGCCCCGATGCTCCGCCGGCGGGGGGCCAGCCCGGCCGAGCGCCTCGTTCGCGGCGCAGCAACCCCGCCGCGCCAGCCGGCGGGAGCGGCGGCTCCACGGGGCGCCTGGATGCGTCGCCTGCCGAGTCCATGGCCGACCCGGCGGCAGGCGAGGCCCGTGCCCGGGCCGCCTTCGACCGCGCGAGCGCCACCATTGGTCGCGCCGGCTCGCTCCAGCCGGCGCCGGCTAGCGCGGTGCCACCCGCACGCATGCCGCCACCGCCGGCCGTGCCTGACCTGCCGCCGCTGCCGCCCACCGCTGCCGAGGCGGCGGCGCGACTGGCTGATGAGCTGCGCGCCATTCCCGGCATCGAGCGATACATGACACTGCCCCTGTCAGATCTGGACCACCGGGGACCGCGTCCTGTCCGCGCCGCGTGGAGGATCGCCCGCGACAGGGTCGCCGGCGAGTACGGCCAGCTGACGCTTGGCGAGCTGCTGGCCCGCTTCGCTGGTCGGGGCCGGGCGAACTAGCGATCCCCTTGACCGAATCCCAGGGCCAGCTGCCCGAGGAGATCGCGCGCCTGCTGGCGGAGAGCGAGCGTCACGCCGAGCAGGTGGACCGAACGCGCCTGCAACCGGCACCGCTGGCCGGCCTGGCGATCCTGACCTGTATGGACACGCGGATGGTGATCGAGGACATATTCGGCCTGCGCGCCGGCGACGCGAACATCATTCGCAACGCCGGCGCAGTGGCGAGCGACGACGCCATCCGCTCGATCCTGCTGAGTCAGCAGGTGCTGGGCACGACCGAGCTGGTCGTGCTCGCCCATACCGGCTGCGGGCTCAAGGACCTGGCCGAACAGGAGCTGCGGGCGCGGCTGACGACCGCCACCGCCCAGGACGCGGGCGTCGAGTTCGGCTCGTTCAGCGACCTCGACCAGCACGTCATCGCCCAGGTCGGGCGTCTCAGGAGCCATCCCTGGATCCGCCGCGCGCCCGGTCTCGACCTCGTAGACGAGGCCGTGGACGGGCGCGTCCGGCGCGTCGTCTAGAAGCGCCGCTATTCGGTCGCAGCGCCGGGCAGGCTGATCCAGCCTTCGCGCACGGCGTGGACCACGGCCTTGGTGCGGTGGCGCAGCCCAAGGCGGCCGACGAGCTCGGCGACCTCGCCGCGCACCGTGCTCGCCGAGAGGCCCATCAGTCGACCGATCTGCTGGTTGGTCAGTCCGCGTGCGGCGAAGTGCAGGATCTCACGCTGGCGCTCGCTCGGCAGTGCCTCGTCGTCAGCCACCGGTTCCTGGGCGGCGAGCTCGCGGAAGGTCTCGAGCACTCGCCGGCCCACCTCGGGCCGTTCGGCGATGGCCTCGCTGATGGGCTCGTCGCCATGGGCGGCGCGGCGGATCGCCTGCGCCAGCTCGGCCGGCTCGACGGCGTCGGAGAGCTGCGCCGCGGCGCCGGCGACGGCCGCATTGAACAGCTCGCTATCGCTGTCCTGGTGGGTCAGCAGCACGATCGCCGGCTTGGACCCTTCGCTGCGCAGCCGCCGGATGGATTCGACCATCTCGGCCGGTGGCAGGTCGATGTCGACGAGCACGACATCAGGCCGCAGGCGGCGGCACTCGTCAAGCGCCTGGTCGACCGTGTCGGCCTCGGCCACGACATGGATGTCCGACTCGGCGTCGAGCACGTTGCGTACTCCCATCCGGGTCAGCGGATGCTCGTCGAGCAGGACAAGCGCGATGGTTTGTCCTTCACGGCGCCCGACATCGCTCTTCGACATCGCAACCCCCATAAGCGCTGCCCCCTGGGACGGGCAGGGCTTGACGTCACGATAGGCGGTCTCGCGGGCGGCCCGCCGTATTACGAAGGTCGCGCGGCGCAGCCGGAAGGTACTGCCGGGGTCCCGTGTGGCGCGTGCGCTAGAATCGGGTGCACGGCGGAGTAGCTCAGTGGTAGAGCAGGGGACTCATAAGCCCTTGGTCGGTGGTTCGAATCCGCCCTCCGCTACCACCTTGCCGTCACCCAACCACTGCTGTTGCGGCGCTGTCGCCTCAGCCGGCCGATCCGACACGGCGGGCGGCGGCCGGGAGCGGCCTATAATCCCTTGGCGCGATCGCATCGCGTGCCAGCCAGCTGCTGGCTCGGTCCTATGGAGGCCTCGTCCGTCCCTTGAACAGCCGCTTCCTGCGCAATGGCGTCGTCACCCTCGTGCTCATCGTCGGCACCGCCGCCCTGCTTTACATGTTCATCTTCCAGCCTGACCAGAAGAAGCCCATCCCGTACGACGGCGAGGGCTCGTTCCTGTCGCTCGTCGCCGCCGGCCAGGTCAAGGAGGTCACCCAGCGCGGCATCGAGCTCGAGATCATCAAGACCGAGATCGACCCGCAGACGAACAAACCGGCGATCGTCACCAGCCGCGTGCCAAGCGAGTTCGCGACGGACATTCGAACAGACATGATCGCCGCCTGCGAGCGCTCAGCGCAGTGCACCCAGGTGCCCAACCTCGCCGGTGGCCCGCCGCCTGATAGCGGCGCCTGGTGGACGCTGATCATCTACGCCCTCGTGCCGGTGCTGCTCATCGGTGGCCTGATCTTCTTCATGCTCCGCCAGGCGCAGGGCACGAACAACCAGGCGATGAGCTTCGGCAAGAGCCGGGCGCGGATGTTCCTGGGCAACAAGACAGTCGTCACCTTCAGCGACGTGGCCGGCGTGGACGAGGCCAAGACCGAGCTTCAAGAGGTCGTCGAGTTCCTCAAGTACCCCGAGAAGTTCAACCAGCTAGGCGCCCGCATCCCACGTGGCGTGCTGCTCGTCGGTCCTCCCGGCACGGGCAAGACGCTGCTCGCCCGAGCCGTCGCGGGCGAGGCCGGCGTGCCCTTCTTCAGCATCTCCGGTTCGGAGTTCGTCGAGATGTTCGTCGGCGTCGGTGCCTCGCGCGTGCGCGACCTGTTCGACCAGGCCAAGCGCAACAGCCCGTGCATCGTTTTCGTTGACGAGATCGACGCCGTCGGCCGCCAGCGCGGCGCCGGCCTGGGCGGCTCGCACGACGAGCGCGAGCAGACGCTGAACCAGATCCTGGTCGAGATGGACGGCTTCGATACCAACACCAATGTCATCGTCGTGGCCGCAACGAACCGACCAGACGTGCTCGACCCGGCGCTGCTCCGGCCGGGCCGCTTCGACCGCCAGGTGATCCTCGACCGGCCTGACATGAAGGGCCGGCTCGAGATCCTGAAGGTCCACGTCAAGGGCAAGCCGCTCGACAAGGCGATCGACCTGCAGACCGTCGCCCGCCAGTCGCCCGGCTTCTCCGGCGCGGATTTGGCCAACCTGGTCAACGAGGCCGCGATCCTGGCTGCGCGGCGCAACAAGAAGGTCATCAGCACGCCCGAATTCAGCGAGGCGCTCGAGCGCGTCGTCGCCGGCCCTGAGCGCAAGAGCCGCGTGATCAGTGACCAGGAGAAGGCGATCATCGCCTACCACGAGGGTGGCCACGCCATCGTCCAGCGGATCCTGCCCAAGACTGATCCGGTGGCCAAGGTCAGCATCATCAGCCGCGGCATGGCCCTTGGCTACACGATGGGCCTGCCGACAGAGGACCGCTACCTCCAGAGCAAGACCGAGTTCGAGGACAAGATCGCCGGCATGCTCGGCGGCAACGCCGCCGAGAAGCTGATCTTCGGCGACACGACCACCGGCTCCTCCAATGACATCGAGAAGGCCACCACCCTCGCGCGGCGGATGGTCACCGAGTTCGGCATGAGCGAGAAGCTCGGCCCGCTCGCCTTCGGGCGGCGTGACGAGCTCGTCTTCCTCGGCCGCGAGATCGGTGAGCAGCGCAATTACAGCGACGATGTCGCCAAGCAGATCGATGAGGAGGTGCGGGCGATCATCGACCGCTCCTATTCGCGCGCAGTCGAGGTCCTGACGACGTACAGGGACCGGCTCGTCCAGCTGGCCGAGCGACTGGTCGCCGAGGAGACGATCGAGCAGGAAGAGTTCGAGAAGATGTTCGCCGACCTGCCCGACCCGAAGAAGGACACGCACATCACGCCGGCCCCGCTGGCTGGGCCAATGGCCCGGCCGGAGACGCCGCCGCCGCCGGCGGCAGCGCCGAAGCCTTCGCCTCAGCCGGCCTGAGCACGCGTCTCGGCATCCGCCAGTCATGAGGGCGCCTGGAGGACCACCGTGACCGATACCGGCAGCGATGCTCAGGCGCTGGGCGCCATCGACGAATACCTGGCCCGCACCGCCGACGAGCGGCTGGCCGACTACATCGACTTCCTGCGCATCCCGAGCATCGGCGCGCTGTCCGGGCACGACGCCGACACCGCTCGCGCTGCTGACTTCCTCGTGCAGCGGCTGAACGCGATGGGCATCAAGGCCGAGTCGTCGCCCACGCCCGGCCACCCGATCGTGTACGCAGAGTGGCTCGGGGCGCCGGGCGCCCCGACGGTCATCGTCTACGGCCACTACGACGTCCAGCCGGTCGACCCACTCGACCTGTGGGTGCGGCCGCCTTTTGAGCCACGCGTCGAAGATGGCCGCATCTATGCCCGCGGCGCGGCCGACGACAAGGGCCAGGTCCACCTCCACCTGTGGGCCGCGCGCGCGTGGCTGGAGACCGCGGGACGCCTGCCGATCAACGTCAAGTTCGTCATCGAGGGCGAGGAGGAATCGGGCTCGGAGAACTTCGACGCCTGGCTGGAGGCAAATCGCGATCGGCTGTCGGCCGACCTGGTGGTGGTCAGCGACACGGGCTTCTTCGAAGGCAACCGTCCGGCGATCACGGTCGGCCTGCGCGGCCTCGTCTACATGCAGCTCGATGTCAGCGGTCCGGACGTCGACCTGCACTCGGGCACGTACGGCGGCAATGCCCAGAACCCAGCGAACGCGCTGGCTGCGATCATCGCCGGGCTGAAGTCGATGGACGGCGTGATCACCGTGCCCGGCTTCTACGACCAGGTCCGGCCGCTGAGCGACGCCGAGCATGCCGAGTTCGAGCGCATGCCCTTCGATGAAGCGGACTTCCGCACCGAGCACGGCCTGCGCGAGCTGGTCGGCGAGCCCGGCTACCTGCCGCTGGAGCGGCGCGGGGCGCGGCCGACGCTTGACGTCAATGGCCTGTGGGGCGGCTTCCAGGGCGAGGGCAGCAAGACGATCATCCCGGCCCACGCGCACGCCAAGATCAGCTGCCGGCTGGTGCCGGACATGGATCCGCAGCGCACTTTCGAGCTCGTCCGCGAGCGCGTCATGAGCCTCGCGCCGGCCGGCGTGGCGGTCGAGCTGAGCCTGCTCAGTGCGGGCATGTGGAGCCTGGTGCCGATTGATCACCCGACTTCGGTCGCCGCCGCGGAGGCACTCGAGGAGGTCTTCGGCGAGCCGCCGTTCTACCTGCGCGAGGGTGGCTCGATCCCGGCCGCGGCCTCCTTTGCCGGCCTGCTCCGCGTGCCGGTCGTGCTGCTCGGATTCACCAACCCTGACGATCGAGCGCATGCCCCGAACGAGGTCATGTACCTGGCCAACTACGAGGGCGGGGCGCGGACGGTCGCTCGCTACTGGCAGAAGTTGGCCGACCTGGGCCTCTGAGCAGAATCCGCTCGGCGGGCCATCGGTCCGGCCGGCGGATAGGAGGTTCGGATGGTGCCGCCGGGCCACGGCAGGGTGCTAGCCTCGGCCCGAGTTCAGCCTGGAGGGCACTTGAGCAGCACCGAGTTCGGTCGTCCGACCGGACCATCCGCCATGGACAGCGCTGCGGTCGGTCCCGTCACGTCGCCGCCGACCCAGCCGGCCGCCTCTCAAGGCGCGCCCCATGCCCCGGCCTGGCCCACAATTCCCGTTCCGCCCGTCCTGCAGCCGCCACCGCCGCTCGAGCCACCGCCCGCGCAGGCATGGGATGCCGGCGCGCCGGCTCCGGCCGACGAATGGATCGTGGATACGCCCGCCGCGGACCTGCTGCCCGCGTTCCCGACGGGCGCGCTGCCGGCGCCGATCCAGCGCCCGGCCACCGACTGGCGGCTGGACGTCGACGGCACGACCATCGAGGCCCACTCCGCGCTCGATGTGCTCGGCCGGCTTGACCAGAAGGTCAGCAGCGGCCAGGTAGGTGACTATCAGCCGGTCGCGCTCGGCCTGACGCCGCTCGACAAGTCGCTCGGCGGCGGCATCCGCGCCGGCGAGCTGGTGCTCCTCGGCGGCGCCCAGGGCACGGGCAAGACGACGCTGGCACTCCAGGTCGCGCGCAACATCGCCCTCGGCGGCCAGGCGAACGTGCTCTACATCTGCTTCGAGCACGACGACGAGTTCCTGCTCAATCGGCTGATTGCCCTCGAATCGGCGATCGACGCGCTGCCCCAGCCAGGCAGCGGCATCCGGCTCAACGAGGTCCGACGCGAGATCCTGGCCACGTGGCTGGCCCAGGGCTCGAACGAGCACATCGAGCTCGCCGCCAACCCGCGGCTGCGCGTGCCGCTCGAGCGCATCAGCCGCTACGGCCAGAACCTGTTCCTGATGCGCGGCTCGCAGACGAGCTCGACCGTCGACAACCTGCGGCGGATGATCGAGGTCCACCGTGCGGCCGCCCCCGACCGGCCCTTGGTGGTGTTCGTCGACTATCTCCAGAAGGTGCCGGTCATCCCCGACCCGGTGACCGAGACAGAGCGCGTCACCCAGGTGGTCAACGGGCTGAAGGACGTCGCGCTGAGCCAGGGCGTGTCGGTCGTAAGCATCGTCGCCGCCGACAAGGAAGGCCTGAAGGCGTCGCGCCTGCGCAGTCACCACCTGCGCGGCTCGTCGGCGATCAACTACGAGGCCGACGTGATCCTGATCCTGAACGAGAAGTACAGCATCGTGGCCAAGGTCAACATCGAGTTCAACCCTTACCAGGCGCAGCGCTTCCGCGACTGGATCGTGCTGACCGTCGAGAAGAACCGCAGCGGCCAGAACAGCATTGACCTCGAGTTCCAGAAGCACTTCGCCTTCGCCTGCTTCGATCCGGCCGGCCGGACGGTGCAGGAAAAGCTGATCGAGGAGCGGCTGTACAACGACTGAGCGGCTAGACTGGCTGCTCGTGGACTCCACCATGCTTCGGACCCGCCCGCGGGTCGTCTTCCTCGATGTCGGCGACACGCTCGTCCGTGCCCACCCCTCGTGGGCCGCCATCTACCGCCAGGGGCTTGCCGACTGCGGCATCGAGGTGGGCGAGGTGGAGCTCGAGGCGGCGCTGCTCGAGGAGACCAAGCGCGGCGGCTGGTGGCTGACCGAGGATCCCTTCGACCCGACCGAGGCCGAGTCATTCGCGCGCATCAAGGAGTTCGACTCCCTCGTCCTGGCTCGGCTGGGCCATCCGAACCTGCCTGACGACGCCTTCCGTGCCATCGAGGCTGCCTTCGCCCGCCGGGCGGCATGGTACGTCTACCCCGATGTCGAGCCGGCGCTATCAGCCATGCGCGAGGCCGGCCTTCGGCTGGCGGTGATCAGCAACTGGGTCTGGGGCGGACCGGAGCTGATGCACGACCTGCAGCTGACCAGCCACCTGGAGACGCTCATTGTCAGCGCGCGGGTCGGCTTCCAGAAGCCGCACGAGGGCATCTTCCGGCTTGCGCTGGAGCGGATGGCGGTCGAGCCCGTGGAGGCGATCCACGTCGGCGATTCATACGCCGCGGACGTGCTGGGGGCGCGCCGCGTAGGCATCGAGCCGGTGATGATCGATCGTTCGGGCCGCGAGCCAGATCACGTGCGCGTGGAGCGCGACGAGCCGTCACTGGCGGTGGTTGGCGACCTGTATGGCTTGCTCGACATGCTGGGCCTTCGCCGGCCGGCTGGGGCGGCCGCGTCCTGAGCCCGGCACCGGACGTGGGCCGACCGCCGCGCTGGCGGCTGTTTGTAGCCGCCCGACCGCCGCTCGCAGTTGCCCACGGCATATACGAGGGGCTGACCGACGTCCGTGCTCGCCACCGGCTGGCACGCTGGACCCAGCCCGAGCAGCTCCACCTGACGCTGGTATTCCTGGGTGCGACTGACCCGTACGCGGTGCCCCATCTGGGCGGGTTGCTGGCCCAGGTCGCCGCGCGCTGGCAGGCGTTCGACGTTGCGACCGCCGAAGCCGGCGGCTACCTCAATGACAGGCGGGGAGGCGTTGCGTGGCTGACCATCGGCCGCGGCCGCGACCAGATGAGCTCGCTCTCGCGCGACGTGGACGAGCTGCTCGAGAGCCACGCCTACGAGGGTCGCCCGCCACGGCCGCACCTGACCGTCGCACGCCGAGTCGACGAGGCCCTGCTCGCCGACCTGCGCGCGGCAGCGGACAACCTTCGCGTCGAGTTCTCGGTCGAGGCCTTGGTCCTGTACCGCAGCCATATGGGGCCTCGCGGCCGCTACGAGGAGCTGTCCCGCCACGCGCTGGGGGCAGCCGTCGAACATGCCGCCGGTGTCGCGTCCAGCAGCGCAGCGCAATGACGGTCGCCGCGACAGCTGTCCGGGAAGCGACGGCGGACGAGCTCGGTGACTGGGACGCGCATACGGTGCACCTGCCCGGCGGCGACGTGTATCAGTCGAGGGCCTGGGCTGACTACCAGGCCGAGCACGGCTGGCGTGCGCGCTTTCTGGTCGATGAGTCGGGCGGTCACGTGCTCGCCCTGGAGCGGCCGTGGAGGCTCATCCGCGGGGGCACGGCCTATGTGCCGCGCGGGCCGATCGCCGGGACCGACCCGCCGGAGCGGTTGGCAGATCGAATTCGAGCTGTATCTGACTATCTGGCTGGGCACGGCATCGCTGCGCTGACGAGCGACGCGGAGATCCGCGCCGAGACGGGCTATGGGCTGCTGCTGCGTCAGCGCGGGTTCCGTCCAACAGAGGAGATCCAGCCATCACGTCATCGTTTGTCGGTGCCACTGGCCGATGGCGCGAGTGATGAGGCGTCTCTTGCCAAGCTGACAATGTCCGCCCGTCAGCGCGTTCGCGGCGCAATCAAGCGCGAGCTGCGGGTGGTTCGCTACGACACTTCCCCCAGTGCCCCCGAGCTGCCATTGGAGCGACCGCCAGGCGGGCTAGATGCAAAGTCGCTGGCGCAACCGTTCGATCGCTTCTACGAGCTGCTCCTGGAGACGGCGCAGCGACGCGGCTTCCGCATGGTCAGCCGCGAGCGCTTTCGGGACTGGTCCACTCGCGCCGTGCTCGGCGGGCTGGCAATGTTCCTCGAGGTTCGGGCACCGGACGGCCGGCTCCTCGGCGGTGGGCTGTTCTACCGCCACGGCAGGCGCTTGACCTATTCGAACGCAGGCGACCTTGCCGCGCATCGACGCGAGTTCCCCGGAGTCATCCACCTGCTGCTGTGGCGGGCCATCCAGCTCGCCATCGCGGAGGGCCTTGATGAGGTAGACCTCGGCGGGGTGGATGTCAAGGGCGCTCGCCGCCGGCCGGTCGAGGGCGAGGCGATGCACGGGCTCCTGTCCTTCAAGGAATCGTTTGGCGGCCAGTGGATTGAGCTTGCCGGCAACCACATCCGGGTGGCCCACCGCCTGCCTTACTACATCGGTAGCGCCAGCAGCCGGCTGTTCAGCCTGGTCGGGCGCCGCGCGGGCTGAGGGCTGAGGCTTGACGCGGACACGCGCGCCTGCGTAGACTCGCCGGCAACTGAAGACGAGGCGACGATCGGGATTAGTACTCACCGAGCGGCCGATGCAGAGACCTGGCGGTTGGTGCAAGCCGGGACGGCAGCGGTGAGGAATGGACCCGGGAGCCTCCGGACCGAACTGGGCGCCCGCCGGAGGGGGAGGGCGCGCAGCTAGGCTCCGGCGCAGAGCGCCAGCGTTATCACGGCAGCACCGATCGGTCGGCTCAGGCTGACCCGTCGGCGAGACGAGTGCGACGGCTCACGCCGTCGAAATCGGGTGGCACCGCGGAAGGACCGGCCTTTCGTCCCGGCAGGACGAAGGCCGGTTACGTGTATCTCGGCCCCGGAACGAGGCCGGGACAGAAGCGGAGGCCAATCGATATGACTCTCGATCGCACCAAGTTCGTCCTTGATGAGGAGCGCATGCCGCGCTCCTTCTACAACATCGCCGCCGACCTGCCATCGCCACCTGAGCCGGTGATGCACCCAGGGACGGGCCAGCCGATCGGCCCGGGCGACCTCGCGCCGCTGTTCCCGATGGAGCTGATCAAGCAGGTCGTCAGCACCGAGCGCGAGATCGAGATCCCCGATCCCGTCCGCCAGGCGTACGCGCTCTATCGGCCATCGCCGCTCTACCGTGCGCGGCGGCTCGAGAAGGCGCTCGACACGCCGGCCCACATCTACTACAAGTTCGAGGGCACGAGCCCGTCGGGCAGCCACAAGCCGAACACGGCCATCGCCCAGGCGTTCTACATGCAGCAGGAAGGCGTGCAACGCCTGGCCACCGAGACCGGCGCCGGCCAGTGGGGCAGCGCGCTGGCCTTCGCCGGCTCGCTCTTCGGGCTCGACGTAAAGGTCTACATGGTCCGCGCCTCGTACGACCAGAAGCCGTATCGCCGGATCCTGATGGAGACCTACGGCGCGCAGGTCGTGCCCAGCCCGAGCCCCGACACGGCCTACGGCCGCAAGCTGCTCGAGCAGGACTCGTCCAACCCGGGCTCGCTCGGCATTGCCATCAGCGAGGCGATCGAGGACACGGTCACCCATCCCGGAACCAAGTACTCGCTGGGCTCTGTCTTCGACTTCGTGCTGCTCCACCAGACCGTCGTCGGCCTGGAGGCGATGGAGCAGATGGCCATGGCCGGCGAGGAGCCGGACGTGCTCATCGCCTGCGTCGGCGGCGGCTCGAACTTCGCCGGCCTGACCTTCCCCTATCTCGGCCGCCAGTTGCGCGGCGAGGGCCGCTACCAGGTCATCGCCGTCGAGCCGGAGGCGGCGCCCAGCCTGACCCGCGGCGAGTACCGCTACGACTTCGGCGACACGGCGCAGATGACGCCGCTGGTCAAGATGCACACGCTCGGCCACGACTTCCTGCCGCCGCCCATCCATGCCGGCGGGCTGCGCTACCACGGCATGGCGCCGCTGGTCAGCAAGCTCGTCGACGACGGCCTGGTCGAGGCCCGCGCGGTGCACCAGCGCGCGTCGTTCGAGGCCGGCGTGCAATTCGCCCGGACCGAGGGCATCCTGCCTGCGCCCGAGTCGAATCACGCCATCAGGGTGGCCATCGACGAGGCGCTTACGGCGCGCGAGTCGGGCGCGGGCAAAGTGATCCTGTTCAACCTCTCGGGCCACGGCCACTTCGACCTGGCCGCTTACGAGGCGCACCTGGCCGGTCGGCTCGAGGACTACGCCTACAGCCCGGCACCCGTGCGCGAGGAGTCACGCGAGGCCGTGCCCGCGTAGGGTCGCGCATTGCAGGAGGCCGGCTATCTCCCGGCCGGCCTCCTGCCTTCGCGCCGGATGGCCGATCATGGCGCGGTGGGCTCTGACGATGAGCTGGTCCTGGGGCTGCCGCGCGCCAGCGTGCCCGGCGGCTTTGGCTGGCGTGGCGTGCGCGCGACCTCACTCGAGCCGTTTCTGCGGGCCATCCGCGATCATGCCTCCTACCGGCCGCGAAGCGCGGCCGAGGATGACCCTGCCTGGAAGCAGGTCATCCCGTACCTCGTGTTGCGCGACGACGAGCGCATCTTCCTGATGCGGCGCACGCGCGCCGGGGGGGACGCGCGGCTGTTCGACCGCTATTCGATCGGCGTCGGCGGGCACATGAACCCGGGCGACGCAGACGTCCTGGCGGCGCTCGAGCGGGAATGGCGCGAGGAGCTGGCTGCCAGCTTCACGCCTGACTTCCAGCCCCTGGGCGTGCTCAACGACGACGACAACCCGGTCGGTGCAGTGCACCTCGGGCTCGTCTTCGTGGCCGATGCCGGCGGCCAGCCGGTGAGCGTGCGCGAGTCGGACAAGCTGAGCGGCGAGTTCGCGACCCTGGACCAGGTCGAGGAGGTGGCGGATCGCCTCGAGACGTGGTCGGCGCTGCTGTTCGAGCACTTGCGAGGGGGTTCCGGCCAGCAGGTGGGATAATCCCATCAGAACAGATGATCAGTTCACCCGTCCGTCGGCCGCCTCGCCAGGCCTTGCGCCACCTGGCCAGTCTCCTTGGTGCGCTCGGGCTGGCGGCGCTCATCGTGGGCAGCGCCTTTGGCCAGACGCAGCCCGGCGCCCCGAGCGTGTACGTCCTGCCCACGACGGGCATCGTTGACCAGGTCATGGCCGGCTACCTGGAGGAGGGGTTGGCCAAGGCCGCCCGCGAGGGCCGCAGCGCGGCCGTCGTCCGGCTGAACACGCCCGGCGGCTCGCTCGACGCGACGCGCAACATCGTCCAGACGCTGCTCGAGGCGCCGCTGCCGACGATCGTCTGGGTGGCCCCTGCCGGCGGCCGCGCAGCCAGCGCGGGCACGTTCATCACCATGGCCGGCCACGTGGCGCTGATGGCGCCGGGAACGAACATCGGCGCGGCCACGCCCATCACCGGCGAGGGCCAGGACATCGAGGGCGCGCTCGGCGAAAAGGTGATGCAGGACACGCTGGCCATGCTGCGCGGTATCGGCGAGCTGCGGGAACGCAACGTCGATTGGGCGCTGACGACCGTCACCGAGGCGCGCTCCTATACCGCCAGCGAGGCAGTCCAGGAGGGTGGCGTCGACGGCGTCGCAGCCACGATCCAGGACGTGCTCGCCTTCGCCGACGGAACGACGGTCCAGGTGCTCGGCCAGCCGGTGACGCTTGACCTCGCCGGCGCCACGACCGAGGAGCTAGGGATGAACCCCCTGCAGGCCTTCCTGCACCTGCTGTCCGACCCGAACATCGCCTTCATCCTGTTCACGGTCGGGTTCTACGGGCTCATCTTCGAGCTGCAGAACCCGAACTTCGTGACCGGCATCCTGGGCGGGATCTCGATCATCCTCGCCTTTATCGGCTTCGGCAGCCTGCCCCTCAACGTCGCCGGGCTGCTGCTCGTCGCGCTCGCGATCGTGCTCTTCGTGCTCGAGCTCAGCGTCACCAGCCATGGCCTTTTGACGGTTGCCGGCATCGTCTGCTTCGCGCTGGGCGCGGCGGCGCTTTACACCGAGCCGGGCACGCCCGCCGCGCCCGACGTTGCAGTCGCCATCCCGGTCATCGTGACCATGACCGTGCTCACCGCCGGCTTCATGATCTTCATCGTCTACGCGGTCATTCGCTCACGCAGGATGGCCATTGCCGGCGACGGGCTGATCGGCTCCGGGCTGGCGCTCAACTCGCTGGGCCAGGTGCGCCGGCCGCTGGCGCCGATCGGGTCGGTCTATGCTGGTGGTGAGGAGTGGACAGCGCGCAGCGCCGACGAGCGGCCCATTCAGCGTGGCGCGCAGGTCAAGATCGTCGGTCAGGAGGGGCTGACG